>JAEEWP010000023.1 GCA_016287465.1 Caryophanales bacterium | reverse complement strand
TTCGATCTCCGAAGAATAATCCTTCGCGTGTTTGATCTCGTATTCCCACTTCTCGAAGTTGGCTAAGAAGAGAATACGCTTAGAGGATTCGCTTAAGACACGGTGAGGGTAGTAGACATCTTTGACGCCGTAACTGAGATTGACCTCCCCTTCTTCTGCAAGAGCTTTGGCAGCCTCATCAAGAAGGTTATTGAGGGAGCAATATGGGTAAATGACACCGCCGATTTTGCAGTGAATTAAATTCTCGATACCGGTGGTCTTGGAGATCTTGAGAACGTTGAAATTCGTGACAAATCCCTCGCAAACCGTCTCTAAACCGAGGAAGGACTCAACGTTATAGACATATAAGGCGATGGTCTTTTCGTCATACTTTCCAAGCAAGGAATGAGGGAAGGTCTCACGGGCTTTCGCTTTGAGGGATTCGAAATCGCTTTCCTCAAAAGACCTCGCCCCTTTAAGTTGCACTAAGAGGAGGGCGCTTCGATACGAATCATTGGCCTGAGCCTCTTTGAGGAGGGTTTCCATGAACTTCTCTTTATCGTAGATGACACCCTCTTCGATATCTTTCTCAATCTCTTCTTCGGAGGCTTTTCCAACGAAGACGAGACGGTAGTTCGTGTAGTCGGCGATGGCCTGGTTGACCTTCTGCTGGATCTTCGCGATGCCAGGGAGCATCTCATTGTATTCTTTGTTGATGGCGATGAAGTTGCCCTTTGCGAAAGCGTCGATCTGGTGGCTGATGTCGTGGCCGAGGTTTGAAAGCATCGTGCTGTACTGATAGGCAAGCCAAAGGATGATGACGACAACGCCTAAAGCACTGCCAAATAAGAAGCCCATGCTGATCCAGAGGGTGACTTTATTATTGAAATAGTAGCTAAGAGGGATACCGACTGAGGCCGCTAAGAAAATCGCGACGAAAACAAGGCCAAGGATGGTCGAAACACGGCCTTTGAAGAACATCATCAGGTTGACGCTTCTGTCTTTTTTCTTCTTAGTCTTTGCCATTGTCTCTCCTACATATTGATGTCTTCGGTTCTAGCGACGAGGATTCGGGTGATGATCTTGCCGATTGTCGGCATCATCTCCAAACCTGTACGGATATAATTGATACGTTCTCTATCTTTGCCCATCTGCATGGCTACGCCTTTGATGGTGAGAAGAGCGGTGTGATTAAGGTGACAGACCATCGCGATTGCCGCGCTTGTGTTGTCGTATGCACGCATGTTCTCTTCTTGGACGAGGAAGTGATTCTGAACGATGGATGCGACTTTGTTCGGCATGAAGTTGAATGATGAGCCAGAGAGGAGGAAGCCTCTTTGGACATATCTCGTGGTCATAAGATAGGCGTTCTTCTCCGCTCTATCGTTGATGGAGTTATCGGCGACGAAGAATGGGTCTCTGCCAGGGATTTGGCCATAGACCGCTTCCTTGTTGTCGGTGAAATCGACATCACTAAAGAAATAACGGTCGGCGATGAAAAGGTCCCCTTGCCTAAGCTCATCGGAGAAGCTATAGACGTTTCCGACGTTGAAGACGATATATGGGTCGAATTTCTCGATGATGAGAGTGGTTAAGATGCCAGCGTTCACGAGTGATGGTCCAGTCGCGGCAACGATGCATTCCTCACGGAATATGCTGCCTTTGAACACTTTGAAACCACCGGTGAGGGTGACCTCCTCTGGATTTCCCATCTTTACCTTGAAGTAAAGGATATCGTCATCTGTCGTACCGATGATACAAATCATTTGGCTGCCTCCCCTACTTTCTTCTTCTCGAATGTGTTGTTGCCAAGGAATCTCTGGAATTCGAATTCACCAAGAGGTCTAGCGTAGTAGTAACCTTGGATTGAATCGATGCCAAGTTCCTTGACGACCTTCATCTGGCTTTCTGTCTCAACGCCTTCGGCGATGGTCTTCATGCCAAGAGAGTGGCCGATGTCGTTAATACAACGAACAAGAGCGCGGCTCTTCTCGTCTAACTCGACTTCGTCGATGAAGGATTTATCAATCTTTAATGTGTCAAATGGAATCTTCTTAAGAGATGAGAAGGATGAATAACCGGTGCCGAAGTCATCGATGGAAGTGTCTAGGCCCATGCCTTTGATCTTTCTGATGATGGCCGAAACGAAGACGGCATCCTGCGCGGCCATGGACTCGGTTAACTCAATCTCAATCCAAGCAGGATTGACGCCGTATTTCTCCATCGTTTCCTGATAGAAGTCGAGGATGTTTGGAAGGAGAGCGGTCTTTCTTGATAAGTTGATCGAAACCTTAGGAAGACGTTTTCCTTCGTTCTTCCATTTGATCATGTTCTTGCAGACCTGCTCAAAGACGTATTTGTCGACCTCGATGATACGGCCGGATTGCTCAGCGAATGGGATGAAAAGAGATGGAGGGAGAAGACCACGGGATGGGTGGTTCCATCTGACAAGGGCTTCTGCGCCGAAGAAGTAATCGTCCTTAAGATCGAACTTCGGTTGATAGAAGATCTGAAGCTGTTCTTCGTTGATCGCGTTACCTAACTCACTAGAAAGAGATCTTTCACCCTCACTATCCATCATGAACTCATCGCTATAGAGGATGACGTCGCTAGAGATACGGGATGAGAGGTTATATGTAGCGGCAACCGCTGCTTTGTTATAGGCGTCTTCGAAGGATTCGCCGTGTTTGACGTAATAGACGCCGCAAAGGATTGTGACATCAGGCATGGTGCCGTCTTTCTCTAAGATGTAGTTCACTCGGTTACAGATGTGCTTAAGTTCCTCGATGAAATCAGAGACGTTTCCGCCTTTCTTGAAAAGGAACCAGCCTTTGGTTGGCGAGAAGGAATAGCAATAGAGGTTATCCTCTCCGGATACGGCATCATGGATGGCTGAATATAAGGCATCGTTGATGAGACGCGGTCCTTTTTGGCCATAGACCGCTTTAAGACGGGAAAGATCCCTGACATCAAGGACGGCGAAGAGGCCTTCGCTCTTCCTTCTTCTTAAGCGGTGTGAGACGACGATCTTCATGGCCGCTTCGTTATAGACGTAGGTCTCTTTGTTGAAGTTCTCTTGGCAGATATCGTGGTCGATTCTCGCTGTGGAAAGAATCGCCTGATAGACAAGAGCGAGGAAAATGAGAATGACGTCGACGATGAAGACGATGAGAAGGGAAATGATGATGCCTGGGAGGACAAGTCCTGTGTAGAGGATGATATAAAGGACCAGGGTGGCGATCATGTTGACCGTAAGGGCACTGAGAACGATATACATGTTCCTCTTATGGGCCTTGAAGGAGAAACGGTAGGCAAATAGGTTCAATAGACGTTTCATTTGACTTCTCCTTCCTTAGCGTATTCGGCAAGGATCCTCGCTTTTTCCTCGGCTTTGATTCTCTCTAATTCTTCGGATTTTGCGAGCTCTTCCTTGGCTTTCTTGAATTCTTCCATGAAGAGGGCTTTCTGCTCCTTCTTCATCTCTTCCATCTCACGCTCGATCTCTTTGCGCATCTGGTATTTCTCTTTGAAGATGAGGACGGCTTTCTCGTCTTTCGGATCAACGCCAGCCAAAAGCATCTCGTTATTGAGTTCCTCTTCTTCTTTTTTCTTTTCTTCGCGGTATCCCTTGATGAAATCGATGACGGTCATCGTTCCGATGATGAGGATCGGGACAAGGATAGCGACTGGGACGAACCAGATGGATTGGACGGTATGGAGAACGCCGCCGAAGAAATGGCTATGGCTCATGACTGAGCCGACATAGTATTTCGATGGGACAACGTCTCTATAGGTGGATTCAACGGCTTTGCCAGTGGCTTTGACGTAGAATTCGGCGTTGAGGTTATCGCCACAGGTATAGAAAGTCATCTCGGCTTTGCCAGAGTAATTTGGCATCACGTGGGTGAGGGTTTTCTCGGTGTCGCTCTTTGAGCGGGTCATGAAGTTCTTGCCGGCTTCAAGAGAGACTTGCTCTCCGCCAGTCGTCCAGGTCGTGCCGTTATCGACGCTATATTCGAAAGCGCTGCTGACCTCGAACTTGCCTGGGGTGGAAACGCTATCTGGCGAAATGACGATCTCAATGACGCGGTGAGATACGCAGTACTGGATCTGCTCGCTATAGAAGGTGATGACTTCGCCTGCTTTGACTTCGTTGACATCTCTCTTCTGGATGACGACACCCTCCCCTGCATCAAAGGAATCAGGATTCTCCCCTTCCATTGAGTCAGTAAGGACTTCCATGAAGCTATAGCCGAAAAGGGATGGGATACCGAAGTTATTGTTCTTCGTGATGAACATGTCGATCTGGAGTCCCAATATCAAAACGATGAGGGCACCGAGAACGACGTCCACGATTTTCGAGGCGATTTTTTTCTTCTTCTTTTGCTCTTCCATCTACTTATTTGGCTTTCTTGATGCGGAACACTTTTTCTGAATGTTTCTCTTCTTTTTCCTTCTTGAATTTGACGAACTTCAAAGAAGAGGCTTCTTTTTCCTCTGGTTTCTCATGGGTTCTTGAGATGAAGGTGATGTGGCCATATGGATCGGTCTTGATGCCTCCGATATCGAGGGCGTACTTCGAATAACCCCTACGGACCTTGACGATCTCTGGGGCTTTTTCTTTCTTCTTCTCTTCGATGATTCTTGGCATGGCGATGACCTTCTCTTTAACTGGGACGACTTCGACTGCGGCTGGTTTATTGCTTTGTTCCTCAAGCTGAGCCTCGAGTTCAGCGATCTTTCTCGCTTGCTCCTCGTTCTCTTTCCTCAAGGAATCGATCAGTTCTTGATCGTGAGACGCTTCTTCGGCGGTCTTGACCACAACAGGGACAGGTGCCACGCCCTCCATGAGCTCTTCAGGTTCACTTCCCTCATAGAGAGATTCTTCTGGTTGCTCTCCTGGGGCTACAACTAAATCGGAGACTCCGGCCCCCTCGTCAACGACGAATTCAGAGAGGCCAACTGGTCTTTGCTTTTCTTCTGGCTCTTGTAGAGGTTCTTCTTCCTCTTTTGGAGGGTTACGTTTAGCGAGTTCATCGGCGATCGACTCATCAAGAGGAGCGTCTTCCATGGCTAAGGCCATGATTCTCTCACGGGCTTCTTTGAGGAGCTCGTTTTCTCTCGCAAGTCTCACTTCTGTTTCGATTCTGATCTTCTCTTCGAGTTCTTTGAGTCTTTGCGCTTCTTCTTCTTGGCGTTTGGCTTCAGCGGCAGCGCGTTCCTCTTCGATACGTTTCTCTTCGGCTTTGCGGCGTTCCATCTCGGCAAGGATGGCTTCCTGATCCATGTAGTTTCTTTCTTCTTCGGCTTGCTCACGGAGTTCTTTGGCGGTGAGCATTTCCGCGGTCAGGTATTCGTTGTCGCTTTCTTTGAAGGCTTTGACCTCATCTGGGGTCCAAGCGAAGTCTTTTTCTTCTATGTCCCTATCTGGGGTGACAAGGAGATTCTCATGTTCTGGGAACTGGTCGTAGCGGAACTTATGGGAAAGGAATGTCTCATCTTCTAAGGAAAGCATGACCTTTGGCTCGAAGTGCTTGGTCATCGGTTTCGAGGATTCCTTCTCGTCTTTTGTCTTTACTTTGCGGTTATCGATGAGGTGGGTATGGAGGGTGGCCATGGAGGCGGCAGTTAAACCATAAACCTCATTGAAGTATTCGGTATCGAACTCGCCCTTCTTCTCCTCGATATCGAAGGAGATACCGAGTTTGGTGTATGAATCGATGAACTTCCAAAGGACCGCGACTTTGTGGTAGTCAGGGTTCTTTAAGAGAAGGTTAGTCATCTGAAGAGGTGAGTGAACGCTTTTGGCTTCCTTCATCTCTTCCATGAATGGCGACTTGATATAGAAGTTCACGCGTTCTGAGAGGTTTTTGATACGGGCAAGAAGCATCTTGTTCTTCTCGTATTCACCATGGTCATCGGACTCGATCGAGATCTTGATGCGATTATCTACTTCGTAGCGGACCCCGTCTATCTCTGTTTTGGAGTGGATGAAAAGAACATCGGAGTTACGGGTCTCACCTTTATCGGAGATGAACTGAACACGTTTCTCGACGAAGAAGGTGAGTCTCTGGATGAGAGACATAAGGACACGGTTCTCATAGATGTGCATATCGACATCGGAACCGATCGAAAGGATACGTTCTGGGACGATCTGGCCTTCTTTGTTGAAGCCATGGATATAACGGGTATGGGATGCGAGGTGGCGGATAGAGGTTGAGTTGATACGTTTGGCCTGACCCGCAAGGACAAGATCCTGCGTCTCCTTAATGAAGGTACGAGGATGGGCGATGATCCTGTCGATGGCGTCGAATCCGGTATCTAACTCAGTGATCCACTTGTCATCATAGGTCTTGTTCTCATGGCGGTTTCTTTGGAAAACAGTATTCTCACCGGTTGTCTTGATGGCATCGACGAACGACTTGAAAGGAAGGCTCCCCTTCATGAGGGAATCCATCTTCTTCACGTAGTCAGCGTGAACGCGCGTCAGTTTTGCGGTGTCTTTTTCTTTTTTCGCCATGGTTTAAAAAGAGGTGTTTGGGGTTATTTTTGAGTTGTTTGTATTAGCCAACGTCCTTAAGGAAGCCGGCGATCTTGGCTTTGGACATCTTGAACTCGGCTTTGCCGAAGAGCTTGGTGAGCTTGGCATCGAGTTCGATGAGGTCATCGCGTAAGTGGGCGATGTTAAGGGATTCGAATTTCTTGAGGATCTTCGTGGCGAAGATGTAGTCGACGCCTTCAAGCTCGGTGCCGCCGGTCGCGACATAGCATGGGACGAAAGCGTTTAACTGCTTAAGAATACGGTTACCAAAGGCAAGCTTGAAGTGCTGGATGACAAAGTCATCAAGCTCGGTGAATTTCTCAAGAGTCTTGCCGGAGATCGGGAAGTTGCTGTTGGCTTCGGCGTAAAGCTTCATGAGATATTCGAATGGGAGAGGCATAGCTTCGGTGAATGGGGCTTCGAAGGCGATACCTTTGTTATCGAAGAAGAGCGACATAGCACGGTCATAGACCTTATCGGTGATGGTGAAGGTCGAGTCATCGTTATTCGCGGTGCCGATGAACCAGACGTTCTGAGGAATGAGGAGTTTGCCATCTCTTAAATGCTTTGGATCGTCTTTCTGAGGTGAGGAGATAAGATCAATGTTCCAAGCGGATGGGTTAGGCATTTCCATGATGGAAAGGAACTCGGCGAAGTAGTACTCGATACGGGCGATGTTCATCTCATCGAGGACGATGAGGTTGACATCCTCTCTGAAGGTGGATTCGTAGATGCTTCTTAAGAATTCGGTCTCGGTGAATTTCTTCGTGAAGTCATTGTAGAAGCCAAGGAGTTCTGAACGATCACGCCAGGAAGGCTGGACGGAGCAGATCGTGCAGTTGTTCTGGAAGAATTTTCCTAAAGCGTATGGCAAGGAGGTTTTACCGGTACCGGAAATACCTTCGAGGATGATGATCTTGCCAGTGCCCATGGAGGCGAAGAAGGCTCTCATGGCTGGGATGGTGTAATAAAGCTTAAGCTGAGATGCGGCGTAGTTTCTGAATCTCTCGACGATGCCTTGGAGGGAGATGTCCTGCGCATCCGCTGGGAGTTCGACGTGAGTTGAAATCTCTGCGTATTTCTCGTCGACGGCGATAAGACGAGGGAATCTGACGTCCTTTTCTCCTGGGACGCCGCTCTCTTCCCCTTCTTCTCCTTCGGTTTGTTCTGCTGGGAGTTCACCGCTTGTAGAGCCCATTGAGATCGATTCGGATGGGGAGATGCCAAGGGAATCGAGCTGAAGGCCAAGGATTCTGTTCTTCTCTTGTGTTGCGTTATAAAGTTCGATCTGAAGGTTCTGGACTTCCTCACGGAGTCTTTCCCTGTCGATTTCGGTGCGGTAGAACTTGATGTATTTTCTAAGCAGCCAATAGATGAGGAAAACGAGTGCGCCTATGGCGGCTACGAAGAAAATGGCGAAGAGGACGAAGAAGAACCAACCCCAGAAACCAAAGCCACTGGCGAAGTTGTCGAAAATGATTCCGTATCTGGCGAAATCATCTGGTACGGCTGCCCATGGCACGGCCCAGCGGGTGTTCATCCATCTTGCGAAGTTCTCGAAGAAGGCTAGGACCATTTCACGAAGGTAATTGAAATAGTTTTCCATTATTTCTCTCCTCTTTTGATGATGTTAGTAGTTTGGGTAATTAGGCGCGACTGTGCGGTGCTCACCCATGAAGGCGATGTGCGCGCTGAAGGCGCTGTTGATGAGATCGTTAGAGCATTCTTTGTCCCATCCTTCAAGATAGATGGTGACGACTAAACGTTTCATCTCATTCGGGGCGATGTAGCAGACGTATTGGCTGCCCTTAAGGAGAAGGTCTTTGAGGGCATATGTCTCCTCTTCTTTGATCTTGAGATTTCCTTCGTTGACGGATTTCTCAAGGTTAAGATGCTTGACGCCCGCAAGCGTTTTGCCTCCGACGCCTGGCTTAGCATTGTCGTATTCATGATGTTCGACATCATGATCGACTGCATCGTCGTATTTCAATGTAGCGTCTTCATTATACTCTCCATAGAGCACTTCTTCATTAGAAGAATTGTAATCGATATATCCGTCATAGAAGCTGACGTCGAGAAGACCGGCAAGAGGAGTCTTGCTGCTTTCTTCAACATTAGGTTCGTAGATGACATATCCGTCAGAGCTATAGAAGGAAACGCGGATGGCGTCTTCTACTTTGTTGAGATCATCAACGCTTAAGCCCGTTTGGGTTGCGGCGATCTCGTTGAGACGCTGGTTGGCGGCGACATAGGTGCTTTCGTCGAGATAGACGTAAGTGCCGACATCGCTTGTAAGGAAGATCTCTTCCTGCCAGAAGCCCGAGGTGGCCACTCCTGTCTCTCTATACCCTTTAGCGGATGGATATTCGCTAGAGAGAGCTGGGAAGAGGGTGTCGAGGTACTGGCTGTTATCCTGGAACATGGAGCTGACCGGGGTGAGGAAGGTTTGCTCGTCATTGGAGACCATGTCATCGCTTTCGAACTCGATTGATCCAAGGGAATTACGGGTTCCGATGCGGATGTCGTGGTTCGTGCAAGAAACCTTGATGTTACCGACGGTAAGGAAGTCAGAGACGTTGAACCAGGCGATAGTTGATGTGACGAACGCGCTCAAAGTAAGCGAAAAAAGGGCAAGACCTGCCCATAAGAGGCTCTTTTGCCTGACGCCGATTTTTCTCATACTACGTACGCGCGTAAACAAAATCCTCCTTTGCTTAGTTTGATTCGCTGCTAGTAGCAGCGCTGTCTACTGGGGTGCTTTCTTCCTTGGCCCAGGATTGAGTCAAAGACTCACTGGTGAAGTGCATCGATAAGGTCAAAGCGGCTCCGACTGGGTTTTCGCCCATGCAGTCGGCATCAAAGCCTTCTAACCAGATAACGACGGTGAAACGTCTGATCTCACGAGGAAGGAGATAGGTCTCGTTCTTCATGACGATCATGGCTAACGGATCGTTGCCGTCATCGTTAAGGAAGTTTGTGCAATATCCTTGGTTCTCTGGGTTCTTGGCTTTATAGCCACGGTCATTGCCGGTCGTGCCGGTGATGAGCTCGTTGTTGGCGCCATTGGTCGAGAAGTTCTTGGCCTTTCTGGCGTATGTTCCAACCATGCTGTGTTCAATGGATTCATCCTCAAAGTGAGAGTCATAGACTCTGACTCTGACGATATCCTCAATCGAACAAGAGGCATCGACGTTGGTCGGTTCGGTGATTGACGCGAAATCGATGTAATAGTTCGCTTTTGCCATCTCTGTCGGAGATGAATTTCTCAAATAGAAGGTGTACTTGAAGCTGTAGTCCTGGCTGTATTCATCAGGGCTAGCGGCAGCTGGACGGCTTGGGAGGACGACTGTCTCGTCGGTGATGTCCTTGTCGAGATAATCCTCGGCGGCGAGATCATCGGCGCACATCGGGGTGTTGGCCTCGTATCCCCCTGCCATAAGGTAGGTCGTCTTGTTCTTGATGGTGGTTCCGGACCCGCCTGCGGTGAGCGAATCACCTAAGGAAAGTTCGTTCTTCACCTGCTCAAGCTTGACGGTGAAACTACCGAAGTTGCGGCCTAAAAGAGCGATGATGATGAGGACGGTGATGACGCTGATCGACACGCCGAAAATGATGGCGGCGATGCGTCTTCTGCGCTGGCGGATGAGGTATTCAGGCTTACGAGGTTCGATCAGCTTGAAAGAATCATCGGCGCTGTTGTCCAAAGTAGCAGTCTCAATAGGCTCTATTTGCTCCAAAACCATGACCTCCTTGAAAAGGCTCTTACCTCTGGTGCACGTAAAGTAAAACCAAAGGTTTTGTTCAAGAGTATTTTACTTCAATGATGGCGAAAGAAAAACGGCGCTTTCTTCTTTCTGCGCCGCCGGGACGAGGCTTTCGCCTACCATCAGAATCACTTTTGTTCCAGGGCACGAGCAGAAGATTCTGGATTGTTCACGCTCATCGACCCAGTTGCCCACTGAATCTAGAGTACTGAACTCCAGGCAACTGGCTACCACGCATATATTGCGAGGCCCTGTAGCTTTGCGTCGCCATGTTTCCATGGGTTTGCTATACACGCATATAATAGAAAGCCTTTTTCTCGTTGTCAATAGTTACGCATCAAATTTATTTACATTTTTGAAAGCGTTTACATTAACTTGGACAAAATATAGTTTTCCTTATTCCTTATATATAAATATACGTGTGCACACAAACAGAGAGTTACTGGTTCTGACCGGTGATCATATATTGACGAAGATCCTCCCCTGCAGCTGGTTCCAGAGCTGCTTTTACCGCATTTTTATATATACGTGCATGAAATGTAAAAATTCCTTTGTGTTTGAAAGTCTACTATTTATCGTATGTTTTGAAATATTTGAAAATTTGTTGAGTGTATTGCTCTTGCAAACGTTTTAATCCTTATCTAAACTTATGGTGTCCTCAAAAAGGGCTCAAAACAACTTGCCCGTTGTTCCTTAGAGAGGATGGTCGGACGATCACTCCGACGGTAAAGAAAGAAATCCATCAGAACCCAGACAATCGAAGCTGGGCTTTTCTGCTTATAAGCTTCGGAAAGGAAATCCGACAATGAAAAATAGATCCAAAATGATTCTTGGCTTAGCCTCACTCCTCGGTGTCACCGCTGGTGCCACTGCTGTCAGCGGCTTTGCCTGGTTCGTCACCACCAAGACTGCTGAAGTCGCAGTTACCAACATCGGTGTCTACAACACCAACCCATCCCTCTCTGTCACCGTTAACAACTTCCAAGGTGTCAGCCAGGCCAACAACGTCACCAACAACTTCGACCTTGTTGCCGACGTTGATTCCACCCATGGTTACGAAACCGCTACCGGTAATGGATCCAACAAAGACTTCACCCTTACCGGCTCCCCAGCCGCTGGCGTCACCCCAAAAGCTTACATCGATGACGTTTTAGTTCCTGTCGCCGCCTACGATAGTGTCAATAAGATTGTTACACTCGCCAGCGCTCCAGCTAATGGCAAGGAAATCCGTTTCGTCTACTGCAACGGTGCCGCTCTTACCGACATCAGCTCAGTTGATGGTCTTACCTTCTTCGATCCAATCTGGCAGGCTGCTGCTGAAGGAACCAAAGCCACCAAGATCCCTTATGGCACCACTTCTCAGTACATTGCCTTCGATATGACCTTTGCCGCTCCAGCTGCTGGAAACAGCGCTCTCAGCATCTTCCTCGATCGTCCAACCATCAAGGCTGCCACTCCTGGAACCGCTGCCGATGACGCCGCTGCTTCTGTCGCTCGTGTTGCCTTCTCGATCAACAGCGCCAACGTTCTCACTCTTTCCAACAGCGTTGGTGACAACTACGACCAAGGTATCAGAGCTAGCAAAGTTGAAGATTACGGCGGTACCGGCACAATCAATGCCCGTACAACCGATGGTGATTACACCATTGCCAACGTTCTCGATGATTGCCAGCACCTCTATCAGCCATCATTAGTTGATTACAGCGTCCTTAGCTCCCAGACCGAAGACGCTGCTCATATGTTCCTCACCAAAGTTACCAACGCGAACGTCACCGTTCACGTCTCCATCTGGCTTGAAGGTACTTCTGGCGTCGATGCTAAAGGCGATTACAGCGCCCCAATCGGTGGCGAGATCGCTGTCAAACTCCCAATCGTTGCCTTCACCTCTGCCGCTTAATTAGAATCGGACACCCGACTTCAAAAACCCTAATTAAATTAAGGAGAAACAAAAATGACAAAGAAATCAAAATTAATCCTTGGCTTAGCTTCCATGCTTGGCGTCTCAGCCGGTGCTACCGCTGTTAGCGGCTTCGCCTGGTTCATCACCACCAAATCCGCCACTGTTGAAATCACCAACATCGGCGTCTACAGCACCAGCAGCGGTCTCGATGTTACCCTCAAGACCATCCACCAGGGACTCACTGAATTAAATCCTGGCACCCACAACATCGATCTCGTTGGCGGCACTGTTTCCACAACCGAAACCATCAACGCCACTTCTGCCGGTCAAACTACCTTCACCCTCAATAAATACGCTGCTTCAATCACTTCCGTTAGCGTTAATGGCGGTGCTGCTACCGATGCGTACACCTGGACCGAAGGGCAGAACTCAAAAACCATTGAGCTTGACGACGGTACCGGCATTGTCGTTGGCACACCAATCCAAGTCACATACCTTGCCTATTCCGCTTTGACTGACATCTCCTCAACGGACGGACAGACCTTCTACAAGCCAACTTGGACTGCTGGTAACCCAGGCCTTTACGCAACCGCTATGCCAACCACAGAGGATGGCTATTGCTCATTCACTATGACTCTCGCTGCTTCCGGCGATGACGCCCTTGATATTTATCTCAATGGCGCATCCATTGCTGCCGCTTATTCCAGCGAGGCGAACAACCTTGCTGCGAACATCGCCCGTGTTGCTTTCATCGAGAACACCACTACCAAGTTGATTGTTCAGAATGCTGTTGGCGCCACAAACAACAAAGGTATCAACTCCACCTTCGTCGCTAACTACGATCCAGCCGGTGGTGCGAACAAAACTCAATGGGATTTGTCTGCTCTTCAGATCAGTCCTGCCACTCTTGCTGCTTGCGATGGCACCAACAAGAATACCTGGTCTGATGGTACGAGACAGTTAAGCGAAAACTACATCACCCACATTCCTGGCAATTCCAGCGTCGACATCAAAGTCAGCATCTGGCTCGAAGGAACCAGCGGAAATGCTACCAACAATGCTTCTGGTCAATTCTCTCAAAACCTCGAGGGAGCCATGATCAAGGTTAACCTCCCACTCATCGCCTTCAACCACGCTGCTGCTTAATTTAGTTAATCAGTAACTGATTTAGCCTTCCCTCACGGGAGGGCTTTTTCTTATGCCTTGTTGTACTAGCTTTATGCGGTTCCTTAGCTTCATCCTTCTACTACACCAAAAACACACCCCTAGAAAGGCACCACACGAAGCGATTCTCTTTTCCTTTAGGAAAATCCTCGATTCATTTGATGAGAGAGCTATATGAGGCTTTTATGCGCGTGCTCGCGTGTGAGGTGTTTTTAGGTAAAAGAAAACCGGCCACTTGGACCGGTATGATTCTTTGTTTGGGAGAGTTATTACTCTTCCTCGGTTTTCTTAGCCTGATTCCTGATCTCAGCAAGGGCTTCTTCTCTTGCCTGTCTCTTGGCTTCTTCGAGGAGGTCGTTCTTCTCTTGATCGCTTAGCATCGATTCTCTCTTGGTCGCGTACATGATGAGGTAAACACCGTCAACGACGAAGATAAGGAAGAGAGGGAGAACAATCGTCAGAGCGAAGAGGATGGAGTTATTCTGGAGGGTTCCGATGAATGGTCCATTGAGATCGAGGTTCTTCTGGTGGTTCGCGTTTGGATCGATGGTGACCATGACCCAAATCGAAACGACTAAGCAGAAGATGATCACTGCTACTTCGATCGCGGCGATGATGATAAGAGCTTTTTTGCTAAGAGGTTTATTCATAAACGTTCCTTAATCGACACAAAAAGGTCGGTGAATAGGCTTCTATATAGATTAATACTAGAACATGTGTAGCAAAAAGACAAATTTTTTAAGTTGAGCATATCATTATTCTTCTTTGGAAGCCTTCCATATAATGGTGTTGTCTTAGGTGCAGACAATTTAAAAGAAAGGGGCGTTTTCCTTCCATGGAAGAAGCTACGACAAAGAAAAAGAAGCATTGCTACACTTGCTACATCGATGGCGAGGCTTTCCTATGTTGCGATGGGGAAGAGAATGAGAAGCCAAAGCAAAAGAAGAAATGCTGCAAAAAGAAAGAGAATTAGCCTGGTCAAAAAAGACCGGGCTTTTCTTTTCCCGGTCGTTATTTGGCGAATCTCTTTTTGATCGCTTCGAAGGTCTCCTCGGATAAGTCGTGCTCAATCTTACAAGCGTCACGTAACGCGGTTTCAGGATTGACTCCAAGATCAATGAAGATCTTGCTGAGAATCTTATGCCTCTCATACATCTTCTCGGCGATCTCTCTTCCTTTTGGGGTGAGGATGAGCTGCTGCTTTGGTCCAAGCTCGACGTAGCCGCCGTTCTCAAGCTTCTTCATGGCTATTGAGACGCTTGGTTTGCTATAGGAAAAGCTCTTGGCGATGTCGACGGCCCTGATATCGTTGTTTCCTCTTTCTTCTTCGAGGATGAGGATTCGCTCAAGATAGTCTTCAGCGGATTCGTGGGTGACAGGCATTGGTGCGTCCTCTTTTTCTAGGTATTAGTTTGGGTTTTAGGGATACCTTTGTCAAGGTAAGACGATTTTTGAAAAGTGTGGTTTTGTGGGTGAAATATGAAAAAATACCCTGCAAAAACAAGGTATTTCATTCAAAAAGATCAAAGATGCGACGTATCTCAGAGATAGACGCAATCAGAGCCCTCTGGCACAACAAGATGGGAGTTCCCCTCTTCGTCGAGATAGTACCGATCGCACACAAAGTCCATCCTCCTATCAACTGGCAGCAAGTAGAAAACCGTTTTCTCCGGCACGTAGTATTTGAAATCATAATCGTACTCATCATCAAGGTCGAATAGATTCATACCAGTTCTTGTTCTTTCGTAGACGAGACGATATTGATTGGTGAAGTATAGGGCGAACGTACCACGATAATGGAACTGATAGTATTCTCTATGGTCGCTCTCGTTCTTTAACGTGACGCTCTTTTGCTCTTCAGTATAGGAAACTTCCGTTCCTGCTACCCATTTCAGATCGCTGTAGAGACTATTTGACACCACAGTGGAAGATTCGGGTCCAGCTACGCCCAATGTTTTAAAATCTGAAAGGCTGTTGCCGGTGCCGAGGTTGATGCCCATCCTATAGAATTCTGATTCTGCGAACTTATTGACACGGTCAATCACATCAGCAGTGCTCTCGGTTGAAATGGGCCTAACAGGCACCGTTAAAGTGACTGTGGTGTCGCTATTTGGATTCAAGTAAAGCATGCTGCCTTCTTCCACAGGAAGGCTGACATACTTCGCGAATTTGTATGTAATGGACTTTTTGTCGGTGAGCCATTCGGTGAGTGGTTCCTGCCAATACGCCCAGTTGGAAAGGTAGGTTATGCGTTCCTTGTCATAATAAGCCGTTTCAACGCTTATGACGTCGCCGAAAACCTCATTGGTCGAACGCCCAAATTCAATGATCGAATTGCCTTTTCCAACGATATCGAAATCATTGCAGACGTCATCCGCGTAGATGACGTTAGGTCCATCCACAAACTCAGCGGATGGATCAAAAGAATCCGAATCCTCTATTAGAGACCGAGACTCAGGAGCTGAGCACGAAGCAAGGGAAATAAACGCAATAACGTTGATTATCTTTTTGGCTAAACGATTCTTTTTGGCCTTCATATGATTACCCCTTTCACAAACGGTGAGATTATAGAATTTTTCGCGCGAAAGAATCAAGCCGTTTGAAAGACTTTTTTCTTGTTTGGTTGTGCGCGATATCAAATAAAAAATACCCTGCAAAACCAAGGTATTTTATTCTTTTTGTTCTTCTACTTTTTCCTCAACAGGGGGCTCAGGCTTGACGTAGTTCTTTGGGCGCATGAGCAAAAAGACGAAGGTCATCGTTGTCGGCTCATACTTCCACTTCTTGATGATCCAGCCGTCTTCGTAATACTGATTCGCTTCTTTTAGAGCGCCGGCATACTCACGGTTCCTCACGAAATAGTAGTCGTAGAGATCCTTTTTCTTTGTGCTCTTTTTGACTGCCATACTCTTACTATAAATCAATCTCGAGGAGAACAGGACAATGATCGCTTCCTTTGACGTCGGTAAGAATCTTAGATTCTTTCACTTTCGAGACGAGGGACTCACTGACGATGAAATAGTCGATTCTCCAGCCGATGTTCTTTTCTCTTGAGTTGAAGCGATATGACCACCAGGAATATGTCACCTCGGTTGGATGGAGATAACGGAATGTATCAATGTATCCTTGCGAGAGGAGATTTGAGAACATTCCCCTTTCCTGATCTGTGAAGCCAGGGTTGTTATGGTTGCTGTCAGGGTTCTTTAAGTCGATCTCATTATGAGCAACATTGAGATCGCCCGTATACACGATTGGTTTCTTTTTGCTGAGCTCTTTGAAATACTCGACAAGATCCTTCTCGTATTCGGTTCTGAATGGAAGGCGTTTGAGCTCTTCTCCGGCGTTAGGGACATATGCTCCTACAAAGTAGAAGTCCTCGAATTCAAGGGTGATGACCCTTCCTTCCTCGTCGTATTTGTTATCAAGTAGTCCGTAGTGAACACTCATCGGTTCTTTTTTGGAGTAGACGGCTACACCACTATAACCCTTACGGACCTGGGAGGTTCTTTGATAAGCGAAATAACCTTCAGGAAGGAAAGGGAATTCCTCTTTAGGGTTATCGGTGTATTTGGTTTCCTCGATGACGAAGATGTCGGCATCAAGTTTCGCGAAATCAGTTAAGAAATCCTTCTTAAGGATGGCCCTTAGTCCATTGACGTTGAATGAAACGAATCTCATAGGGAGATTATAGCATTTCAGGGCTCTTTTCGGATACAGAGCGTTTTTGCTCTCCGCTTCTACTTATGAAAAACGTGGATTGGGGCCTGGCTCTTTTCTTCCTTTTGGCATTGCAAATCACTCCGACGAAACATTGCAAATCACTCCGACGAAACATTGCAAATCACTCCGACGAAACATTGCAAATTACTTTGATGGTGCTATTATAATCTAGAGGTGATTAGTATGAAAAAAGAGAGCTATCTGCCTAGGATTATCGATGAGGTAATCAAAGATTATTTGGATGATTTTACTGCCGTACACATTAGAGGTCCGAAATGGTGTGGAAAAACATGCACATCTGAGCATTTTGCGAATAGCGAAATCAAGCTTAATACAAAGAGTCAGAGAGAAGAGTTCGACAGAATGTATTCGGCTAACCCAAAATTGTTTCTCGAAGGGGCAAAGCCAAGATTAATTGATGAATGGCAGCTCTATCCGGCAATATGGGATGAAGTCAAAAACTATGCTGACGAAACCCATCTCAAGAATCAATTCCTTTTGACAGGGTCGTTCTCTCCAAAAGCTGGCACTACAAACCACACCGGTTCCATGAGGATCGTTAAAGTCGATATGACGACAATGACCTTATTCGAAAGCGGCGATTCCACCGGAGAAGTATCTCTGAAAGATCTTTTTGACAACCCCAATAAACCAATCTCTGTGTATTTGGACAAGCAAAAGGAAGAAATTAATCTTTTAATCGCAAAAGGAGGTTGGCCAGAAGGAGTCGCCAACCCACCTCGCAATCTTCTTTCTTACGGAAAACAAGCTTTGGCTAGCGTGTGCGATACAGACATTCAGGAGGCAAGCGGAAAAGACTTAAGCCCAGCAACCACCAGAGTGTTGCTGCGTTCTCTTGCTAGAACGCTTTCGCAAAATGTCGATAACAAGACGATTATATCCGACGTCAATAAATCCGGTCATCCGATGTCGGAAAGCACGTTTTACGACTATTACAACGCACTATTGAGATTGTTTGTCATTAAGGAAATCCCGGCATGGTGCCCAAATTTGAGAAGTAAAACGTCGATACGTTCTTTACCGAAAAAAGAGTTTTTCGATCCGTCTTTAGCCTGTGCGGCACTTGGCATCGGCCCCGAAGGTTTATCAAAAGACCCAAGAACGAGAGGATTCTTTTTTGAGTGCCTGGTTGGAAGAGACTTGGAAGTATATTCAAAAACAATTGACGGGGAAATCTCCTATTATAGGGACAGGCTTGGCTTAGAATGTGATTTTGTTATCCATCTTCCTGATGGGAGATATGGTTTGTTCGAGGTAAAAAGTAGCGACGAGCTTATTTCTGACGGAATCGGTAACTTAGAGAAGATGGTCAGGCTGATTAACGAGTACAACGAAAAGAACCCGAAAAACACCATGCCACTTCCAACAATCAGAGCCATCATTACTGACGATCAATATGGCTATTTGAGTAAGGAAGGAATATTTATTATTCCAATTTGTTGTTTGAAGAATTGATTTGAAACCATTCTTTTTGTGCCTGTTCCCTTTGGGAACCTAATCAGGCTATAATTATGTGATGAGTTTTGTTCCGCTTCATATCTATACAGGGTTTTCTTATCTTAAGAGCGCACTCCCAGCCCAGAGAGTGCCTCTTTTAGCCAAGAAATACGGATACACCAAGATCGGTATTACCGATGACGGGTCCCTTTCAGGGTTCGCGCCTTTTGAACATGCCTGCAAGGATGCGGGTATCACCCCAGTCTTCGGCATGGACGCGAATGTCGATGAAGGGACGTTCAGTCTCTTCGTCGAAAGCGAGGCCGGATACCGTAACCTCCTCCACTTAACAAAGTTAGCAAGCGAAAAGAAACTCACCTTTGCGCATATCAAAGAAAGGTCAATGGGCCTCGCTCTCGTGTATACGATGGACCCACAGCTATTCGAGGACCGTTATCAGTCTTCAAGTAATGACCTCGCTTTGAAGATCGCTGAATACACAAAACCATTCGCCCATTCATATATCGGTCTCCCCTACTTGCCTCATGACCCGAAGATCGTGAATGACATCCGTTCTTTCTGCGGCACTCATTCCATTGAGGTAGTCGCCTTCCCAAAGATTCTCTATGAGAAGCCAGAGGACGCGATCGCTTTAGAGATACTCCATGCGATTGCCGAGAAGACCAACCTCGAAGAGAAAGAGAAGAAAGGCGATGAGTGTTTCCTCAAGCAAGAGGAACTCATCAAGTACTACACCTTCGAGGAGATTGACCGCACAGAGAAGATCGCTTCCTATCAGAGTGAGTTCAAGCTCATCTCAAAAAGAGGAGGCTTGCTCCACTTCCACAACGACTTAGGCTTATCGAGCGCTGACTACCTCAGAAAACTGGCCTATGAAGGATTAGAAAAGCTTGGTTTTGCTGAGAATAATGACTACAAAGAGCGTTTGGAATATGAGTTAAGCGTCATCATCAAGATGGGCTATGCAGATTATTTCCTTATCGTCTCGGATTACGTTAACTGGGCTATTAACCATGGTGTCTCTGTTGGTCCTGGAAGAGGATCCGGCGCTGGATCTCTTGTGTCCTTCTGTTTGGGCATTGTTACCGTTGACCCAATCAAATACGGGCTCCTCTTTGAAAGGTTCCTTAACCCAGAGCGTATCTCCATGCCTGATATCGACGTTGACTTCGCCGATGACAGACGTGACCTTGTCGTCAGATACATACAGAGCAAATACGGCGAAGAGCATGTCGGCTATGTTTTGACCACACAAAATATCAAAGCCCAGCAAGCACTTCGTGATATTGGACGTGTATATCAATACAGGCAAAACGAGATTGAGCTTATGGTCTCCAATATCGTTGATGCTAGACGTTCTTTGAGAGAAAACTACAAACTGAGTCCTAAGCTCAAAGAACTTGTCGATTCCGATTCCTACTTCCTTAGCTACATCTCCCTTGCTGCGAAGATTGAGGGAATCCCAAGGCAAGCAGGTCTCCATGCCGCAGGTATCGTTGTTAATGATAGACCACTAGAAGAGTGTCTCCCTGTCATGATGGAAGACAATATCGGGTCTGTCGCGTGTCTTGAGAAAGATTACCTTGAGGAACAAGGCTTCCTTAAAATGGATATCCTTGGACTTACGAACTTAACCATCATCGATGATGTCCTTGCCAAAGTTAAGAAGAACGAAGGCATCGACCTCAACTACAGGAAGATTCCTTTCGATGATGCTGAATCGATTAAGATCATCGCCGAGAACAAGACGATGGGTCTTTTCCAGCTCGAATCCGCGGGTATGAAGAAAGCGATCAAGCTCGTTCAGCCATCTAGCTTCAACGATGTGGCTGCTTTACTTGCTCTCTTTAGACCTGGCCCAATGGATTCTATTGCCACCTATGCTCGTAGAAAGCACGGACAGGAAAAAGTGCAGTACCTCTCCCCTGAGCTTGAACCAATCCTCAAAGAGACATATGGCATCATCGTCTACCAAGAGCAGATCATGAGAATCGTCAGAGAAATGGCAGGATTCTCCTATGGCCAGGCTGATACGTTTAGACGCGCCATTTCAAAGAAGGATATGCACAAACTCGAAGCCCAGAAAGGCATGTTCATCAAAGGTTGTCTTTCTAACGGAAAGAGCCAGGCACTGAGCGAGAAGGTCTTTGACCTTATCTTCAGGTTCGCCAACTACGGATTCAATAAAGCGCACGCCTTCTCATACGCAGTTATTACCTGCCAGATGGCCTACCTCAAGAAGCACTTCCCTCGTGAGTTCTATTCTGCCATCCTTGCCAGCCAAGATCCTGGCACAACAAAGTTCAAAGACACTCTTAGTGAGGTGAAAGCCTTAGGGCTTCATCTTGCCACCCCTGATATCAATCGAAGCGAAGAAGGTTTCGTCATCGAAGACAAAGCCATCCGCTTCCCTCTTAGCTCCATCAAAGGGCTTGGAGGACAGATCACTGGAGCGATACTTGACGAAAGAAGAGAAAAGGGGCCATATGTCGATCTCTTTGATTTCGCGGCAAGGAACAAGAAGAACGGACTTAACCTCACAACCCTTGTGAGACTTATCGATGCCGGAGCGTTTGACACCATCTGCCCAAGTAGAGCGTCTCTTCGTGCCTCATGCCACGCGGCCATGCAATATAGCGAGATGATGTTCGGTGAGGATGGACAACAGATCCTTCTCGATATAGGCGTTCCTAAACCTGAGATGGAAAAGAGGGAAGACGACCTCAAGACCAACCTCGCAGCCGAATATGAGGCTCTTGGCATCATGGTGAGTGGTTCCCGCCTCTCCTTCATCGAGAACAAACTTAAGGCCGCAAATGTGGCTCCTTTGTCAGAAATCCCTAACAAAACCGGCTCATTCTTGACTGCAGGTATCATTAAATCCGCGAGATCGATCACCACGAAGACCGGAAAGAAGATGGCCTTCATGGAGTTATACGATGATTTGAGCGAAGCCTCATTCATCCTCTTTGACGAGGTGTTCAATAGCAATGTCGCTTTACTCAAGACCGACAACATCGTTTTGGTGAGGGCCCATAAAGAAATCAGAAGATACCAAGGCGGAGAAGAGAGCTTCGTCGTTGAGGAGCTTAGCAGCGTAGGAGAATAGTATGAAAGAAATCAAGATCATAGATGGCAATTCCCTTTTGTTCAGGGCGCATTATGCGACCGCCTACCCTGGCGCGCCTTTGATGTCGACGAAGACCGGAATTCCTACCAATGCCATATTCGCTTTCTCGAACATGCTCGCGAAGTTCCTTTTCTCTCTCAAAGAGGGTGACAGCATCTTCATAGGTTTTGACAAAGATGGAGATACCTTCAGAAAGCAGGAGTTCGAGCAATACAAGGCTAACCGCAAACCATGT
>JAEEWP010000072.1 GCA_016287465.1 Caryophanales bacterium | reverse complement strand
GCGATTACCCAGACCATATCGATATCGAGAACTTCAACGCCGCGCATGCTGATGTCACCATCCATGGCGTAGGCATCCACCCAGGCGAAGCCAAAGGCAGAATGGTGAACGCCATCAGCTTAGGCGTCCTCTTCGATTCAATGCTTGGTCAGGAAGCCCGTCCTGAGAACACCGATGGACATGATGGTTTCAACCACTGTGGTTCCTTCAGCGGAGACGTTTCCAAAGCCGAGCTCCACTACATCATCAGAAACCACGATAAAGAGAAGTTCGAAGCCCAGAAGAAGAAGTTCTTGGAGATTAAGGAATTCATTGAGAAGAAATACCCAACCGCAAAGATCGACCTTGAGATGGGTGACGATTACAGAAATATGAAGGAAATCATCGACGAGGATCCTCGTGCGCTGAATCATGCCGTCGAAGTATTCAAGAAGATGGGCATCGAACCTGTCCATGCTCCAGTCAGAGGCGGAACCGATGGAGCGACCTTCTCCTTCCTTGGTTGCCCAACCCCAAACCTTGGCACTGGCTCATATAACCACCACAGCCGCTACGAATTCCTCTCGGTCAGCGACTTCAATCAGATGATTGAGATCGTCAAAGAACTCGTCAAAGCCTAACGAAAAATTAAAAGAAAACGGGGAAATTCCCCGTTTTTTGTTGGTATGTTTTTTAGAAGAAGAACAAGTCTTCGAATTTCTTATCGAGAGCCACGCAAAGGAGCAAGGCTAATTTAGCGGTCGGCTGGTATTGGCCGGTCTCAATCGAACTGATTGTGTTCCTTGAAACACCTACAAGTTCGGCAAGTTCGGATTGGGACATTCTCTTCTCTTTCCTAACCGCTGCCACGTTGTTATGTAAAGTTAACGACTGATCCATAACTAGAATGGGTTAACGAGTCTAACGATCCACGAAGCTATTGCTGCTATAGCGCATAATGCGTAAAGGATGCCGACGATGAGCTCATGACGCTTCTTGCTGTAATAGGATTTGACGAAGAAGGCCACCGCCAACATGACGAAGAGTCCGCCGAGAATCTCGAAATGGGCCACCTTGGTAACGATCAAATCAACGATGATGATCGCTATGAAAGTGAGTCCACCGACCGTATAGGCGATGTTTGTTCCTTTTCTTTGTGCTTCAAGATCGGCGATATCCGCTCCTTTGTTTTCTTTTTGAGCCTTAGCCAAGATTTCTTCTTTTTCCATTTTTGTTCCTCCTCTTTGCCAAGCGAGCTTGTCACGAACATAATAAGGAATGCCAAGCGAACTTGTCAACAACAAAATGGTGAATTTCTCTGAGAAAAGAAAAAGAACCAGTTAAATGGTTCTGTCTCTTCAAATGGCTGGGGTGACTGGGTTCGAACCAGTGCATCTCGGATTCAGAGTCCGATGCCTTACCGCTTGGCTACACCCCAATGCGCAACGATAATTTTACTCAAAGATAGGCTCTTGGCAAGTTATTTCTTGACCTCGATTTCCTTCACTTCCGCATCAACTACCGGAATGGCCTTCGGGGTCTCTTCTATTTTGGCTGGCTCAGAGTATTTTGAGTGGGTTTTGCCAGGGTTTTTTACTGGTGCCCTGCTGTTATTGACTTCTTTGATGGCGAATTTGCCATAAATTCTCTCAGGGTTTTCTTTGATCCAGGCCATTTTCCATAAGCCATAGACAAAGAGGATGAGTTCAATGACCGCGATGAATATCGAGTAGGCTCTAATCGCTAAGTCAAATCCACTGCTACCTGTTCCAACACCGATAGCAAGGAAGGTATGGGCGGCCAAGACGGTCCCTCTAATAATTTGTTTCACCACATCTATTGCTTTGAAACGGGTGATGGTGAATCCGTCTTTTCGTCCAACGAACATTAAGCCAATTCTGACAGCACTCATGATCAAGGCGAGAACGCAAAGGCCGAAGAAGATGAAACCGACGACCTGGTTTGTATCCGCAACAAGCAAGAAAGCAGACAAAAGAGTCGAAGAATAAACGACTACGCAAGAGGCAATGAAAGCCGCGAGGTTGATGTTCTTCGTGATCTTGTTCTTATAGACAAGGCGCGCTTCTCTTTCGTTCATAGGTTCATTGTACACTAAGCGGCGTCTTCGTGGTCTTTGTATTTTTCGCTTCCGGCTTTGCCAGAATCCCCGTCCATGTCTTTTTCGTTAAGCATGTCGAGATCCTCTCCGGTGTACTTCTTTTTGATGTATTTGCGGTACAAAGTTTCAGTCTTCTTGTCTCTCATACGTTAACCCACATGAATGCATAGCCCATTATGAGGGCGAAGACGATAAGGAGGCCTTCGACGATGAAGGCGGTCTTGAGGGTCTTCTTCTGCTTGAAAAGATATAAGGGGCCAAGACCGGCGTTGACGGCAAGGCCAGCAAGGAGAGCGCCGAAAGGAAGGGCGTTTTCGACATAAAGCTCGGCAAGGAGAACGCTTGATGCGCAGTTTGGGATAAGACCGATGAGGACGGCGAAGAGAGGCGAGAACCAATAGGATGAGGCAAGGAATTCCTCCATATTGATCACGGTGCTAAGCCACTCAAAGAGAAGTCCAAAGAGGAGCGAGATCACGAAAGCGTAGGCGAAGATCTTAAGCGAATGGATGAGAGGATGGACGAGATGCTCATGGATTGGGCTTTCTTTTCCCCCTTCTTCCACTTCGTGTCCGCAACAGCCTTTGTGGATGTCGTGGTTGCCTTCGCAGTGCTCTAAATGCTCATCGACGACTTTGTCCCTCTTTCTGAAGAAGAGGTCGACCACGATGCCAAAGAAAGCGCCGAAGACGATCTTGAGTCCGATGACGGCAAAGGCCATAGGCCACTTGCCCTCGAAGTTCCCAAACATGATGGGGAGAGCTTCGTCTGAACATGCAATGAAGATAGCTACAAGGGTGCCCAAAGTAATGTGGTCTTTGGTGAAAAGGTCACCTGCGACGACGGAGATTCCGCACTGCGGGACCACGCCAACCAAGGAGCCAAATAATGGGGCCTGTTTCTTCTTTTTCTCTAATATCGATGCTATTTTTCCTTCAAAGAAGGAAAGAATGAAGTATATGACGAAAGCGAAGCCTAGGACCTTGAGGGACTCAAGGAGGCTGTCCAATGCGATTTCACCAAACACTTCGATTGTCATACCGATATAGTATAGTCACTTTGAAACCTTAGTAGAACTAAGAAACATCTATGGCTATAATTACCGGGTGAGGTAATACCCATGACTGAAGACGAGAACAAATACAATCCCTTCGCCCGAGCGGCGGAGAAAAACGGCATTAAGACTTTTAAGCCGCATCCTTTAAGCAAGATCAAGAAAACCATTGCGGTCATCTCTGGCAAAGGCGGAGTTGGCAAATCGATGGTCACTTCCCTTTTAGCGGTCCAGCTTATGAAGCAAGGCCTCAAGGTCGGCATTTTGGACGCTGACGTTACTGGCCCTTCAATCGCTAAGACCTTTGGTCAGGACGAATACCGCCCAATGGGAGACGAGAATGGCATCTTCCCTGCCAAGACCGAGAAAGGACTTCTCCTTATCGGCGCCAACAACCTTCTTGACGATCCTTCCACCCCTGTCGTCTGGAGAGGATCCCTCATCTCTAACTTAGTCACTACCCTTTATTCCCAGGTCATCTTTGATGAACTCGATGTCCTTCTTATCGATATGCCACCAGGAACCGGTGACGTCCCGCTTACCGTTTTCCAGAGCATCCCAGTTGATGGAGCCATCGTTGTCTCCTCTCCTCAGGACCTTGTCTCGATGGTCGTCAAAAAGTCCATCACGATGGCGGGCATGATGCATATCAACGTGTTAGGCGTCATTGAGAATATGGCCTACATAACTTGCCCGGATTGCGGCAAAAAGATCAAAATCTTCGGCGAAACCCCTCTCGATTGCCTCGCAGCGATGATGGGCGCCAACCTAATCGACGAGCTTCCAATGGATGGCAAACTCGCTGCCCTCGTCGATCAAGGAAAGCTTGAGGATTACGAAGGCGATTACCTTAGCAAAGCCGTCGAAGCTATTAAGAAACTTTGATTAAAAAAGACCTCCTCGAATCGGGGAGGTTTTTTCTTGTTCTATTAACGGTACACCAAATGGAAGAGGCCGTTGCCGTTGTAATAGATAGGACTCGTATCTCTGTTAAGGATTGCGCAGGCGAAATATTGCTCAGGTGTTGATGATGGTTTTGCCTCATAGAGGGAACGTTTCACATATATGCCA
>JAEEWP010000071.1 GCA_016287465.1 Caryophanales bacterium | reverse complement strand
AAAGGGTATGGTGAAGAGCAGATAAACGAAGTGAAAGGTTATTTCGATAAAAAGGAACGTGTGCCAGATCCTATCAACGAGAAGATGGAAAGCCTATTCCGTGAATATATCGTAGTGGGCGGCATGCCTGAGGTTGTGGCAACCTTCGTAGAGCATAGCGATTTCAACGAGGCGTTCCTTGTTCAAGATAAAATCTTGAGCGATTACAGAAACGACATCTCAAAACACGCGAAAGGACAGGAGAAGCTAAAGGTGAATGCCTGCTATGAATCCGTCCCGAAGCAGCTTTCTAGGGAACTCAAACGTTTCCAGTATTCCTTGGTTGAGAAAAAACAAACAAGCAGGAAATACGGTGGCAGTGTCAAATGGCTGAAAGATTCTAGCCTTGTCAATGCCTGCTACAACATCTCTAAACCAGAGATTCCTTTGCTCGCATATGAAAAAGAAGACCAGTTCAAACTCTATCTTAACGATACTGGTTTATTGACTGAGCTTTATGGCCGTGAAACCAAAGTCGCAGTGTTCAATAACACAATCAAAGGAAATGGCAAAGGCGCGATCTATGAAAACGTCATCTCTCAGATTTTGACTTCGAAAGGCTACAAACTCCATTATTACCGCCCTGATGACAACCGTGAACTTGAGTTCGTGATTGAAAAAGGAGGGGAAGTATTACCGATCGAAGTTAAAGCGGGCAACACCGCCTCAACAACTCTCAATAACTTCATCAATGATTTCAAACCTTCCGTCGCATATAAAATCATCAAAGGAAACATCGGTTTGTGTGATGGCAAATTCACCATGCCTCATTACATGGCAATGTTCCTCTAAAAACTCCTGCAAAACCTATATGAAATGGCCCTCTACCTAAGAAGTAGTGGGCTTTTTGGCACAAAAACAATGTTCAATATAATGGACATTAACCGAAAAGTAGTTCATCATTCGGTTATGGGAAAAAAGCAAGAGATCGGTGAAAAAATCAAAAGAAGAAGGCTTCAGCTTAACTTAAGGATGGATGACCTTGCCAAGGAAGTCGGTATCACGAGATCCACTTTGTGGTCCGTTGAAAACGGTAAAGGCAACTATTCGATAAACACCCTCATTAAGCTGCTCAGCTTTTTAGGTCTTTCTTTTGAAGTCGAAACCTTTGAAACCGACTCAGATAGAAGAAGGGCTTCAAGGTCGAATTCTTCTTTAGACAATGAGATCAACCGTTTCATCGTCATGTGCGTTGAGCAATACGCTTCGTTTATAAATAAAGGCAGTAAGGAAACCTATGACCTCCTTGAGAAAGAAGGAATCATCAAAGAACTCACTGATGATTATGAGGATATGCACGGCATGTCCACATATTCGATAAACGAATACATAGGCAAAAGACTCTCTGGGACAAAGCAGTAAAACACGTAAAAGGAAAAATGACCCATCTGAAAAGCAACAAATCGTTACTTTTTTTGATTCAGAGGGGTGTTTAGTTTTTCGCGATTACGCTACAATACAAGGGTACGAATCAATAAACCAGCAATAGCTGGATAAAACAATGATCGCCAAAACAAAATACATCGCGAACACCAGAAATCTTTTGGAAATCCTTCCGACCGTCGACATCGGTGAGCCGGAAGACATTTTCATCGCCATGGAAAACGCCAGATGTCCGAAAGCGGAACTCTCGATCAAAGAAGGGGACCACGTCAAGCTCTATCAGCTGATCGGCATGCGTTATGGTCCTTTCTTCAACCAACCTATCCACTCAACCGTAAGCGGTACTTTCGTTGGCTTTGAGAAGCATCTTCACCGTTCAGGCAAACTCGTCAACTTCGCCCACATCAAAAACGACTTCAAGGACGAGGAAGACAAAACCGTCACCTTCGAGAGAACCCCTGAGGAAATCGCTAAGCTCACAAGAGAGGAAATCATGGAGATCGCTAAGGACCGTGCCTCAGCCGGCTTAGGCGGCTCTTCTTTCCCAACCTATATCAAATTCGACACCAAAGGACGCAAGATCAACACCATCCTCATCAACGGCATCGAGTGTGAGCCATATATCACCGCCGACAAACGCATGATGGTGGAACACGCTGAAACAGTCATCAACGGCATCAAGCTCATGCAGCAGGCTTTCGGCACGAAAGATGCGAGGCTCTGCGTCAAAAAGAAATACAAAGACATCATCGAGATCTACAACACCTTCCTTAGCGAAATGCCTGATTCAGGCATCACCGTCTGCCCAGTAGGTAACTACTATCCGCAAGGCTGGGAAATCGCCATGATCAAGAGCGCGACCGGAATCGACGTCCCATCAGGCCATCTTCCAAGCGAATACGGCATCATCAACTTCAACGTCTCAACGGTTGCTGGCCTATATGACAGCGTCAAATATAATCGCCCAGTCATTGAGCGTTATGTCTCAGTAACTGGTGATGGCATCAAACACCCAGGCAACTTCTCAATCAGAAACGGCACCCCGATGAGGTATATTCTTGAGAAATGCGGTGGATACACCCATCCCGAGAAAAAGAAAGTCTTCATTCTCGGTGGCCCAATGATGGGCGCATCTCTTCCAAGCGATGATTGCATCTGCACAAAGACAGTCACCTCCATCATCGTCCTCAACCACGATGAGATAGAGGAGGAGAATTGCATCAGATGTGGTTCATGCGTCCTCTCTTGCCCAGTCCATCTCAAACCGGTGCAGATCATGAACGCCGTCAAAGCGATGGACAAAGACATGATCAAAGCCCTTGAGCCTCTTAAGTGCATCGAATGCGGCTTATGCGCGTATAGCTGCACCTCCAAGATTCAGGTCACTGACTATGTCAGAAGAGCCAAGGTCATCGCTAAACTCTAAAGGAACCCAAATGGATACGAATATCACCTTCATCAAAGAAAGCGCGCCTCATCTTAGGCGGAAAGACAGCCTTGTCAGGATGCTTTTGGACGTCGTCATCGCCCTTCTTCCTGTCACGGTGTTCGCTTTCATCGCCTGGCCTTTAGGCGCTACCAAAAACATCCTCATATCAGTCGCCGTGATGGAGCTTGCCGAACTCGTGTTCGTGCTAGTGACCCATTCGATGCCTGTAGATCTCCAGCAGCACTCTCTAGCTGAGAGACTCAGATACTCTCTTAGCCATTACAGAATGAGCAATTTCTTGGCGGCTTTGGTAAGCGCGCTTATATTTGCTCTCATCCTTCCTGCCAGCACCTCTTGGTACGCTCTTTTGATCGGAGCGGCAGCGGGCATTACCTTTGGTAAGCTTCTCTTCGGCGGGACAGGAAACAATCTCTTCAACCCAGCTGCGGTAGGCATGGTCTTTGCCAAAGTCTGCTTTGGCGGAACCATGTACCAAACCGTTCCATTTGCCTCGTCAGAAGTCGTCGCTGGGCCAACCGCCCTCAATGGTGGGGAATATTCTCTACTCGACCTTTTCATCGGCAACGTCCCAGGAACCCTTGGTGAGGTGTGCAAGATCGCCATCCTCGTAGGTTTGGCCTATCTTCTCATCAGAAGAGCGGTCGACTGGAGAGTGGTGGTCTCCTATATTGGCACCTTCGCCCTTCTTGTCCTTGTCGCCGGTATCAATCTCACCGCCAGAGGAGGCAACGTCCCTCCATACGGCGTTTGGGTCCTCTCGGAGCTCTTAAGCGGTGGCTTCCTCTTTGGCGCCACCTTCATGGTCACTGACCCAGTCACCATGCCGATCACCTCTCCTAGCCGTGTCCTATATGGCATGAGCGCAGCGGTGGCCGCCATCTTCATCAGATACTTCGCCGCCCTTCCTGAGGGTGTCGGATATGGTATCCTGATCGCTAACTGTTTGGCACCTTTATATGACTATCCAAAATGGTCTAATCAGCTTTGGAAGAAGAAGGACATCATCCTTGCCATCGCTATCCCTGTCGTGGCCTCATTAATCATGATTTGGGCCATTTTTGCGGGAGGTTTTTCAAAATGAATAAGTATTTGAAAGTCTCTCTCACCTTAGCGACTATCGCGAGCGGCTCCGCTCTTCTTATCGGCCTTATGAACCTCGCTACCGTGAATACCATCAAGGCCAATAGAGACAACAAAATCAAAAACGGCATCTCAAGCCTTTGCCCTGGTTACTACGTCAGAAGCCAGATCACTTTCGTAGATGCCAAAGAAGGTGAATACGGATACAAACCAGAGTATGACGGAAACAAGTATCCTCATCTTAAGAACGCCTATCGCTGTGAAATCCGTCCTGAACTAAGGGTTACCGTATCAGATA
>JAEEWP010000022.1 GCA_016287465.1 Caryophanales bacterium | reverse complement strand
GTTGTCTTTGTCCGCTAGAGAAGTTCGCTCCGCCTTCGATGACTTCCTCTTCGTAGGTCTTTGGGAGTTTCTCGATGAAGCTTGAAGCGTTCACGTATTCGCAGGCTTCTTTGATTTCTTCGTCTCCAAACGACTCGTCTCTTAAAGAGACGTTGCTCTTAATCGTGCCAGAGAAGAGGAAAACATCCTGAAGCATCTGACCGACAGCCTTCCTAAGTGACTTTATCTTGATGTGGCTGATATCAATGTCATCGATGAGAATTTGTCCTTTCTGAATCTCAAAGTTCCTGACGATGAGGGAAAGGATGGTGGTCTTTCCTGCACCTGTCGCTCCAACGAAAGCGACCGTTTCCTTTGGATTCACGGTGAAAGAGACATCCCTAAGGATCCAGTTATCTTTTTCATAAGCGAACCAAACGTTTCTGAATTCGATTTTGCCTTTGAAGGATTCGATCTCAATCGCATCCTCTTTGTCAATGACCTCAGGTTTGACATCGAGGAGGTTAAAGAGTTTCTCGCTAGATGTGAGCGCGCTTTGAATCTTGTTAAGCTCATCGGCAAGTTCCTGAATCGGCTTGAAGAAGCGGTTGAGGTAGAGGTAGAAAGCAACAATAAGACCAGGGGTGAAAGCCAAAGCGAAACCCACACCAAAGGTGGTGGCGATCGCTCCATAGTAGAGGAATGACATGAATGGCCTATAGAAAGTGAAAGCCACATTGATGCCGTAAGCGGACTTTCTCAAATTCTCATTATCCTCGTCAAATTGGGCCTGTTTTTTCTTTTGCTGGTTGAAAATGCTGATGATTTTCATGCCTTGGAGATTCTCGCTAAGGAAGGAATTGAGGATGGATGTGTTCTTTCTTTCGGTTCTATATTTGCTAGCGACAACCCCAACGAAGAAGAAGGAAGTAACCCCAACGATGACCGCAAAGACAAGAAGGATGAGGGAAAGCTTCCAGCTTAAAGTGATCATGATGACGAAGACGGTGAGGACCGTCAGCATATTCATGACGAAACGGACAAGGACATCCGTGAAGAGATTCGATACGGCGGCAGTGTAGTTCGCAACCCTTGTGACAAGAGAGCCGACAGGCATCTCATTAAGCTGGTTTTGGGACATGTTCTCGATATGGGAGAAGACATCCATCCTTAATCTTTCGACGATGTTTTGTCCCGCTTTCTGAAGGAGAAGCGACATCAAGAAACTGATGAGCTTGTTGACGATGGCGATCGCGATGAAACCGATTGCCGCTCCGATGATGACGGAAAGGACAGCGTTTTGGATATGCTCAGCGTCAAGATAATCGACAAACCATTTCTGAATGATTGGGAGCAAAAGATCAACGACGACGCCGATGGTGACGACGAATAAGGAAAGAACGATTCTCCACATGTCGCCCTTTGCATAAGCCAAAGTCCTTTTTAAGAGGGTGAAGAAAGGAATCTTGCGGTCACCATGAAGCATAGCTTTTTCAAACTCTTCTTCAGTCATTTGCGTTCCCTCCTTTCACTTCGGCTTCTAGTCGCTGGAGATAGACCATGTTCTGATAGGTCTGGCTCGTCTTCATGAGGTTCTCATGCGTATCGAAAGCATCCACCATGCCATCTTTCATGACGAGGATGCGGTCCATTTTTCTGACGGTGGAGACTCTTGAGGCAATGACGATGGTGGTAAGCCCTTTGCGGTATTCGCTGACGTTACGGAGGATGTTTTGCTCAGTCTTCATATCAACCGCGGAGACAGTGTCGTCCATGATCATGATTGGGGCTTTTTTGTAATAGGCTCTTGCTAATGAGATACGCTGCTTCTGACCGCCAGAAAGGGTGATGCCTCTTTCGCCTGAGACGGTCTCGTATTTGTTAGGGAAGTTTTCTTCGATATTGCTATCGATGTCGGCGAAGTGAGCGGCTTCCTCAACTTTCTTTTGGTCGGACGTTTCGCTAGAGAAAGCGATGTTATTCGAGATGCTGTCGCTGAAAAGGAAGTTGTCTTGCGGGGCATAGGCGATATTCTCCCTAAGGGAGACGATGTCCGCTTTCATGAGATCGACGCCATCGATGAAGACGCATCCTTCGTCGAAGTTGTATAAGCGGAGCAACAAAGTTGCTAAAGAGCTCTTTCCGGACCCGATTTTGCCAACGATGCCAATGGTTTCTCCCGGTTTGATGGTGAAACTGACGTTCTTGAGAGCAGGCTCGGATTCGTTTTCGTATTTGAAGGTGAGGTTCTTGAAAGTGATTTCGCCTTTGACGTCTTTGAAAGCGGTGGCGCCTTCAGGCGACTTAACATCCTCTTCGGAATCGAGGAAACGGGTGATTCTCTTAAGAGAAGTTTTGGCACGGCTCTTCATGGTGACGATTTGGCCAAGGGCGATGAGAGGCCAGATGAGGAGGTCGAAATAGGAAATGAATTCGACGAGTCTGCCGATGGTGATGTTGATAGGGGTGCCGAAGATGTTGATCGGCTCACCATGGTAGGTCTGAAAAATGAAATAACCACCAAAGCCAAGGGAAAGGCCTGCGGTTAGGTAGATGATGATATCGATAACCGTGCCTAAAGCGGCCTCGATTTTGCCGAACTGGTAATTAACGTCGCGGTTTTTGCGGGCGATTTTTGCGAAAGCGTGGATTTCCTTCTGCTCTTTGACGAAGGCTTTGATGACCCTGATTCCGGTGAAATTCTCATCGGCGAAGTCATAGAGTTTGTCATAGGCGCTTTGTCTCTCTTCCCATTTCTTCGCCATGAATTTCTCGGATAGTCCGCTCCAAAGAGCGATCAAAGCAATCGGGATGGCGGCGACCAAGGTCAAAGTGAGGTCGACCATGATCATGCGGACGATGACGATGATGGCGAGGAAACTCGCGTCGATGAGCATGACGGTTCCCCATCCGAAATACTCGCCTATCGTTTCGATATCGGTCGTGAACCAACCCATGATGGTTCCGCTTTTGTTCTCGTGGTAGAAGGTGCTCGAAAGCCTCATCGACTTCTCGAACATGTCTCTTCTAAGTCCTGCTTCGATTTTCCTTGAGGCGTAGAAGATGAAAAGCCTCCAGGCGATTCGTCCTACGAGGATGATGAGAGCGCAGATGATGACCTTCCAAAGGATGTTCCACAGTTCTTCTTGGGTGATGACGTCAATATCATCGACGATGACTTGGAGGTATTTAGGCACCTCAGTCTCGACGATATCGACGATGACAAGAGCCAGTGCGCCCATGATGAAAAAGAAGGCAAGTTGCTTGTAATACTTTTTCAGATACTTTCCTAGAAGCGTAACTTTTCCCTCCTGATTCGGGCTTAATCTTAATTCTTTTTATGCGCTCACGCACGGGTTATGCGTGCGGACATGGAAAATTGTCGCGTTTTTAAGATGAAGAAGAGCGGTCTTGAATATATAATATTCTACGGTTAGAAAACCAGCTATTGTTAGGGGAGGTTAAACAATGTTGGATAATGCGGTTCTGTTTTCCCTCAGCGCGAACCAGGATTTAGCCGAGGCAGTCGCCAAGATATTAGGCGTCACCTTGGGAGAAAGAATCATCAAGAAATTCCCTTCAGGGGAAACGATCGTCGAACCGGTCGACACCGTAAGAGGAAAGGATGTCTTCATCATCCAGTCAACCTGCCCTCCAGTTAATGAGAACTTAATGGAAGTCCTCATCTTCATCGACGCTCTCCGTAGAGCAAGCGCCCATGAAATCAATCTCATCGTCCCATATTTCGGATACGCGAGACAAGATAGAAAAGCCAAGCCACGTCAGCCAATCACTGCCGCCCTTGTCGCCCATCTTCTCACGACTGCCGGAGTTGACCGCGTCGTCACCGTCAACCTCCACGCCGCTCAAGAGCAGGGCTTCTTCTCTTGCTTAGTCGATGACCTCACCGCCGTTCCTCTTCTTGGAAACCACGTCATCGAATGCGCGAACAACTGCGAGAACGTCACCGTCGTCTCTCCAGACCACGGCGGAGTCAACCGCGCCCGTGACCTCGCTGAGATGCTTGAGACCCCAATCGCCATCATCGATAAGAGAAGGAACAACAAGCTTGAGCCAGAAGTCATGAACATCATCGGTGATGTCAAAGGAAGAGACTGCATCATGATCGATGACATGATCGATACTTGCAGAAGTGCGATCGCCGGTGCAAAGGCCCTTAAGGCCAACGGCGCTAAGAGCGTCCGCATGATGGCCGTCCATCCAGTCCTCAGCGACCCATGCTACGAGCTCCTCAAGAATGACAACCCATTCGACGCCATCATCGTCTCCGATTCCATCCCTCTTCCAGAGAGATTCAAGGAGCTTGGAATCTTCAGGGTCGTCACCTTGGCCACCGTCATTGCCGAGACCATCGACCGCATCGTCAACAACGTCCCGCTCTCCGGCGTCTATAGCGCCATCGGACACAAAGATTCCGCAAATAGTTAATTAGAGGTATCAACCTATGGACTATTCAAAATACATCCGCGTCATTGAAGGCTTCCCAACCAAAGAAATCTCCTTCAAGGACATCTCTCCTCTCCTTGCCAATCCTGAGGTTTTCAGAAAAGCCATCAAGGAAATGGCTGCCTACGTCAAGGAATGGAACGCCGACGCCGTCATCGGACCTGAATCCAGAGGATTCATCTTCGGCTGCCCAGTCGCCCTTGAAGCCAATGTCAGCTTCATCATGGCGAGAAAGCAGGGCAAGCTCCCAGGCAGCACCATTGCGAAAGAATTCACCCTCGAATACGGTAAGGCCGTCATCGAGCTCCCAGAGTTCCTCATCAAGCCAGGCATGAGAGTCGTCCTCGTCGATGACCTTATGGCTACCGGCGGCACTCTCAAGGCCATGAAAGAGCTCATTGAGGAGAACGGAAGCAAGGTCGTTGGCATCATCACCCTCATCGAACTCACCGATCTCAAAGGTCGCGAACTCTTCAAAGACACACCAGTTGTGACTTTCATGAAGGTCCCTCATTAGAGACAGCAAAAAAATACCTATAAAAAATTAAAAATTTTCTTTCAATTTAGGGCCTCTTTGTTTATATTTTTTGACAGGAAAAGAACGATGAGCGTCTTGTGTAAAACCATTTCATCCTGCCGAGAAAGTATTGAAATGGGTTTTTCATCCCTTGTCGTCCTCCCATTTGAAAGCTATTTGTTAATTATCGAGGCTTAAGTTTCTAAGCCTCTTTTTTTTGCAAATTGCCTTCAAATTTTCTTCTAGATGAAAGGAGTAAAAATCATGGAAGAAACCCGTAAAAACGGAATGCTCGTCGATGTTGACGAATTCCCAAAATCATGGGGACACGCTTGGATTCTTGCGGTTCAACACGTCCTTGCGATGTTTGTCGCTTGCATCACTGTCCCACTTATCGTCTTCAGTGGCTACACCACTAGCACTGGAGCCAACCTTGCCCAATTGCTTATCGCTCCAACCATCGTGAGCGCTGGCGTCGGCACCTTGTTCTATCTCTTCATGACAAAGTTCAAGAGCCCAATGTTCTTGGCCTCGAGCTTTGCTTACCTCAGCCCAATGATCAGCGCTGTCGGCATCGGTGTTACCGAAACCCAGACCTTGCCAAACCTTTGGCTCTTACCAATCGGCATGGTCATGGTCGGCCTTGTCTACGTCATTGTCGCCATCGTCATCAAATTCTGCGGAGTCAAATGGCTTAACAAGCTTCTTCCTCCACTCGTCATCGGACCAGTAATCATGGTCATCGGTCTTGGCCTTGCTGGCAGCGCCATCAACAACCTCAACAACACCGCCAGCGGTTCCTACAACTTACTTGCCATCTTCTCCGGTCTCGTTGCCATGATCGTCACTGGCGTCTGCGCCCACTACGGCAAGAAGACCCTTTCCCTCATCCCATTCGTCATCGGTATGGGTGCCGGTTACTTATTCGCTCTTATCCTCACCCTTATCGGCTACTACGGCTTCAATAACGAATACTTCAAAATCGTTGACCTTTCCCCAATCGTCAACAACTTCGTGGACGCCAGCGGCTCCTTCCGCGGATTCCAGGCCTTCCTCGACTATCCAAAATTCCTCTTCATCCAGGAAAGCCAGCCTCTTAGCTGGTCTGGCGTCGCTCAGGCTGCCATGCTCTTCGTCCCAGTCTCCCTTGTTACCATCTGCGAACACATCGGTGACCACGAGAACATGTCCGGTGTCATCCAGAAGAACCTTCTTGAAGAACCAGGTCTTGATCGCACCCTCATCGGTGATGGTGTTGCTACTGCTATCTCTGGCGCCCTCTGCGGCGCTGCCAACACCACCTATGGTGAGAACGTCGCCGTCGTCGGCGTCTCCAAGGTCGCTTCCACCAGAGTCATCGCCATGGCTTGCGGTATCGCTATCGCCCTTGGCTTCCTCAGCCCAATCATGTCCGTCGTTCAGACCATCCCGGCCTGCATCTGCGGTGGCGTTAGCTTAGTCCTTTACGGCTTCATCGCCAGCTCCGGTGTCAAGATCCTCATGGCCAACAAGATTGACATGGGCAACACCAAGAGCATCTTCGTCGCTTCCACCATCCTTGTCGCCGGTATCGGCGGACTTGCCATCAACTTCGCCATCGGCAAGGTTGCCTTCTCTATCAGCAGCACCGCCGTTGCCATGATCCTTGGCATCATCATGAACCTCATCCTCAAGGACAAGAAAGAAGACAAACCAGCTGCCCCAACCGAAGCTGAATAAGGTACAATATTCAAAACAGGAGAATTTCCTTATATGAAAGAGTACCCAAACGTCACTTATCTCAATCACCCAGTCTTAACTCACAAGATCGCCATCCTTCGTGATAAGAACACCCCAACCAGCGAATTCCGCACGGTCGTCAAAGAGATCGCCATGATGGAAGGCTATGAGGCTCTTAAGCACGTCGCGACCAAGAGCGTCGAGATCGAGACCCCAATTGAGAAAACCGTTCAGCCGATGATCGTTGGCAAGAAGCTCTGCTTCGTCCCAATCCTCCGTGCCGGTCTTGGCATGGTCGATGGTTTCACCGCCCTCGTCCCAACCGCCAGAGTCGGACATATCGGCTTATACCGCGATGAGGTTACCCACGAACCTCACGAATACTACTGCAAGCTTCCAGAAGGCATCGAAGACATGGACGTCTTCGTTGTCGACCCAATGCTTGCTACCGGTGGATCTGCTGTCGATGCCATCAAGATGCTTAAACAGCATGGTGCCAAGAAGCTTCACTTCGTCTGCATCATCGCTGCTCCAGAGGGAGTCGAAGCCTTCGAAAAAGAATTCCCAGACATTCCTCTCATCGTTGGCGCCCTCGACAGACAGCTCAACGAAAACGCCTACATCTGCCCAGGCTTAGGCGATGCTGGCGACAGAATCTTCGGAACCTACAGATATTAATATCTGCCCTAGATGAAAAAACAGGTTGCTTCCATTCGGAGGCAACCTTTTTTCTTTGTTGTTCAACATCCTAAGAAATGGATTTTGTGTACCTAAAAAAGCCACTTTAATATACTGTATTATATTGAAATGCCAAAAATAGATGCACAAAACGTGTTGAGCAATAGAGCGTTTCCTTTGACAAATCCGCCCTCATCCTTTTTTATATAGGAAAAGAAACGAAGGAAAACATATGACCCTTAGAAACCTCTTAAAGAAGGCGCTGCCTTTCGCCGTATCCGCCTTGTGCTCGCTCGTTTCCCTCGGCGTGCACGAGCCAGCGGAACCAAACGAGAACCGACCTTTGATGCACGACTCCCTCTACGATTCCTGGGTCGCCGCGGCATATAACGTCCTTCCCGACAACCCGGACATAGAGCCTTGTTTGGATGGCTTCTACGCCCCCGTCTACTTCAGCAACCTCAGGGGCAATTTCGGCACAAACAGGTTCGGCACCTGCGCCTTCGTCGCGATGGGGATGCTCCTCTCCTTCTACGACACGTATTGGGACGACTCGATCGTTCCTTCGGCCTATGAGGCCGTGGCCACTTCCACCGGCGATCCGGTGAACGGGTCCATCGACTCCCCGGGGTCGCTCTCCTCGGCCCCGCTCATAGGAAACTCCAACGCGAGCTATTACCTGAACACCATAGTCCCGCAGAACGACGGGGTATATCTCGACATGAAGCTCATGACGCTCGCTTCCTACTATATGGGGTTCCCCGGCTTGGATGGGAACGCCACCGGCCTCGATTATTCGGGCATGTACTCGCTCTTCCAATATTACCTCTATACATATAGGGGATTCTCCCCGTATGAACTCGGCTTCATCGCGGAGACCGGGACCGGGACCGGCCAGGCCAGGAGCGAATCAGTCAGGGACTTCGCTATCGAGAAGGTTTCGGAAGGCATCCCTGTCCTCCTGAGCGTAGGCACGGACTATGCCTCGACAACCGGCAGGCACGCGGTCATCGCCTACGACTACGACGAGGCGAACGACCTCCTCTACTGCCACATGGGATGGGGCCCAAAGGCGACGCACGTGACCATCGAGTCCTTCGGATACACGAGCTACAACAGCGCCTTCTCCCTCGCGGTCAGGACGCAGCACTCCCACACGGACAACTACAAGAAAGTCATAAGCGGGTACTGCCTCAGTTCCCATTGCGCTTGTGAATTCGCGACCCCTTACGACATAAAGAATATCGACTGGTACAGAAATGATGAGCCAGGCTTCGAGTGGTCATGCCTCAACGAGGAGAAGTGGACCGGTGATTTTATCCGTTATTATTTGTCGTTCACCGGATACACGGGCGGAAGCACGGAAACAGCCGAAAAAAGATGGAAAGTGCCGTGGAACAAGAAGCACGACACGTCTCAGCCAAACACATCAATCTACGATAGCCAATCGGTGTCAGTAACGGTTAACGCCGAATACGAGAATGACTATGAGTCACGATACTGCACGCAAAAAACGGCTGTCTTCTCAGGTGTGACAGATTTCTCAGGGGCGCACAACGTCCATCCAGGGGACTACGCGTTCTCGCCGAACAGCCCGGCGCAGATCGGGACGACGGACCATAGCGTCGACGGCTTCTCCTTCAAGACGTCCAGGAAAGGCGTATATGAGGACCAGGACCAGGGCATGGTGAGCCTTTTCTACGCCGGAAGCTGGTTCGACGACGCCTACATCCAGTACTATGACTTCCCGCAAGGCGACACGGTCATCGGTATTGACTTTGGGATCAGGCTTTGGGAGGACACGAACGCCGCTCATGGCCTCAGTATAGAGTACTACGACGTCAATTCACAGCAGGTCAGCGCCGACCTCCTGGACGACGCCTATGGCATCTCAGGATCGGATGGCGACGTATGCTGGGTCCATTACTCATTCGGTGCCCCTGTGAGCGCCTTCTCCATCCACGCCTTCTCATCCGGCGCCTCCTACTACGACGATGGCGTCGCCGGATTGCTGACCGTAGCGATATACACGGTGAGTCAGGGCAAGCTCCCCACCTCCGGGTCTGAGCTCCCATATTTGCCATGCTTTTGGAATGAAGACGCCATCATAAAAAATCGGTCGAATTGTTATAGATACGCGATGAATTTTCCGAGTTTTGTAGATATACAAGAATATTGGTTTCCTGGCCAATTTGCTCAAGTAAACTACACGGGGGCGACCAAAGAAGATTTAGTCAATGGCGCTTTAGCCGATTCTGTTGCATTTATAAATAATAGCCCTTATTCAAATGCGTATTTCGCTAAGATAGGCAGAATGGATGTTTGTCCTACTGGATGCTACAAGGTAGCGCTTTTTATAAACAACAATAATAATGGATTCCATTGGATGAGACAAAACTGTGATGGATCGTGGTCTCAAAAAAACGGTACCGATGACGTCACCAAATTTGAAGAGGGCTTAAACCCTAACATAATACTTGACCCGCAGTTCTGCAAAACAAGCTATAATTATTTCTGCGGGTACTACTGCGTGGGTCCCTGGACGAACTATGGCATGCCATCGAATTAGCAAACTGATCCTCCTGCCGCTTTTGCTGGCGTCGCTTTCGGGCTGCCAGATAGGCGATTCCACAAGCCTTTCGGATTCCTCCGCGGCGAAGGCCGACAGATACGACTCGCCCGACGTCAGCATCGCCTCGCTTGAGGCGGAAGGCTGCATGATATTCGAGGACATGTACTTCGCCAGGGGCGAGGAGAAGGACCACGTTTTCAGGTTCAAGGGCAATGAGATCACGGACCACGTCACATGCCCAAAAGTTAAATTCAACAAGGAAAACTATGAGAAGCTTCAAGGAAAGCCTTTCTTCGAAGTCATCCAGAAAATCGGCATACCCCATTTCAGAGGCGAGGAAGCGACACATTCCGTATCATATCTCTGCAAAGATGGGAATGAGAGGTCGCTGTCTTTGTCCCTCGATGCCGAATCCAGATGGACGGTCAGCGCCGTTAAAGAGAAAGGAATCCAGGCAACTCATTACTATTTGAGTAACTTCGTCGATAAAGAATCGTCTTACAAACCTTCTGTGGAAAGATGTAAAAGTATCAGAATAGGCATGTATCTCAGCGATGCGCTTTTTACGCTTGGGAGGCCGCGCGTCTTCTCAGACTCGAACGGAATCGCCTGCTGTTGGGAGTTACCAACAGGGGGCACGTTCCATGTTTTCGATGCGATCGAATATGAAGGAACCCCTTATTTTGACTCAACGGTTTACGAAAGAGATGATTTCGTCGCTGAACGTAACTTCGGGACAGTTTCAAAGCCGGATATGCGACCATGCTATTGGTCGGTTGAGCGTGTGTTTTTCAATGAGCGCGGCGTTGGCGAATACCCTGGCGGCGAGATAGCTGAGGGGTTGAGCCAATCATGAGAAAACGAGTTTTGGTTTTCCTTGTGGTTTTGTACTCCCTGACTGGGTGTTATTCAAAGCAGGGGGCGAGTTTTTCTTCCTCTGAGTCCTCTTTATCATATGTGGATCCTTACGATGATCCCGATTTAACCGAGGATTGCCTTGAACGGAACCTTTGCATGGTGTTCGAGGATTTGAGGTTCATAAAAGGAGAGAACGAAAAAAATGACCATGCATTCGTCATCAAAGACAGCAAGATAGTCGAACATAGATCTTACAAAAAGAAAGAAAAAACGCTGTCGGTTTTTCAGTCCGTCGTTGGAACTTCTCTTTTTGAGGCGATGGAAACAATTGGGATACCATCTTTCAGAGGCAGATACGATGAGGACCCATCACTCACTTATGTCATATCCCCTGAGGCTTACGCGACCATCTATATTGAAAAGAACACCAAGGGGAAATGGGTCGTTTCTTCACTAAAAACTTTTGACGAAGAAGAATTCAGCGAGGATTTCGGGAGGAGTTACGCCTCAACCAACGTCCAAATGACAAACTATGTCCCCTCATATGAAAGAATTAGGTCAATTCAAATGGGCATGCTTTTCGATGACGCTTTATTCATTTTGGGAAGACCTGGAGGAGGAACTTATCACGGCCTTCCATCCAGAAAAAATCCAGGAGGAAACTGGTATCTGAATCTGAACAATCGGTGGGCTGAGGTAAGCGCAAGATGGATTGGTGAAGATTTTCCTGCATACGAAAAGGATAATTGTCCAACAGGATATTCATCATACTTTGGGGTTTGCCGTGTCTACCTCGCAAACTATTACAAATAAACATCAGTTTATTAGCCCTTCGGAAATGAAAAAAACGCCCTTAACAGCGCTTTTTCTTTATTTAATTAACTGAGAATAAACAGCTTATTTTCTTTCCGCTAACTCTTTGTCCCAGGAAGCGACTTCTTCCTCGGTTGGGATGAAGACATATGGGACGTTGCGGTGCAGCCCATTGTAATCAAGGCCATAGCCGACTAAGAACTGATTCTTATCTAAGACCTTTCCGACGAAATCGATAGGGACATTGACGACGCGGTTAACCACTTTATCGAAGAGAGTGGCCACCAAGACCTTCTTGGCGCCTAAGGCTTTCATGTGATCGATGAGGTATTCCATCGAATAGCCTGTGTCGACGATATCCTCAATGATGAGGACGGTTTTATTTTTGACATCGCTTTGGACGTCGAAGTGGAGGTGGATGACGCCGTTCGTGGTCGTTCCTTCATAGGAGGAGACATGGATATAATCCACGAAGACGTTGGTCTTTATTTGTTTCAAAAGATCGGAGGCGAAAGCCATCGCTCCTCTCATAACGACTAAGCAGATTGGGATATTGTCTTCTTTTTCTAAGACTTTGGTGATCTCTTCGCCCATTTTTTGGGTTGTTAAGAGAATCTCCTCTTGGGACATTACTATTTCTTTCATGATGAAAAAATTTTAACGGCCAATCGAAAAACGTTTCAAGAGGGCGGTGGCTTTTTCTTCTTTATTGAGGAATCTCTTGCCCGCCATCTTGGTGATGCGGTAGGCGGCATGCTTGCCAGAGAAGAGGGCGATTGGAAGTCCTCCTGGAGGCATGATCCATTGTCCGGCGATGACAAAATTCTTTAAGCCTTTGATGAGGCCTGGACGCATTAGGCCATGGGTCTTGTCAGTTGTGACAAATGACATGTATGAGCCTTTATAGGCGTTCGTGTAACGTTCGTAGGTGAGAGGGGAAGTGACATCGAGGAGTTCGAGCTCTTCTTCCTTGAGTCCGGTCTTTTCGAGGATGAGTTTTGTGAAAATCCCTGCAAATTCCGCTTTCTTTTTCTTATATTCTTCGGCGCTTAAGCCTTTGAGGCTCTGATAAACCTCTTCGTTTGTTGGAAGAAGAACAGTCAAAAGGGTCTCGCCATTTTTCGATGGGAGAGACTTATCAAAGGTGAAGTTTCTGATCGCAAAATGGTTATAGTGGCAGCCCATCCAGTTGAACGGTTCATCGATCATGAAATCCATCATGCGTGGATAGTCGGTCATGTTGTGGGTGGTTCTGTAGGCAAGCATCATTGAGGAGTGGACAGGGTTGGCCACGCTATCTTTGAACTGTCTCTCGAATCCTTTGTCTTTGACTTTGCCACGGAGGAGTCTATTAAGGGTGTAGTGGGCATCAGTGGCCGCGACGACATAATCGGCACGGAGTTCTTCACCGCTTGCTAAGCGGATGCCATACGCGGTCTTGTTGTTAACAAGAACCTCATCGACTGGGGTGCTAAGGAAAAGCTTTCCGCCTTTTCTTTTGAAGTTCTCGGCAACCCTTTGCATCATGGCAAGGGAACCGCCTTCGACAACGCCTGCATCTCCTTTGGAGAAGGTCTGGCAGACATAGAAGAAGGAGTGGATGTTATATCCAGGATCGAGGAATCTTAAGAAGATACTTTTAAGGTCTTCGTTCTTGAAGTGTCTGATGTATCTTTCAAGCGAGACGTGCTTGTAGTGGGCGAATGGCAAGGCCATCGGCAAAAGGGAAAGACCATAGGCGATATATTGGAACCAGTTCATGAGGTCGAGAGGCTTCTTGACTGGGATGTGGGTGAAACGATAGACCTTGACGGTGTTAAGGAATCTCTTGATGGCCCTCTTGTCTTCTGGGAAGAAGGTGAGGAACTCGTTCTCGAGTTTGTCGAGGTCGCTATAGAAGGTGAAGAACCTGCCATCACTAAGCTGGAACTTCGTTAAGTATTCGGTTGGGAAAACCTCTGGGTTGCCATCAAACGCGCCGACATGCTCCCAAAGAGGATAGAGTTCACTCGATGGCTCAGTGCCGACGATCCAGTGGGCGCAGCCATCGATGTACTGGCCTTTTCTATACCAACCGGTGCACTCTCCGCCAGGGACGTAGTGTTTCTCGTAAATCTCCACGTCAAAACCATTGTCGAGGAGATAAATCCCTGTCGTGAGACCGGCGACGCCAGCTCCGACCACTATGACTTTAGGTTTGCTCGTAAAATTCATTTAGTTTTGAAAACGACTTATTATATACATAAAGTATATGCTTCGTCCAATTAACGCTTTTTCGCTAAGTGATATTGGAAGAGAAATAATGGTAAAATCATCTTAGTTATGAAACGTACGACCGACGAGATGATCTATATTTTGAGCGAATACGCTGCCGCTCATAGGGACGAGATCCAAACTTTTGATGACCTCACTCCTTATATAGCAAAGCATCCGGAAATTTTCGGAAAAAAAGGCGAAGACGTTTCAGAATCGTACAAAGCCTTCTACGAAGGCGAGAACACTCTCAACGAAGAAGAGGCCAAAGCCAATTTCAAGAAAGCCATCGAACTTGACCCTCTCAACTTCGATGCTCGAAGTGAGCTCCTCGCTCTCGAATCCAAGAACAGCAACGAATATGCCGCAAAGGGCTTAGATATTCAAACCAAGGGTCTCGATCTTTTCACCAAGGACGAGAATTACAAATCCTATATCGGCAAATTCTTTGAGACGACTACGACCGCCTCATTCCTCCGTTTCACCAAGTCCCTTATGGAACAGTTCTATATGGCAGGGGAATATCAGATTGCCGTGTCTCTAGGAAAAGAGATGCTCATGCTCGATATCAAAGACAACTACAAAGCCAGGCGCATTCTCTTCAAAGCCTTGGTTGGCTTAGGCGATGATATTGCGATTAGAGAGTTCATCGACGACTATTGCTTTGCAAAAGATTCATATTTCTATGCGACCTTAGGCTTATACAAGCTGAACAAAGGCTATACGATCGAAGCCTTCAATATCCTCAACGATCAGTGCAGGATGTGTAACCCATATATCTCAGACTGCATCCTCTACGCGAACGATTACGAAATCAAAAACGAAAGCGAGAAGCCAGTCGACACCTTCATGGATGAGATTCCTTATGAAGGAGGAGCGAGAGAGGCTCTCAATTACACGGACGATCCTCTTCCGTTTGACGCCGAAATATTAGAGAAGTTCCAAAACAAGAACCTTTCCGAATACCTAGATGCCCTTCATCTTTCTTTCGAGGAAAGCGCGACCATAGTCACTCTCTGTGAACTCGCTTTGAATGACAATGTCGATAGGCTTCCTCTCGACCTCATCAAATCCATCTTCAAAGGCGAATCCAAAGAACACGAGGCTCTCCCAATCTATGGAGAGATTGAGAAAGACGAGAAGATCATGGAGATCATCAAAGACTTAACCGAGAGAAATCTCGTTGAAAGAAAAGGACCAAACCTCATCGTCAAACACGATGCCTATACGGCCTTCATGGCCATCTGCCGCTTACAAGAAAAGGGCGAAGTTTCCTCCGCCCAAGCATAAAAATAATTAGGTTTTGCTGCGATTATTCGAATTTCATCCAGACTTCGTAGACTTTTCTTTCGCCTACTTGTCCGATGACGTAAAGGATGTCGTCCTTTAAGGCGTATTTCATCGTGATGGTTTCGCCTTCCATAGCTTCGGTATGGTAAGCCATACGCCAATCGACGAGCTTCTTGCTCTTAAGGAATTCTCCTCCAAGAAGGTCGCAGGCCCATTCCACATAAACGGTGTTGTTCATGTGCTGATTGATATCGCAATCTGTGAAGAGGACCTTTCTGTCGAGAGTCTTATCCGTCTCAAGAGGGACGATTTTGCTATCGACCGCTAAGGTCTTTTCAAGTTCGTCTTTGTATTCAATATCAAGATTGATCTGACTCGGGAGGACTGGCTTTCTGGTCTTGGAGTCAATGATTGCCCAAATGGTTTCGTCTTCAAGAAGGACGTTGCCATCCTTATCGAGAACGACGGTATAACGAGGGAGGAAGAACCATTTCGGTGGTTCTGGGAAGGTGACGATCTCAATCTCCTCATCATAAGCAGGGATGCGGTTTACCTTTGTGGCGATTCTCGAGATGACCCAACGCATTCCTTGGTCGAAGATCTTGTCTTTGCCAAAACCTCTTGCGGCGATGTCTCTTGCACCAATCTCCTGAAGGATCTTGAGAAGGTGAGAAAGACGGCAGTTTCCGGTCTTGTCACAGTAGCAGCTAAGTATTTTCGTTTTCTGTCTCATAAACGAGGTTCAGTATAGCATTTTTGAGTTTTTGAAAGCGAGAACAGGTTGAAAAAGAATAAATTTCGCCCATTTAAAAGATTTTGCTAGTAACGAATGAGGGTATAAGATATCCTCGTGAAACTGTATTCAAACAAACTCACACAATTTGCTCCTGAGATAATCGCCAGGGGAAAAGACTACTTCAAAAACGGCAAAGTCCGTATCATTTTGAATACGCAAAATCACGTTCACGCATCAGTCGAAGGATCAAAGGGAAAAGCCTACAAAGTCCATATCGTTTTCGGAATCGATGGCAATGTCGAAAGCATGGAATGCTCTTGCCCGTATCCACATGACTGCAAACACGAAGCCGCTGTCCTTCTTGCCCTAAGCGATTCTGAAGCTAAAGAGCTTGAGAAGAAGGTTAAGGGAATCGAAGAAGGAACATATAAGAGAATCGTCGATTCGATTGAGGCCGCTTATCAGAGGAAATCCCTTGATGGCCTTCGTAGAGCCAAAGAAGAACTCATAACCTTAAGAGCCAAATTGACTCCTGAGGAATTGGATAAAGCCACGTCCTTATACGCATCTACGTGTTACAAATCCTTCTACTATGGAGACGTAGGTGGTGGAGTAAATAGATGTTTCGTCGAGGCCATCGACAACCTACGTTACAGCCAAGAGCAGTTATGCGATTTCATCACGAACACACTCAAGACCGCAGATGGATTAAGTGCCTATTCTCTAGGTGAGGTCTTCAATGCCTTCCTTACGGAAGAGAAGTATTCATATGCCGCCCAAGTCGGTTTCATGAAGGTCTATGACACGGACAAGGATATCGCCATCTCCCTTCTCAATAGCAGTGCGGTCAAAACCCCTGGAGGAGATCTTCCGATCTTCCCGCCTTTCGCCGTTGCTCTTATCGACAACGTTCCATTGTCCTCAAACCCTCTTTTCTACAAGAAAGCTCTTGAGGCAGCCCTTAGTCTCAAAGACCTTGGCTCCATCACGAGGCTCGTGAAGTTCCTCAACAAGAACCACAACCAGAAATACATCCCTGAATCCACTTACGAATATCTCGTGAAGATGGGACATGAAGAAGAAGCGGAGGCTTTCCTTCTTGATGCCTTCTATGAGTTCGACAGCGATTTCGATTCCTATCTCCGTTTAAGAAAGTTCCTCAGTGATAAGAGATTCAAAGAACTCGCTCCAAGAATCTCACCAACCTTGGCTAATAAATCATTCCTCAATGCCGTACTTCTTCGCGATGGCTCTCTCTTTCCTGAGCATATGCGCTCCCTCTCGATCAAGAAGCTTTCCTGCAAGGAAGTCTATCTTTGCCGTGAGGATATCGATGCGGAAACCAAAGACAATGTCATCAACCTCATCAAAAAGAAACTCTCAGACCCAAAAGCCAAGAACAGGGAAATGATGGATGACCTCTTCTATGGCCTTCTCTATCTCGATTATTCTCACGACTTCTCTTTGGATACGGCCATGTTTGAGCCTCTCATCCTAAAGAGCATTTCTTCAAATAACGAATACCGTTCTATCTGGCTCTCTATCGCAGGCCGCAACAATATGCTTTCTAAAGCGGGTATTTACCCATACGAGGTGACACATGTTTCTCACTAAGGCTGGGCAAATAGGGAAAGCGCTTTGCGCTGAATACAAAAAGAACCCTCTAGTCATGGAGACGCTTGCCCTCCTTGAGAAGGGCGCTTTTGGAATTGCTCTCTCCTACGACAAAGACAACGAAGCGATTGTCTATGAGGCCTATTCCAAAGACTCAACACCAAACGAATCCCGTTACATCTATCTCGAAGTCACAGGCGATGGCAAAGCGGTGGAGCATATCGACAGGAATTCTTCCTTCGTCGGTCTCCTTGCCGAGCAGAAGGCCCTCTATGTTTATCTCTACGAAAAAGAGATGAAAGCCTCGATGAGTGAGCTAACCGAAATCTATAAGCCAATCGCTAATTTGATTAAGCCAATACTCCCTCTTTCTTCCTCACAAATCGAAAAAAGAGCAAGGATTCGCAAGGACTTTTTGGCTTTTATCAAGGTTGACGAGAAGAAAAAAGCTAAAGAAGAGGAAGAAGAGAAGTACACCCCTCTTGGAAAGATTGAGGTCGCTTTGACCTTCAGACAGATCATCGATGAGAATAAGTTTACCGCTGAGATCGTCCTCAATGACGAGGATGACAAATCAATCAAGATAGAGAACCTTAAGACCTTCATCAGCTGCTTAGTTAACGGTGAGGTCTATAAGTTCAGAAGATACTCCCTCATGCCATCTCCTGAAGTCTTTGATGAGACGAGCCTTGAGATCCTTAAGTTCTTCGTGAATGTCTGTAACCGCAGACAGGAATATAACACCAGCACCCCAGTGACCTTAAACATCACCCAGGTCGCCAAGCTTTTGAATATCGTTCGTGGCAAATACGTCCACTTCGGAAATGATCAGTTCTATGTCGACTCTGAGATGCATCAAGCCGGATACAAAGTCCTTCCTACTGAAGAGCTCGAATTCCAGCCGCCTCTTAGAACGGTTGAGATGTTCAGAAGCTTCGTCAATTCCGAGTACATCATTCTCCTTGATAAAGGAGCGGGTCTCATCGAGGTCTATAAGTTCGCGAATGAAACGATGGGCAAGGTGTACGCGTTCTTCTTAGAACACAAAGACGTCGATCTTTCTGCTATCAAGGACATCATCTTCGAGAAGATTCCTTTGGAATACTCTCTCAACGGAACGATGCCGAAAGAAGAGAACAGACTCCGCATCGCCCTCTATCTCGACATGAACGAAGAAGGTCATATCACCTTCAGAACCATCTATAGCCTCTTTGGTGAAATCAAAGACAGAGATGAGTTTGACGACAATTACTATTACAAGGCCACATTAAGCGCATTCGACAAAGAACTCGAGAACGTCGGAGGCTTAGAGAACGGCGCTCTCAAAGACCAGGACAAGATCCTTAAGTTCCTTCAGCAAGATTTAACCAAACTTAAGAGCATTGCCGATGTCCTTCTTTCAGAAAAACTCCAGAACGCCAAGGTCAGAAGACCTGATTCTTTCTCTGTGAGCATCAGGAACAACATCAACTGGCTTTCCGTCTCCATTAAATCCAAACAATTCAGTGCTGAAGAAATCTCAAAGATCCTCGACTCTTACAAAAAGAAGAAGAAATACGTTCTTCTCCGTGGTGACTACATCCTTTTGAAGGATGAAGATTTAAGCACCGCTTCTGAAATCAAAGAGTCCGTGAAAATGGACAACAAGATGGAAGTGGAGGAACAGCCAATCTACGAAGCCTTCAAATTACTCGCTCTTGAGGAAGAAGGAACCAAGATTGAGTTCAATGAATTCGTCGGTCAGATCGTCGATGACATTTCTAACTTCAAAGAGGCGGAGATCTCTCTAACGAAAGAAGTTAAACGTGTTGTGAGGCCATATCAGGAAGCCGGCGTCAAATGGCTCTCCGTTCTCCATAAGTATCGCTTAGGCGGAATCCTTGCCGATGATATGGGCTTAGGAAAGACTCTCGAGGTCATTTCCTTCTTAGAAGGACTTAAAGAAGAAAAGCCATCTCTCATCATCGCCCCAAAGAGCGTCATCTATAACTGGCTTGGTGAATTCAAACGCTGGGCACCAGAGCTTGAAGCCGCTGTCATCGATGGAACGAAAGACGAGAGAATCAAGGCCATCGCCAAGATCAAGAACAACAAAAAATCCTTCTTCATCACCTCATATGATTCGCTTAGAAACGATGAGGCCCTCTATAAGAACAAACAGTTTGAGATTCTTATCGTCGACGAAGCTCAGTACATCAAGAATGGTGCTGCCCTGAAATCGAAGGCAGTGCGCGCTTTAAATGCCTCATCAAGATTTGCTCTCACGGGTACGCCAATTGAGAATTCCATGGCTGATTTGTGGGCGATATTTGACTTTTTGATGCCTGGATATCTCGATTCTTTCAATATCTTCAAGACAAGATATATCCTTGCTGGAGATCAGGTTAAAGCCAGAGTGTCCTTATCGAAGAAGATCACTCCATTCCTTCTCAGAAGAACTAAAGCGGAAGTTCTTAAAGACCTTCCGAAGAAGACAACCGAGATCATCACCATCACGATGAACGATGAGGCGAGAAGATACTACGACGCCATCCTCATCGACACGAGAAACAAGATAAAGCAGAAGAGGGAAGATCCAACCAAGGGAGACAAGTATTCCGAGAAAGGCCTCTTCTCCGTTTTGCCTTTACTCACAAGGCTTCGCGAAGTCTGCGTTGACCCATCCGCTTTCCTTGATGGTTTTAGCGAGGAATCTGCGAAGATGATGTACGCTCTTTCCTATATCGGCGTGGCCTTAGAAGCAGGGCACAAAGTCCTTGTCTTCTCTTCCTTCACGAAGGTCCTCGATCATCTTTCCCTTCTTTTAAAAGAAGCAGGAACGAAATCCTACTACATTTATGGTGGTGTCGAAGCCGATGATCGACTTAGCATGGCCGAGTCTTTCAACACCAAGAACGACGTCAATGTCATGCTCGTTTCCCTTAAGGCTGGAGGCACCGGTCTTAACCTTCATGGAGCGGACATTGTTCTCCATCTTGATCCATGGTGGAACGTCGCTGCGGAAGAGCAAGCCACAGACCGCGCTTACCGCATCGGACAGAAGAGACCAGTTTCCGTTGTGAAACTGATTTGCCACAATTCGATCGAAGAGAAGGTCGTTCAACTTCAAGAAAACAAGCGTGAGCTTTATAATCAAGTAATCAAAAGCGGAGACGAAGCCATTTCTAGGCTCAATATCGAAGATATTAAGTTCCTTCTCAGCTAGGCTCATACACGCGTAGGTGTATCTAACGCGATACTCGTGCTAGAATTCTTTTAGTCTCGATTTTGAGACTAAACGTTTTTATCTATGGCGAAAAAAGAGCAATTCATATTCGAAGCTCCCAAAAAAGAAAAACCGAAGTCGAGTAAAAAGACGGCTGTTTTCAGTCTTCTCCTCGTCACTTTCTTGACCATTCTTTCTTTGGTTCTTTCGCTTTATTCCGCAGGTGAAGGCGACATCCAGAAAGGTTTCGGCATCATCGGAAACGCTCTTGCGAATGGCGATCCTCTTTGGTTAGCCGTTATCGCTGGCCTCATGTTCCTTTCCTACTGCATTGAGGCTCTCATTATCCTTGTCTTCTGTCGTCTCTATACCAGGAAGTATTACTTCCACCAAGGCTTAGCCAATGCGATGATCGGCGCTTTCTATAACAACGTCACTCCTGGCGCGAGCGGTGGTCAGGTCATGCAGGTCTACACGATGAAGAAGCAGGGCATTGAAGTCTCGAACGCCGCATCCATCATGGTCATGTGGTTCATCCTTTACCAAACCGCCCTCATCATCTTCGACGTCTTCGCCCTTATCTTTGAGTGGAACGATATCTGGTCCATCAAATCCTTCAAGATCGAGAACTTCTCCCTCTTCGGATGGGATGGCACCATCACGATGCTTCCTCTCATCATCCTTGGCTTCGCGGTCAACGTCGCCGTCATCCTTTTGCTATTCTTAATGAGCTATTCCCACAAATTCCATAACTTCATCATGCACTATGGCATCGGCTTCTTAGCGAAGATCAAAATTCTCAAAAAACCTGACAAAACCCGTGAGAATTTAAGAATTCAGGTCGAAAACTTCAAGATTGAGCTTAGGCGTTTACAGGCCAACATCCCTGTCACCATCCTCATCGTTTTCCTCTTCCTTTGCATCCTTGCCATCAGGTTCTCAATCCCATACTTCTCCGGCTTAGCGCTTAACGCCTATGGCGCGAACGAAGGATTCAGATTCGACCGTCTTAATGACGCTTGCTTCAGAAGCGCTTTCCATCAGATGGTCTCAGGCCTCGTTCCACTTCCTGGCGGAGCAGGTATTTCGGAGATCGTCTACAACTCCATGTTCAACGGCTTCTTCGTTGAGACATACGCTGTCACGGATACTGGCTTATCGATCATCAGAACGCCATCCGCGAACGTTATGTCCACCCAGATCCTTTGGCGTATCGCGACCTTCTACTTCGTCCTCATCGCTTCCGGCATCGTTGCCGCTTTCTACCATTCAAGAGGCCAGGGCGAGCAAGTGCCGTACGCATCACGCCAGACATTCGTCGATCTCCAGCTGCAGACCTACGATCAGCGAAAGCTTTCTAGTGAAACGCTATACGAGACAAGGCAGCTAAGCCGCAAGAACATCAGGAAGACGATGAACGCCAATTCGCTTAACGACTATGGTCTTGTAACCGGTGACGACTACATCGGACCATATGAGCTATACAAAGATTCTTCAAAGAAGAAGAGCAAAAAGGCAGTGCCTTTGCCATCAGATGAGGATTAACGATGAGAGTAGCTATCTTCAGTGACACTTACCCACCAGAGATCAACGGCGTCGCCACAAGCACCCGTAATCTTTATCGCGCCTTCGTCTCCCATGGCCACAAGGTCAAAGTTTTCACCACGAACCCATATAGCAGTGAGCTTATCGAAGAAGGGGACATCGTCCGTATTCAGGGTATCGAGCTCAAGTTCCTTTATGACTACCGTATGGCGGGCTTCTATAACAGCAAAGCCATGAAGATCCTTCGCGAATTCAAACCTGATGTTATCCACATCCAGACGGATGCCGGCATCGGTCAGTTTGGTTTCATTGCCGCGACCAACTTAAGCGCCCCAACCGTCTATACCTACCATACTTCGTATGAGGACTACACCCATTACGTCTCTGGCAAGGTCTTTGACCGTGTCATCAAGAACATCGTCAGAAAGTATGTCCGTCATAAATCCAAGGAAGCGGATGAGTTCATCACCCCAAGCCAGAAGATCAAGGAATACATGCGTTTCATCAACGTCGATTCCTACATCAACGTCATTCCAACCGGTATTGATTTCGGCGCGTTCAAGAAAGAGAACGTCGACCAGGAAAGACT
>JAEEWP010000021.1 GCA_016287465.1 Caryophanales bacterium | reverse complement strand
AGGTATTCGTCGGAGAGCTTATCGGACACACTCTCAAAGAGAGGAGCGACGGTTGGAGCGGCTGGGAGATAAATGAAGTCGTAATCCTTAAGGATTTCATTCACCTTCGCAACGATCTTGGCGCGGTTACGCTGAGCTCTGAGGAAGAGTTCCTCTTGGTTCTCTCTCATAAGGCAGTAGGAGCCGATGACGAAACGTCTCTTGATGAGTTCGCTGAATCCTTTGTCACGGGCGTTGAACATGACTTCCTGATAGGACTTGCCTCCGTGATATGGGCCGAACTTGATGCCATCAAGGTTGGCATCGTTCGAAGTGGCTTCGGCGCAGGAGATGACCATGTATGTCGCGTAGATTGATTCGAGCAGCTTCTTATCAAAACTCACAAAATCAACAGCAATTCCTTGCTCTTTTGCAGCTTTGATGGAATTTTCGAAGTGTTTTTTGATTTCTTCGTCAGAAATGGAATCGATGATTTCCTTGATAACAGCGATCTTCATGCCAGCGACTGGTTTGTCGAGGTCTTCCTCATAACGCTCAACCGATTTGGTGGAACTTGTTGAGTCGTAAGGGTCACGTCCTGAAAGGACATCAAGGAGAACAGCTGACGAATAAACGTCACGGCTGAAATAGGCAACGTGGTCAAGGGATGGGGCGAATGGGAATAAACCATAACGGCTGATTCTTCCCCAAGTTGGTTTCATGCCGACAAGACCAGAGAACGAAGCTGGTTTTCTGACGGAGTCGCCAGTGTCGCTTCCTAATGCGAATGGGACGATTGAAGCGGCAACCACTGCAGCACTGCCACAGCTTGATCCGCCGATTCCTCTCTTGTGGCTTGGGTCCCATGGGTTATAGGTGATGCCAAGGTGACCGGTTGTTCCGGTTCCGCCCATGGCGAGTTCGTCGAGAGTGGTTTTTCCAAGAAGGACGGCTTTGGCTTCCCTAAGCTTTGTGATGACTGTCGCATCATAAACCGGGATATATCCATTAAGGATATCGCTAGAAGCGGTTGATGGAATTCCTTTGGTGGAATAGTTGTCTTTGGAGAAATATGGAACACCCCAAAGTGGGTTGTCTTTCTCTGGTTCGGTTAAGGTGGCGGCAAATGCTTTGGCGCCTTCATCATCAATGTATTCGAAAGCGTTGTCCTTGTTCTCGTGGGCTCTCTTGAGGGCTTCCTCAGTGAGCTCGAGTGGGGTTACTTTCTTTTCGACAAGAGCCTGATGCAACTCTTGGAGTGGCAAATCTAAATAGCTCATAATACGACCTTCGGTAACTTGACTTGGTTGTCCTGGACATTGCCAGCATTCTTTAAAGCGACATCGCGTGGAAGAGGTTCAAGGGCCTCGTCTTCGCGGAGGAAATCGGTTTCGCAATCAAACGGGAAAGTCATCGGCTCATAGTTCTCGAGGCCTTTGATCTCTCCGATTGCTCCCATAAGTTTTGTGAGTACTCCGAACTCCTTCATCAGGGTTTCGTACTCTTCATCTGACATTGAGAAGAGCAGCCTGTTGGCTGCGTCCACCAATACTTCTTTTGTGATTGTTTTCATAGTTTTTACCCGTCAATAAGGTTACCACTTACGAGTGGTAAACAAAAGAGAAGCCACAAAACTCTTTGTGACTCCTCTGTTTTTGATTACTAGTTATCGCGTTTTTCGATGTCGGCGATCTCGTTTACTCTTCTAAGGTGTTTGTCACCCATGAAGCCGGTTGAGAGGAAGATATCCACTCTCTTGAGAACGTCTTCTGTCTCCATGAAACGTCCTGCGAATGCGACCATGTTGGCGTTGTTGTGCATTCTGAGAAGTCCAGTGACTTCATCATTGTAACCAATGCCGCAGCGGATGCCTTTGACTTTGTTCGCCGCGATGGAGATGCCTTCGGCACTGCCGCAGCAGAGGATGCCGTATTCGGCTTTTCCAGAGGTGACATCTAAAGCAGCTTTCTCAGCGAAGATTGGGTAGTCGACCGATTCGACTGAATTGGTTCCTTCATCAAGAACCTCGTGTCCTTTTTCGATGAGGTGTTTCTTGATGGCTTCCTTTAATTCGAAGCCGGCGTGATCGCTTCCGAGTGAGATTTTCATTTTTGCTCCTCCCAATAAGCCAATATCTTTTCGAAAGGTATTGGACCTTCTCTAACCAAGGTTATTTTATCATCTGCGGTTAAGTTGATGATTGTTGTTGGAGTCAAAGACTCACATTCGCCTTTGACGACGGCTGGAAGCTCATCGCCAAACGCTTTGACAACATCGTCGAAATACTTTGTCGTTGGTTCGCCTGATTTGTTTGCGCTAGTGACGAGAAGAGGTTTTCCCACCGTTTCAATGAGTTTCTTCACGAACGGTGAATCTGGAACTCTGATGCCAATGACATCTGTGCCAAGAGTGACCCATTCAGGAAGGCTCTTTTTCGCATTCACAAGGACGGTCAATTCGCCAGGTAGGAAATGATCCATGACGGCTTTCGCTTTATCGGAAACCTCAATGTATTTTGAAGTCTCTTCAAGCGAGGAACACATCAAAGCGAACGGCTTGTTCGGAGGACGTCTTTTGATGGCCACCAAACGGTCGAAAGCGAGCTTAGAATCATAAACGCAGCCGACACCGTAAACGGTTTCGGTCGGGAAGGCCAAAACTTGCTCATCCGTAAGGACTTTGCTGGCTTTTTCGATGTCTTCAATATTCAAAAATTCCATGCAAAACCCCATTATTTTAAGAAAATGTAGAGGAATCTCGTGAATCCGTTGAGGTCTTTTGCGAACTCATAGGAATAATCCTCAAGATACTTTTTCATAAGGTCTTCGAGCCACATTTCGAGGTCTGGAGAAATCTCAAACGCCATGAAGAGAGAACCCTTTTTGACCTTCTTATAATCTCTGAAGATCGATTCATAAACTGAGTGCTCTTTATCAAGCCAAAGGGCGCTTGCAGGTTCATAGTCTCTCACTGATGCTTGAGCGTCTTCTTTGTTAAGGATATATGGAGGGTTGGAAACGATGATGTCGAGGTTGATGTTGTTCTCGATATATGGAGCTAAAGCATCGCCTTCAAGGACTTGGGCTCTGATGTTGTAGCGTTCGAAATTCTCTTTCGCGACCTCAAGGGCTTTTGGGGAGATGTCGCTGGCGACAAGAAGCCAATTTGAGAAGCTTTGTCTTAATCCGATGGAGATACAACCACTGCCGGTTCCGATATCGGCGCACACCAAATAGTTACGAGGATCGTAATAGTTGTCGATTCTCTCGCTGATGCCAGAGACGAGTTCTTCGGTCTCACTCCTTGGGATCAAAACGTTCTCGTTGATCTTGATTGGATTTCCGAGGAAATCCGCTTCTCCGAGAATGTATTCGACTGGTTCGCCTTTGATGAGCTTCTGGACCTGCTCTTTGAAGAGGTCGTAGTTCTTCATTTCCCTCTCTTTGTAGAAGAGCACATCGATCTGCTCATGAAGCCCTTCGTCATGCATCAAAAGAATGCGCAAATCCATGGCCATTACGCCATAAGGTTTCGCTAGTGCGTAGGCTTCTTTGTAGGCTTCATCAATCGTCGGCATTTATTTGTTGCTCTCTTCTAAGAGTTTCTGCTCCTGATCGTAATGGATGAGGGCGTCGATGACATCGTCAAGCTCGCCTTCCATGATGCGGTCTAATTGGTTAACGGTGAAACCGATACGGTGATCGGTGACACGGTTCTGTGGATAGTTATAGGTTCTGATCTTCTCGCTTCTCTCACCGGTTCCGACTTTGAGTTTTCTTTCAGAAGCGCGGGCGTCGTCCTGCTGGGACTGATAGAAGTCGTGGACCTTTGCGCGGATCATCCTCATACAGATTTCCTTATTCTGGAGCTGAGCCTTTTCGGTCTGGCAGCTGACGACAATTCCGGTTGGGATGTGGGTAACACGAACAGCGGACTCGGTCTTATTGACGTTTTGTCCACCGGCGCCCTGGGAACGATAGGTATCGATCTTGAGATCGGTTGGGTTGATTTTGACATCGACCTCTTCTGCTTCTGGCATGACGAGGACGGTTGCTGTTGAGGTATGGATACGGCCAGAGGCTTCGGTCTTTGGGACTCTCTGAACACGGTGGGCACCGCTTTCGAATTTGAGCTTCGAATAGACGTTCTTTCCTTTGACCATGAAAGAGACATATGAATATCCGCCGGCAGAGCCTTCTTCACCATCGATGTACTGAACTTTCCATCCCTGGTTCTCGGCATATCTCGTATACATTCTTAATAAATCGCCAGCGAAGATGTTCGCTTCATCTCCTCCGACTGCGCCACGAATCTCGACGATGATGTTCTTCTTATCGTTTGGATCGGCTGGAAGAAGTTTGCCATGGAGATCGACTTCGATTTTCTCCATCTTCTCTAAAAGAGACTTCTTCTCAAGCTTCATCATCTCAGCGAGCTCAGCGTCTCCGCTGTTGATGATATCGTCGGCGTCTTTCAAATCGCTTTCGGCCTTAAGGTATTCCAAATAACCTTCATAAGCTTCTGAAAGCGAGGACCTTTCTTTGGATAATTCGGTGATGAGACCAACATTGTTCATGATGGCTGGATCACCAAGGTCACGATCTATTTCTTCACACCTTGTCTTGACGGCTTCAAGGCGTTTTCTCATGCTTTCTTCCATAACAACCTCACGTGCCTCGTGATTATACCATAGGGATAATGTCTCTAGAAGTCGTAAAAGTCTTCATTCTCACTAGTGAGAAAAGGCTAGTTAGAGTATAATCAAAAACGGAATCCAAATATGTCATATAAAGCTTTATATCTCACTTACCGCCCTCAGACTTTCGAAGAGGTCGCTGGTCAGAAACCGATTGTGCGCACGCTCAAGAACGCCCTCGCGACCGGAAAGATGGCTCACGCTTATCTTTTCGCCGGCCCTCGTGGAACTGGCAAAACCTCCATGGCGAGGCTTTTCGCCAAAGCCCTCAACTGCGAAGAAGGCCTTGGCCATCAGTGCAACCAATGCCAGAACTGCCAGGAAGTCGCCAATGGCAATCACCCAGACGTCATTGAGATCGACGCCGCTTCCAATAACGGCGTTGACCAAGTCCGTGATCTCATTGAGAAAGTGAGATACGCTCCAATCAAAGGAAACTACAAAGTCTATATCATCGACGAAGTCCATATGATGACGACCGGCGCTTTCAACGCCCTCCTCAAGACCATTGAGGAACCGCCGGAGAACGTCATCTTCATCCTTTGCACCACCGAACCATTCAAGGTCATCCCGACCATCCTTTCCCGTTGCCAGAGATTCGATTTCTCCAAACTCTCCTATGACGAAATGAGCGAGAAATTACACGAAATCCTCGACAAAGAAGGCACGAAATACACCGAAGGCGGTCTCAAGACCATCATCGATTTGGCTGATGGCGGCATGCGTGACGCCCTTTCGATCCTTGACCAGGTCTTAGCCTTCAGCAACAACGTTTTGCATGAAGAAGACGTCCTTGCCATGTATGGCTTAGCGAGCATCGACGAGAAGGTCGACCTCCTCCTTGCCATCAAGGAAGGAAACGTCTCCGAAGTCGTTAAGAAGAGCGAAGCCTATCTCGCTGGTGGAATCGACATCCGTAGACTCGTCCTCGAACTCATCTCTCTTCTCAAAGACCTCCTCATTTATGAGAAAACGAACGATCTCAGCCTTATGGAGAAACTCGACAAGGAGAACGCCGACACTTTGGCGAAGAATCTTTCCCCTGCTGACTGCAACAGCATGATCTCCTCCCTCATTGAAGCCCAGAACAATTTCAAAAACGTTTCGGATATCCGTTCACTCTTCGAACTCACCCTTTTGAGAATGGCTTCTACCGATAGTCCGGCTCCAGCGCCGAAACCAGTTAAGAAACCAACTCCTGCTCCAGCCCCAGCGCCTGCACCTAAGGTGGAAGAGCCAAAAGTCGTCAAACCAGAGCCAGAACCAGAACCGGAGCAAGTTCCAGCTGAGCCTGTCTTTGAAGAATCGTCTCCATTATTTGATTTCATTAATGAGAACAAATACAGCCCTGCTCCAAAGAAAGCGACTGAAGTCCCAGATTGGCTTGTGAGCAAAGAGGAGCCAGAAGAGCCCGCCCCTGCTCCAGCACCAAAGGTGGAAGAGCCAGTCAAAGAAGACACGATCATCCGTTCGACCTCAATCGACACATCAAAGATTTCTCACTACGAGATCAGCACCACCGGAACCAACTTCGTTCTTTCCGATGAGCAGATCTTCAATATCTCCGTCCTTGCCGATAAGCAGGAAAGGTTATCCTTAAAGGACAAATGGGCGCTTCTAGAAGAGCTCAAGATGGATCCGAAGTTCGGAAAAGTCGCAAGCCTCTTGTCCAACGCGACCCCGTTCTGTCTTTGCAAGGACGCCTTGATTCTCGCCTACCAGCACAAGAACCAAGCGGAGAAAGCCAACCTCGTCTCCAACCAAGCCGCTTTATCCGATTTGGTTGAAGCCATGCTTGGACGTAGGGTGTTCGTTTACGCCCTTGATCCAGACCGCCGCCTTGCCGTCCGCACCTACTACTACGAGAAGGTCCAGATGGGGCAGATCCCAAACAAGAAAGACATTGTCTTGAATTTACCAGTTATTAAATAAAGGAGAGGTAAAGATATGAACCCAATGCAGCAAATGTTAGCTAATGCTAAAAGAATGGAACGCGAGCTTAAGAAAGCCCACGAAGAATTAGCCACCAAAGAATTCGTCGTCAAGAAAGCCGGCATCATCGAAGTCACCATCATGGGCGACAAGAAGGTCAAATCCATCAAGATCGACAAAGATGCCTTATCCGCCGACAACGAAGAAATGGTCGAAGAGACCCTCGCCATGGCCATCAATGAAGCCTACGACAAAGTCCAGGCCGAAGCTGACGCCATCGAAGAGAGAGTCACCGGACAAAGAGGAGTGCTCGGATTCTAATGAAAGAACTCCGCTCTTTGACAGAACTCATAGAATCATTCAGCAAGCTTCCCGGCATCGGCGTCAAAAGCGCTGAACGTATGGCATATGCCGTGCTTCGCATGAAGCAAGAAGACCGGGATGATTTTGTTAAGGCCATCAAAGACGTTTCCTCAAACATCCATCCATGCCCAATATGTGGGCTATATACCGAGGATGAAAAATGTGAAATCTGTGCAAATCCTGCACGAAATCACAAAACCATCTGCGTCGTAAGTGACACAAAAGACGCCTTGGCAATTGAGAAGATGAATTCCTTTGACGGCGTTTTCCACGTCCTTGGAGGAGTCGTTTCCCCAAGCCGCGGAATCGGACCGGAAGACCTTAACATCAAAGAACTGCTTGCCAGAGTCAAAGAAAGCGAAGCCACCGAAGTCATTGTTGCCACTAACCCAACCATCGATGGGGAGACCACCGCTTTATTCATCGCCAAAGTCCTTGATGGCGTGGTCCCGAACGTCACGAGACTAGGTTATGGCTTACCGATGGGGTCATCCCTTGATTATGCGGACGCGCTTACACTCTCGAAAGCATTCGAAGGAAGGAAGAAGATCTAATATGTTCATCACATTTGAAGGCGGAGAAGGCGCTGGCAAAAGCACAGCCATTAAAAGAATCGTCGAGAAACTCACTTCCGAAGGATATGAGATCGTTTTAACTAGAGAACCAGGCGGAACCCCAATCGCCGAAGAGATCAGAAACGTCATTCTCGACAAGAAGAACACCGCGATGGATCCTCGCACCGAGGCTCTTTTATATGCGGCAAGCCGTCGTCAGCATCTTGTTGAGAAAGTTATTCCTGCCCTTAAGGAGGGCAAACTTGTCCTTTGCGACCGTTTCCTTGATTCTTCCCTCGCCTATCAGGGCGGAGCTCGCGGAATCGGAATCGACACCGTCTACAACATGAACCTTTTCGCTACCGAAGGAATGCTTCCTGACTTAACGATCCTCTTTGATATCAAACCGGAAGAGGGTTTAGCGAGAATCGCTGCGAACTCTCAGAGAGAGGTTAACCGTCTCGATGTTGAGAAGCTCACCTTTCACAACAAAGTCCGCGATTCGTTCCATGAACTTGCCAAGAAGTTCCCAGAGAGATTCGTGATCGTTGATGCATCCAAAGGCCCAGATGAGGTCTTCGCGGATGCTTACAAAGCTATCGAAGATAGATTAAAGAAATGAAATTAGGCGAATACCTTAAGAAGAAACAGCCGCTCGTCTATAGAACTTTTGCGAACGCCATCGAAAACAAACGTTTGGCGCATGCGTATTTGTTATGCGGAGAATCTGGAACTCCTCTTTTGGAAACCGCCAAATTCATGGCCAAGAGTCTTATCTGCGACCACCCTGATCCGCTCGCTTGCGAAGAGTGCAGAAGCTGCGGACGCTTGGAGCATGGAACCTATATGGACTTCCATATCCTTGGTGCAGATGAAGACGGAATCAAGAAAGAAGAAGTCGAAAACGTCGTCGAAGATTTCTCAAAAACCCCTACAGAAACCAAGGGAATCATGATTTATATCATCCATCTCGTGGAATCCATGAGCGTGGAAGCGATCAACTCCTTGCTTAAGTTTTTGGAAGAACCTCCGACCCATACGTTCGCCATTCTTACCACCGAGAACGAAGCCAAGGTTCTCCCAACCATCATCTCCCGTTGCCAGTGCATGAGAATGCTTCTCTCCCCTAGAGAGGAAGTCATTGAGGAATCCGTTAATGAAGGCGTCTCTCTTGAGGATGCTGAACTCATTTCCTATTTCTCAAATAGCGCGCCTCTCGTATTAGAAGAATCCAAGACCTCTGAATACAAGAACGCGAAAGAATCCTTCCTCTTAGCTTTGGAAGCCTTATCCAAAACCAGAAGCGAAGCTTGCTATTTATTTGAGAAGAGCATCATCCCTGATCTCGACAAGAAGAAAGGGCGCTACTTCTTAGATATGCTTTCTTTGGCGTTTAAGGACCTTCTCGCCCTCAAACAAAACCAAACGCCTTTGCTTTCTTCTTATGTTAAACTTATTGAGCCTCTTAAGAAGTGGAAACACCCAGAGGAAAGTCTCTTAGAGATCATGAAGGTCAGGAATCATCTTGATCTCAATATAAACACCGCTCTGCTCATAGAGCACCTCATCAACTACATCACCAAGGAATTCATACTATGAATAAAGACGAAATCATGAGCACATATAAATACTTCATCGGAGTCACTTTTGATGGCGCCAGCAAGGCCTATTATTTCGGCACCGATGATGATACCCTCGCCGTAGGCGACAAAGTCGTCGTCGAAACCGTTTCCGGCTTAGAACTCGGAGAGGTTGCCGTCGCTTTGAAACCAACGAGCGCCTACAAATCAAATCTTGAGCTCAAGCCAATCATCCGTAGACCAACCAGCCTCGATCTCGAAGACTATGAGATGAGCAAAAAGGAAGCGGAAATCGCTCTCAAAATTACTCAGAAAGAAGTCACGAGACTCGATCTCCCGATGAGACTTCTCTCCGCTCAGTACACTCTCGACGGAGCGAAAGTCACAATCACCTACACCGCGGATAACCGCGTTGATTTCCGTGAGCTTCTTCACGTTCTTGCCCCACAGCTTAAATGCCGTATCGAGCTCCATCAGCTTGCTCCAAGAGACAAAGCCAAGATGGTTGGCGGTATCGGAACATGTGGACTTCCTCTTTGTTGCTCCACCTTCCTTAACCAGTTCGATGGAATTGCCATTTCGAAAGCCAAGAACCAGATGCTTACCCTTAACATTCCAAAGCTTTCTGGACAGTGCGGCAAACTCATCTGCTGCCTTAACTACGAAGACGATTTATACACTGAGGCGAGGAAGAACTTCCCACGCCCAGGAACGCCTGTGAAATATAACGGAAACGACTATGTCGTTGATTCCTTCAATATCCTTTCCCAGACCATCAAACTCAAAGCCGAGCTTGATGTCGCTTACTTGACCCTCGAAGAATATAACGAACTGATGAATCGTTCGCATCAAGGAAAGCCAAACCGCCGCAATGATAAACCGCGAGCTTAATTTCTTCGGCAACAGTCCCCTTCTATACTTGATTGCCACTCCAATAGGAAACCTCGGAGAGATGACTCCTAGGGCTTTGGAAGTGCTCAAAGAGATCGACTATGTCGCTTGCGAAGACACTCGTAACAGCGGCTCCCTTTTGAAGAAGTTCGGCTTAGATAAACAGCTCATCTCCTGCCACGAGCATAACGAAGAAGAAGCCTCACAAAAGATCATCTCCCTTCTAAAAGAAGGGAAGAAGATTGCTTATATGTCAGATGCCGGTTATCCAACCGTAAGTGACCCAGGCGAAAGGCTTACAAAGCGCTGCATCGAAGCAGGCATCAAAGTCTCTGTCGTCAATGGACCTAGCGCTGCTATCTGCGGACTCGTTGGTTCTGGTTTAGAGGCGGACCACTTCTACTTCTATGGTTTCCTTCCAAGCAAGCCATCCGCCAGAAAGAAAGAACTCGAATCCCTTAAGAATAGAAAAGACACGATCGTCTTCTACGAAGCCCCTCACCGTATTGGGGCGACTTTGAAAGACATGTCATCCATCCTTGGTGAAGACCGTAAAGCGGTCATCGCCAGAGAATTAACCAAGCAACACGAAGAGTATATCAGAGGAACTCTCGGAGAGATGGCGGAGCTTGATGAATCCACCCTCATTGGAGAGATGGTTATCATCGTCGAGAAGCAAAAATCCGTGGCAAAAACCCTCTCAAATGATGAAATCGCTTCTATTTTGAAGGAAAAGCTCAAATCCCTTTCCTCCAAAGAAGCCATTAAAGAGACGGCAAAAGAAAACGACATCCCGAAGAATGTCGTTTACGATATCTACCTTAAGAACTTCAAAGACTAACTTTGAGAGGGCGGAGCTGCTTCGCTCTCTTTTTCTTTTATCGGCTCGCTTGTTGAGATTGGGCTTTCTTTAGCCGCCTCGACCAAGGCAAGTTCTCTCCTCTTCTTTTTGATCTCAAGGGTGAAGGTCACCATGGAGTATCCGGCAACGACGAACCAGGCCGCGCTGCAAGCGAATGCGCCGAGCTTGATTTGTGGCGTTAAGTAAGTGACCTCATAAGAGATCTTGCCTGCTGGGGCGACGAACCCGACAAGGCCGCCGTTAACTCTCATAGCCTTTGGATAAGTAACGTTACCATTCTCATCGGTAGCCTTAACGCTCCAGCCAGCGTCATAACCAATCGAAGTGGTTACGACCTTCTTGGTTGGGAAGTTGGAATCAAAGGTGAACTTGTTCTTGTCATAGACAACGTTAGTGAGGTTGTGGCTGTCGTCGCTAATGACGTTGAAGGCATTTTCAAACTGGCTTCTCTCCGCTTTGAACAAGGAAACATAGGATGGGAAAGTGCCTTCGCTGAAGTCGCTTGGTTTAGCGTTGAAGCAGATGTATTTGACCCTGCCTGTAGGATACATATAGAAAGGATCGGCCTGGGTTCCGCTGATACGGTAGGAAGCGATGTTATCAAGAGCCCAATATTCGTAGCTGAGAAGGACGTTCTCCTCAATCTCTCCGTTCTCTTTCTGTCTGTCGCCGATCATGTAAATCCTGGTCTTATATTTGCTGTTGTTGATCTTGTAGTTGAAAGCGAAGCAGGCGCCACCCCAATCTTCATTGAAGTATTTGTTTCCTGCGCCGGCAGTCAAAACGACGAATTCGCTGTCGCCTTTGTATTTGAAGTCTCTAGTTCTATCGAAGCCGTCTCTTGTTGTGAGGTAATTGCCTCTTACGTCATCGACGTATCTGTACTGATCCGTCTGCCAGGTACTCTTGGTTCCGTGTTCAAGGATGTCGGCGATATAGGCTGGGCCTTCGCGTCCAGTCCAAGTTCCCCACCACTGGAAAGAGTTGTTCGCTGGGTTTGGAACGCTGCCGGTGTAAATCTGTCCGTCATAGTAGCAGCCAGTGAATATGCTGTTCTCCTCTGGAGCGGCATCAAGAACGAAGGAAGAATCCTGAGCAATTAATTCATCAGCGTCAGCATCCTCGAGGATGGCGCCAGTCATAAGGACTTCGTCGTTCCTCAAAATTTCCTTGTATCCGCCTATGGTTCCGCCGCCGCTATTAAGCTTGAGGAAATCATCGCCTTGGTTGAAGGTGTTTTCTTGGACGTTACGTTTATAGATGTGATCGACGGCGTGGCCAAGCCTCATCTTATCGACGTATGGGTTCTTGTAGAGGCGGAGGACGCTGTCCATGTCGCCATAGACGAGCTCAGATCCCCATGGGACGTTATCGGCAAGACCTTCATGGACGCCATAGCCTTCGCGCATGATGGCGTAATACTTCATCGACAAAGCAAGGTCGGTTCCGAAGCGTTTGTGGCCATAGAAAGTCGACCAAGATTTGGAGGTATATGTTTCGCCATAGGCGTATCTATTTTGTTCACCATCTCTGACCTCCATTGGTCTGTTTGCGCCAATGTAGCAAGAGAGCTGAGCGGCATCGTAGTTGAAAAGGGAATGGAAGGTCGCGCAGCCATTCGTTCTCCAAATGTACTGACTGTTCCTGTCGCGGATGTCATCGTAGTAGGTCCTGTAGTATCCAGGATCGTCTTCCATGACCTTCTCGCCATATGACGTCAAAGTGTCTCTGACGGCTTGTCCGCCATTCCAGTAGGTGTAGCTCCAAGTGCCTTTGTAGACGAAGGACATATTGCCCCAGAGAATGGTCTCAACAGCAATTATCCCAAACAAAACCCTATTCAAATGCTTGTGGTTCTTCATGAAGAAGATGACCATGCCGACAATGAAGTCCATGCCAAGCTGATAGAAAACAATCCACAAACAAGTCCTCACGATGCCCTGTCTGTCAGTGACCTGATATGGGACGTAGTTGAGGCTAGTTGGCCAATATGGGTCAAGGTACTCATTGTAGGACTGGTTCTGGACGAAGATGATGGTGAGGATCCAAGTGAGCATCGCTAAACCAAGCGCGAGGAAAGCGCCACTGAAGATAACCCACTTCTTCTCTTCCTTGATGTGGTCAAGTTCTCGACATGCGTAGTAGATTGCGCACGGCACAAGGACGATAAACCAACGTCCATATCCGTCACCAGTGAAGGCGTAGAACATGTAGTACGCCAAGTTGGTGAGCATGAGGTATGCGCAAAGGAGGACGGCGATGATCTCGCCAATCTTCTTGTTCTTGATCGAGTTAACGAACGCGATGAAGAAGAGTATCACAAGAGGCGTGTAGATAAAGGCGTTAGAAGTCCAAGAATCGTATCCGCTTCCAGCAAGAGGAAGCTCAATGTATCCGATGGTTGGATAGAAGAAAGCCTGTAAGGCTTGCATCTCTCTGATTGGGTTTCGACCAACAGGCTCGAAGAGATATCCAAGGACGGTGCCAAAGTCTTTGTCTTTGAAAGCGTTAAGGATAGCGTCCAAATAGCCTTTGCCGATCGAGGAGGTTCTTCCCGAAAGAGCAGATTCTCTGACAGATGGGAGAAGCGTCCAGGCTGACATGGCTATACCGAGAGCGAATCCCGCTATACCCAAAGCGATGACCCAAAGGTTCTCTTTGAGGTTTCTCTTCTTGATGGTCCAGAAGTAGCGCCATAAAGCGTAGATAACGCCCCAAACGCAAGCGACGACAAGGAAGAAGAACGAGATGATTCCCAAAAGGAACAATCCCATGATGAGGGTAAGAGGCTTTCTTTCCTTGATGACTTTCTCAATGCCAAGAAGGATGAGAGGGAACGTGAAAGCGCTCGAGACGAAGGATGGGAAGCCTACAAAGTAGTTGACCCAGCCGTTGAAGGCAAAAGCCATCGCGCCGACGCGTGACGTGCTTTCGCTGAGGCCCATGTATTTGAGGTAGGCGCGCATCGCCATGGCTCCCACCGCTCCTTTGACCATGGTCGCTAAAGCGAAGGTCTGAGGAATCCATGAACGTGGGAAGAGATAGCAGATGAATAGGAACGGATCGAATAAGCCATAGTAGGAGTTCGAACCGATGTTGTCTGAACCAAGGTAGGTGTTTGGCGAATAAAGCTCAAAATAACCTGTCTTGAAGAAGGTGTGCCAAACATCGTGGTAATAGAAAGTCATGGTGACGTACTGACCGAAGTAGTCCGTCCATGGGTAGAACTGGGTGAAGGAGTTATTGATAAGGCCATAGGCCATCCAGGCCATGCCGATAAAGAAAACGAGCCAGAAGAAATAGAAAAGGCTCCTGATGTTAAACAGGAACGGAAGCTTCTCTCGTATGAGTTGACCGAATGTCAGTTTGCGGAAGCTTGATAATTTTGCTGTGGTATCTGGCGTCTCCGTAATAGTCTCCTAATTTTGTTTACTTGTAGTATCTTCCTCTTTTTGAACGTTTTCGACAATGCCTACAACGTCAGTTGCAGGCACGGAGAAGGCAATTCCCTGACCTTTGCTGTTGAGGCCGGCTGCTTGATAAATCCCCGTCAAAACCGCGTTCTTTATGTCTTTTGGAACCAAAATCATGACGATTTGCTTTTCTGGAGCGATTGAGACTCCGAAGAACTTTTCGATCTCTTTGTTGCCGGTTCCGCGGGCATTGATGATCGTGCCGCCTCTGGCGCCTGCGCCTCTAGCGGCTTCCATGACTAGGTCGGTGTAACCGTCATTGACGATCGCAAACACGACTTCGTAATTCTCGTTTCTCGTTTCTTCCATGGCATTATCTCCTTTGGTTTCTGAGACTAATGGCCTCTCGTCGGCCACGAATTTATAGGCGTTGGTTCCGATGATGCTATTAACTTTGACGATAAAGGATATGCCTTTCGCTACTTTAGACACATTGAAACGAGTTTCAAGTTTTGTTTTCACGGTAGACCATAAACTTTCTCTCATCGGAGTGAGGATTAATTGCTTATTTGCGTTCTCAAGAGTGAAGATCTCGTAGAAGTGGTTGATGGCGGTTCCTTCTCCATGGAAGACGAAAGAGGTTGCCGCGCCAGAAGCTTCCATGATCTTCGTGATCGCACCGCCCTGTCCCTGATTGACGACGGTGATGGCAATGCAAAGCGGATGGTAGACCTTCTTGGCTTCTTGGGCTTTCGAAAGAGTCTCCTCGCTGACTTTAGGAGTGCGTTTCAAAACAAAGCGTCTTTTCTCTTCGCTCATGCGTTAGCCTCCTCAAAGGAAATGATGATGAGATCGTCGTCTTCGTGGAATCTCTTGCGGACCATGTAGTTGTTGATTGAACGTTTGATGTTGGCGTATAAGCCCATGCCCTGAACAACGATGAGAGGCATGAGGGCGATCATCGCGACCGCGCCGAAGGCGTTCTCAAACACGGATTCCGCGCCATGGGCTGAGTAAGTGAATCCGATGACGAAAGGAACGACAAATGTCGACGCCATTGGACCACTGGCAACTCCGCCAGAGTCAAAGGCCATTGCGGTGTAGATCTTTGGAACCAAGAACGAGAGTCCCAAAGCGATGATGTATCCAGGAATCATGTAATAGAGGATGCTGAAGCCGTAGTAGGCACGGATGATCGCTAAAGCGACGCCACCGCCAACAGAGAGAGCCATAACGAATCCGACGGTGAGTGATTTGACCGTTCCTTCGGAAACCGTCTCAATTTGACGGATAAGGACGTGGACAGCAGGCTCAGCGATAACACCAAAAAGGCCGAATGCCGCAGCAATGAGAATCGCGATACCCAATGTGCCTTCCGATGCGCCTAGGCCTTTGCCAACTTCTTGAGCAACAGGAAGAAAACCTAGGTTGACTGCAGCAAGGAAAATAACCAAGCCAAAGTAGGCATAGAGCATGTTGATGAGAATACGGACGATTCTGACCCTACGGGACTTGATGAAGATGAGGTCGTAGATGAGATAGAAAACAGTTGTCGGCGCGATAGCGATGCCAACCATTCCTAGCTCTCCAAGGAAATGTTCTCCAGCCGAAGAGAAGAAGGCCGGCCAGAAACCTTCAAAGGTCTCATAGGTGGTGATTGGGTTGTCGCTCCAGACATAGACCATCGAATCAACATCGAGGAAGAGAGAAAGAACCATGACGGTGAGGATTGGGCCAACGGACGCTAGAGCGGTAAGACCGAATGAGTCTTCGCCACTTCTGCCGTTGCTCGCAGTCGACGCGGCTAAGCCTGCGCCAAAGGCGAGGATGAATGGAACGGTGACTGGACCGGTTGTGACGCCACCAGAGTCGAAGCAGATTGGAAGGAACTTCGGATTGGTTATGCCAGCAAGCATGAACACCAAACCATAGAAGCAGATGAACATGATGTTGAGATTCTTGTTGAAGATGATTCTAAGAACGCCAAAGACAACGAAGAGGCCAACGCCCACACCAATCATGCCGATAAGCAAAAGCTCATCAACACCAATCTGGCTGGCGGTGACTTTAAGGTCAGGTTCAGCGATTGTGACAAGGACGCCGATGATGAAGGTCATGGCCACGACGAAGAAGATTTTTCTCTTTTTGAAGAGGGATTCGCCGATGATTTTTCCAATTGCGGACATCGAAGCCTCAGCGCCGATGTTGAAGAGCGAAAGACCGATGACGATCAAAATAGAGCAGATGAGGAAGGAGATATAGGCAGGCAAACCGAAATCAGCAATCACCCCTGTGAAGAAGAGGATCGAGATGACGGCAACGATTGGAAGAACGCTCACAAAAGACTCGCGCAGCTTCAAAAGGAAGGCTGAGCGGAAGAATGTCTTACTTGCGGCGTTTGCTTCCATTCTTAACTTTAACTCCCTTTGCTTTCGCTTCTGCTATGGCGCGTTTCTCAGCGTGCGATACCCAGAAGAGCTTCTTGAAGCAGGCTGGCATCTCCGCTTTGATTTTGTATTCTTTGCCGGTTAATGGATTCGTGAAGTCGAGCTCATAGGCATGTAAGCCAAGTCTCTTGAGTGGGTTCGATGGCTCGCCATAGCGATCATCTCCGATGATGTAGTGGCCGATGTTTCCAAGCATGACACGGATTTGGTTCTTACGGCCTGTGTCGATGTTGACGTCGAGAAGGGCGTATCCGTTTTTGGCGGCCATTTTCTTGTAATGCGTGATAGCGAGTTTGCTGTTCTTTTTGCTCTTGGTGACTCTGACCTGGAAAGTGGTCTCGTCTAACCAGAGATAGTTCTTTAGGGTTTGTTCTTCAGGAATGTCTTCGCCTTCAACGATGGCGTAGTAGCCACGCTTGGTGACGATCTCCTGCCAATGGTTCTGAAGGGCTTCTCTCGTTTCAAAGTTCTTGGCGAAAATCAAAACACCCGAAGTGTCTTCATCGATACGATGGACAACGAAGATGCGGGCTTTCTTGTTTGTTTGGGTTAGCCAATCGGTGACCAAACGATAAGCGGTTTTGCCTTTCTCTCTGTCACTCGCGACAGAAAGAAGACCAGACGGCTTATTGATAGCGATGATGTCCTCGTCTTCGTAGATGATTGGAAGGTCTTTTCTCTCCCTCTTCTTGATTGGGGTCCAGCTGACTGTGACCTCGTCTTCTGGGTAAAGCTTGTAGAACCACTCATTGACTGGAGCGCCTCCAACGGCGACCTGGTGGTTCGAGATCATGTGGCGGATGTTGTGCTGAGACTGCTTAGCCATCTTCTCGCGAAGGAACGTCAAAAGATCGGTTTCGTGGTACACCAAATAAGTCTTCGTCTTGTTTGGATCTATGAAACCTTTTCGAGGCTGATTTCTTTTGACGTCGTTTTTGTTCATAAAAATATCTTATCAAAATCGAATTTTGATAGATACCAGCAGAGAGGTTTTTGTGTGAAAAAGCAAAGCAGCTATAGGCTACTTTGAGGCATCGTGTTTAAGCAAATCTTCGTAGAGGTCGGTGCGGCGATCGCGATAAACTCCCCATCCGAAGCGCTCTTTTGCAATTTCGGAGAGATCGAATTCGGCGAAGCGAATTCCTTCTTCTTCTCGGTTCATTTCGGTGACGAAATCGCCATGTTGGTCAGCGATGAAGGAGGATCCGTAGAACTTCATGCTGGATTTTCCCATGGCCTCAACCCCCACTCTATTGGCGGCTAAGACAGGCATGATGTTTGCGGCAGCGTGTCCTTTCATGACATTTTGCCAATGGCTCTTGGAGTCTTTTGGAAGAACCGGTTCAGAACCGATCGCGGTTGGGAAAAGAAGAATCTCAGCACCTTTAAGGGCGAGGATTCTCGCGGTCTCTGGGAACCACTGGTCCCAGCAGATGCCAACACCGATGTTTCCGGCTTTGGTCTTGAAGACTTTGAATCCAGTGTCGCCTGGGGTGAAGTAGAACTTCTCCTCATAGCATTCGCCGGTTGGGATATGGCTCTTGCGGTAAAGGTCGACAATAGTGCCATCCTTGTCGATCATGACGAGGGAGTTGAAATAGCAGTTACCAGATTTCTCGAAGAAAGAGATCGGGAGAACGATCTTGTATTCTTTGGCCATCTCCTGGAAGTGTTTCAAGGTCTTGGAATCCTTAACCTCTTCAGCTTTGGAGAAGAAGTCATAGTTCTCGATCTGGCAGAAGTATAAGCCTTCGAAAAGCTCAGGAAGCAAAAGCAAATCCACGCCGTTTTTGCTGGCGGTTTTTATATATTCGTCGGCTTTTTCAATGCATTTCTCATAGTTGTCTGGCATTGAGAATTGGGCAATAGCGACTTTAATTTTCATTTGTTCTCCTCCTCGGTTGGAACCTGCATGGTGATGCAATGGATGTTTCCTCCGCCATAAAGGATCTCAAGGGTGTTGACCTGGTGGATCTCTTTATTCGGATAGACCTTCTTCATGGTGGCAAGGGCCGCTTCGTCTTCTTTGACTCCGAAGGCAGGAAGGATGATGAAATCCTTGCCTTGGTAGTAGTTGACGTATGAGGCGGCTAGACGGCGTCCGGCTTCTCTCTTGTCGAGCGTGTCATTGCTCTTGGACAAGGACTTAGATACATCTTTGCCCAAATAGAGTGGAGCTGGGAGCTTCATCTTATGAATGACGAAAGGCCTTCCCTTCGCGTCAGTCTGTTTCTTGAGGGCGCGATACGCCTTCTGGCAATAATCATATTGAGGATCGTTCTTGTCAGTCGTCCATGCGAGCATAACTTCACCTGGTTTCACGAAGGAGACCATGTTGTCGATGTGCTCGTTGGTTTCGTCTTCGTAGATTCCGTGTGGAATCCAAACGATCTTCTCGACGCCTAAGTATTCACGAAGGACCTCTTCGATTTCGGTCTTGGTTAAGCATGGGTTGCGGCCAGGAGAGAGGAGACAGGCTTCAGTGGTAATGAGAGTGCCTTCGCCATCGAGCGCTACGGAACCACCTTCGAGGACGAACTTCGGATGAACGTATGACATGAGACCCATCTTCTTGGAGATGATAGACCTAAGTTTGTCGTCATCTTTATAGTTTCTATAAAGGCCGTCATATTCACCGCCCCAAGCATTGAAACGGAAATCGACGGTTCTGAGATTTTTACCGTTAGTTAAGAAGAGAGGCATATTGTCGCGAGCCCATGCGTCGTTATAACGGACAGAGATGGTTTCGACATTAGGAATTCTCTCGTACATCGGCGCGAGTTCTTTGTGGAATCTTGGATGGATGCCCACCACCACTTTCTCGTGTTTGGCAATCGCGGAGATGACTTCTTTGTAAGCGGCCTGAGCTGGTTTGGCTTTCTTTCTCCAGGTATCTAGACGGAATGGCAAAAGGACCAATGTCTCTTTATGCTTCTCACCTTCGAATGGAACGTGATAGCCATCGTTGAGAGGTGTTGTCTTTTTGGTGCGGTTATAGTCACTAAGTTTCTTCTCGTAGACGGAGAAGCGACGCCACTTCTCAGTAGCGATGACTTCAAAGCCGTCTTTGTAGGAAGAAAGGAGACGGATGCCTTCTTTTTTGTGTTTTTCAAAGAACTGAACCCTCTTGATGAGGTCTTTGTTCCAGACTTCTCCAGGAACGATAAGCGGGATTCCCGGAGGGTACATCATGACCTGCTCTTTGGAGATGGTTCCGTCCAACTCTTCGAGAGGCAAAACCTTGCCTGGCGCATGGAAGGCGACACGAGGCCTTGCGAGCATGAATGGGAATGAGCTATCGAAATGGTGGTCATCGTAAACGATGTCTTTGTGATAGTGATGAGCGGAAATATCCTTAAGGGCTTCGACTAGGCTATCGACGTGTTTCTTTTTCGTTCCGATAGCGAAAACGCACATTATTTCGTATGTCTCAGCAAGCTCAACTTGAATTTCGTATTTGTCGATGAGCAAGCGATAGAGATCGAAGCCGTCGATATCAAGTTTGTCGATAGCAATAACGACCTTGCTGGAATCGTAATCGTAGGCACCGTTCTTTTTGAAGTAAGATTTTCCTCTGACTTCAAAGCCTTTGATTTGGTTGATTTTCTTACTCGCGTAATCGATGAGCTTATAGGTCTCCGCCATAGCGGTCTGGCCCTTTTTCGAAGCCATGAATGCGCGGGCGCCGTCTAGAGACGCCATGAGCAACGTGGATGGGGAAGTCGTATTGAGAATGTTTAAGGAAGTCTGAACTTCTTCTTTTCTGAAAAGGTGCTCGTTGAGAAGAAGGACCGAAGATTGAGTTAAGGAGCCAGCGGTCTTGTGGAAGGAAACGGAAGACATATCCGCTCCTGCATCCATGGCAGTCATTGGTTGGCCTTCGAGATGGAAATAGAAATGGGCACCATGAGCTTCATCGACAAGAACGGCCATGTGGTGCTCGTGAGCGTATTCGACAAGCTCCTCAAGTTCGCCAACCGCACCGAAGTAGGTTGGGTTGATGACGAAGATGGCTTTAGAAGATGTATTTCTGTTAATGGCCTTTTTCCAATCCTCAAGGGTTGGTTGATTGGCGATCTCAAGATCGTTATCAATCTGAGGCATGACATAAACAGGGACAGCACCGGAAATCGTCAAAGCGCTAATAACGGACTTGTGGATGTTACGAGGAAGGATGATCTTCTCCCCTGCTTTGACAGCGGTCATGATCATGGCGATGATGCCGCTAGAAGTTCCGTTAATTAAGAAGAAGGCTTCGTCAGCATGGCAAGCTTCTGCCATCAGCTGTTCAGCTTCCATAATTACGCCATTAGGTTTGGCGAGGTTATCCATTCCGACAGGAGCGTTGACGTCGCAAAGGAAAACCTGATGTCCTAAAACCTTCGTCGCAGCGTTATCTATGTTGCCCATATGATGGCCAGGGACATCAAAAGGGGAAACGTCTTTCTTAATGTAATTTTCGAGAGCCGTAATAAACGGGGTTTGTTTCTGACCCAATTTCATTGCGCATATATAATACGCACACGAGTTCGCATGTGAAAATATTTTTTGAACCCTTGAGAAACAAAAAAATAACCACACGGATTTCGTGCGGTTTTTGTTAGGGATTTTTCAATTTTTCAAAACCAATTTTTTATGACCTTGGCAACGCCTGAATCCCAGACTGCTTCGGTTTTGTTCTTAGCGGCTTTTAGGAGAAGCTCGTCACTATTCCCCATCGCGTAGAATGTGCCGACATTCTCAAGGAGTGAGATGTCCTGGAAGTTGTCGCCAAAACCAACGGACTCTTCTTTCTTAAAGCCGTAGTATTCAAGGATCTTCTCAACTGGGTTTCCTTTGTAATGCATGGCAGGGACCCAATCGAACGCGTATTTGAAATACCTGAAGATGATGAGCTCAGGGAACCTCTCTTTGAAGAGATGGTCTTTCTCTTCGCTCGAGAAGACGGTGATGCCCATGCTTGGCCTGCCCTTGTATTCTTCAATTGGGGGAACCTTCTCTACATAGTAGGAGTAATAATGTTTGGCTTCTTCGGTAAGAGGGGCAAGGAGTTTCCTTTCGTTGTCGTAAGGAATCTCACCACAGACACCGATTTCCTTTAAGAAAGCGACTGCCTCATAGGCGGTCTTCGGATCCATATATTGCTCGAAGATGGTTTTGCCTTCGACGACGCCGATAGCACCGCTGTTGGCAATGAAGCCATCCCATTCGATTCCGATATCAAGCGCGCCGAAATCCTTAATGGAGTCGTAGTTCCTGGCGGTACACAAAAAGCATTTCACGCCTCTTCTTTTGAGCTCTTTGATCGCGTTCAAAGACTCTTCGTCCCACCTATGGTTCTTATGGTCATAGATGGTCCAATCAATGTCGAAGAAAGCGATTTTGAACATAGAAAAATGATATGGGCTTTTGCTTTAGGCCGCTATAGTTTTATGAAAATTTAACTTAGTTAAACTTAACGATCTTGTGACCGATGTGGAAGCCGGCTCTGACAAGAAGGGTTCCGATATAGAGAGGAAGGTTCATGACCCAGATAAGGAAGTGGCGTCTGACCTTTCTATACTGACGTTTGTTGGTAGTCTTGCAGTGTCTGTAGAAATCCTTGAGAGCGGCTTTGGATTCTTTGGTGCCGACATACTTGGCCCACATGACGGACAAGATCATATTCATGATCAAGTGATGGTAAACGGCTTTATAGGTCGCTTTGTCCTTGATCGAGTAGATGTCGATTGAATCGAAAATGAGTTTTCCATCGAGAAGGAAGTCTTTGTACTTCTTGACGAGGTTGGCGGTGGCCATGGACTGTCCGTCTCTGCCAGTGAGGTACTGATAGACGCTCACAGGGACGTAACGGATCTCTTTGACGTAAGCCATTGGGGCATAGATGAAATAGTTGTCCTCATAGGAGACGTGTCCTGGGCAATGGACACCGCTCTCTCTAAGAGTGGAGGTTCTATACATCGTGGTGTGTAAGGTGAGGTTGCGGTCATAGCGGAATTTCTTGATGCATGACCATGGTCCGCCTTTGGCGGAATCGTAATCTTTGCCTTTGAAAAGGTAGTTGAAGTTGATGGTGGCGTCTTTGTTGTCTCTGCCATGCCAATAGGTGTAGTCGGTGAAGTAGAGGTCTGCTTTGCAGTTCTGTTCTTTGACGTCTTTGAGAAGAGCGGCAAAGCCATCGTGATCGACCCAGTCGTCGCTATCGAGGACGC
>JAEEWP010000070.1 GCA_016287465.1 Caryophanales bacterium | reverse complement strand
ATCATCTGGACCACGACCCCATGGACCATCCCTCATAACAAAGCGATCGCCCTCAACCCAAAATTCGAATATGGCTTATATGAGACCGAAAAGGGAACCTTCCTTTTCTGTTCATCTCTTCTAGAGAAAGTCAAAGAGACCCTTGAACTCAAAGAGGCCAAACTCCTTAAGACCTTCCATGGTCAGGATCTTGAGAACCTCACCGTCAAGCACCCTCTTTATGACCGTTCCTCATTAATCATCAACGCTTCATACGTCACCGCCGAAGATGGCACTGGTTGCGTCCACATCGCCCCAGACTTCGGTACGGATGACTTCAATGCCTGCCTTAAATACAACATCCGCCCAACTTGCCCAATCGATGAGAAAGGCGTCGTCCATATGGAAGAAAATGACCCAATCAACGGTCTTTTCTACGCCGACAGCGACGCAGTCGTCATCGACCTTTTGACCAAGAACGGACATCTCCTCAAAGAGATTGATATCGTCCATAGCTATCCTCACGATTGGAGAACCCATAAACCTGTCATCTTCAGAGCCACCCCTCAGTGGTTCTGCTCCATCGAGCCAATCAGAAAAGAGCTCCTCGATGCTGTCCACCAGATCAAATGGGAGCCAGCTTGGGGCGAAGAGAAGATGGTCAACATGATCAAAGACCGCGCTGACTGGTGTATTTCCCGTCAACGTTCCTGGGGCGTCCCTCTCCCGATCATCTATAACGAGGACGATTCCCCAATCATTGAGAAGGAAGTCTTCGACCATATCAGGGAAATCATCGCCAAAGAAGGCTCTAACGGCTGGTTCAACCACGACGTCAAAGAGCTTCTCCCAGAAGGATATAAGAACGAGAAATCGCCAAACGGCAATTTCCGCAAAGAGACCGATATCATGGACGTTTGGTTCGATTCCGGTTCTTCTTGGAACGGTGTCCTCAACGAAAGAGGCCTTTCCTATCCATCAGATCTTTATCTTGAAGGTAACGACCAGTACCGTGGTTGGTTCAACGCTTCTCTTATCTTAAGTGTTGCCTTTAGCGGCAAAGCCCCATTCAAGACCTGCCTTACCCATGGCTGGGTCATGGATGAGAATTGGCAAAAGATGTCCAAATCCGCCGGAAACGGCATCGATCCTAGCAAAGTCGCGAACACCTCAGGCGCCGATTTGCTCCGTTTATGGGCATCAAGCGTCAACTTTGAGGCCGATGTCGCCATCAGCGAATCGATCGTCAAGACCATCGCCGATCAATATAGAAAGATCAGAAACACCTTCAAGTTCATGCTTGGAAACCTCCAAGATGGCGCCGATAAACCATATGTGCCAGGCGAAAAGCCAGCCCTTTGGCCAGTCGACAATTGGGTCCTTGCCCAGTTCGAAGAGGTCAAGAATGGTGTTTTAGCCGCTTACGAGTCATTCTCCTTCAGCAAAGTCCAGATGCTTCTTACCAACTTCATGGTCGAGCTTTCTAGCTTCTACCTTGATATGACGAAAGACATCATGTACTGCGAGAAAGCCTCTTCCCCAAGAAGAAAGGCCGTCCAGTATGTCCTTTATAAGCTAACCAAAGAGCTTTGCTTGCTCTTCAACCCAATCCTCAGCTTCACCATGGATGAGGTCTATAGCTATCTCCCAGGAGAGAAGAAAGCCTCTCCTCAGCTTGAGGATATGCCTTCCGAAACCCATGAATATGGCGAGGAAGATAAGGCGATGTACGCTAAATTCAAAGACTATAGAGCCCTCGTCCTCAAAGCTCTTGAGAATAAGAGAAACGAAGGCCTCATCGGTTCTTCCCTTGAAGCTGAACTCGCTCTTAAGGTCGCAGATGCCGGTCTTTATGAAGTCCTCTCCAAACTCGAGAAGGATGAGCTTGCCCGTTATTTCGGGGTCAGCGAAGCCGAGATCGAGAAAGCCGAGGAGAACTCCGTCACCGTCTCTAAGGACGAGCACGAGGTTTGCGAACGCTGCAGAACTGCTAAAATTGATGTCAAAGAAAGAGGAGATGGCCATCATCTTTGCGATAGATGCGCCAAAGCCATCGAATAATGGAAGAAGAGATTAAGGTCGTAACCTCCGAAGAATCGGAGAAAAAGCCCCTTTTTGAAAAGAAAGAGGCTAAGTTTGAGTGGACCCTCAAGAATATCTTTTTCTCATTCCTTTGGCTCGCCCCATTGCTCATAATCATCGATCAGGTGACGAAATGGGCGGTGGTGAACGCTTTTAACGGCGTCGAAGGATCTTCTTTCGTCGTCATCCCTGAGTTCTTCAAAATTAAGCTCCAATACAACAAAGGATCTTCGTTCAGCCTTGGTGCCGATATCGAATGGATGAGATTTGTTTTCATCGCCATCTCTTGGGGTGCCAGTGCCTTCATGATCTGGTACTGGATCAAGAACCTTAAGAGAAAAGATGTTTTGATTGACGTTGTTTTGGCGCTCTGTCTCGCTGGGGCTTTAGGCAATGCGATCGACCGTACTTTCTACTGGGAACCAGTGGTGGGATTCAGTGGAGTCGTTGACTTCCTTTCCTTCAGACTATTTGGTTTCTATGACTTCGCTGTCTTCAATATCGCAGACTCCTGTTTGGTTATCGGAGTCTTGATGTTATTGGTTGTTGTCTTCGCTAGAGACATCATCGAAAAGAAAGGCAAAACCGCTAAGAATGGCTAAGCTTGTCGTTGATGAGAAACTCGTTGGAAAGAGGCTTGATGAAGCTCTTTTCAGCAGTGGGGCAGCCCCCTCAAGAAGCAAGGTTCAGTCCTTAATCAAGGATGGTGCTGTTTCTGTGAATGGTAAGGCTGAAACCTCACACTACAAGGTAAGACTTGCCGATATTATAATTTACCAAGAATATACTAATAAACCACTAGAGGTGGAAGGGCAGGACATCCCGCTTAACATCGTTTATGAGGACGATGACATCCTCGTGATCAATAAACCGGCTGGCCTTGTTGTCCATCCAGGCAACGGTCACTCTGACGGCACGCTTGTGAACGCTCTCAAGTTCCATGAGGACAATCTCGCCAATGAGGATGACCCTGTGAGACCTGGCCTTGTCCATCGTATCGACAAGGATACCTCGGGCTTGCTCGTCGTCGCCAAGAACGATGCGGCTCTTGAGTATCTCTCATCTCAGCTTGCCGATCATACCATGCACCGTGAATATATGGCGCTTGTTATGGGTTTGATTGACGAAGAAGATGGAAAGATTGACGCACCCATTGGAAGAGACCCAAAAAGCCCGACCAAGTTTGCTGTGAACACCCACAACGGGCGTGAAGCTATCACTTTTTTCCATGTTGAGAAACGCTACAAAGAGAATCTGACCCTTATTTCCTGCCGTTTGCTTACTGGTAGAACCCACCAGATTAGGGTTCACCTTGATTACATCCATCATCCTCTTGTCGGAGATCCTCTTTATGGCGCAGGAAATGAGAATGTATACAAAAAAGGGCAGCTATTGCATGCCTACCGTTTGACATTCCTCCATCCGAGGACCCATGAAGAGGTGAGCTTTGAGGCTCCTCTTCCGGATTATTTCTCTGAATTGCTCTCGACTCTACACGAAAAATAGAGGATTAATCGAGTTTCTTATAGTTGGCGAAGTTAATCTTCGCCACTTTTTTAAGTTCGTCCTTTCCGAACTTCTTGATGAACTTTTTGGCGAACGTCGTTACTGCTTCGCTTGCGCCGAATGGGAACTTAACGCCGTATTTCTTGCTCATCTCTGCCATGTTTTTCAAGAAAGAGTAGCGTGCGATGACGCTTCCTAAGGCCACGCTCGGGAAAAGTTTCTCACCTTTGGTAGAGAAATTGATTCCTTGAGCGACCTCGGATTCGTCTTTCAAATAGTTGTAATAGTTCTTAGGCTCAGCGAACTGATCCTGATAAATAGCGACACCATGGTGCTTTTTGAGGAGATTGAGGACAGCGCGGTTATGCATCTTGGCCTTAATCGCGTTCATATTCATCTCGTCATGTACTTCGTTGTATTTCTCATTTGGAAGAGCGAGTTGGCTGTAATCAAATCTTTTGATGAGCCTTGGTCCGATCTCGAGGATATATTCATCGGTCATTAGTTTGCTGTCGGTGATGCCCAAAGACTCGATCTCTTTGAGATCCTCACTCGTGACATAGGCAGCGCAAACGCAGATAGGACCAAAGAAATCTCCGGTGCCGACTTCGTCTGAACCAATTTGCGGATAGACATTAATTATCTTTTTGGAAAGAGGGCTAGCAGGGGCTTTCGGGGAAGAGCATTTCGCGTCTTTGTCCCAAAGGCGGACCTCATTTTCTGCGTTAGGGCCTTGGAAGACGACCTTCACATGGCCTTTCTTGTTTTTCTTGTAGATGGCCACTGACAAACCTTCGGCCTGATAGAAGAGGTCGATGTACTCGTTTGGGCTATCTCCAGCCATGTCGCCATAAAAAGAACGCATTTTCTTAAGCGTTTCCTCATTTGGCTCGATGCTATATACCTTAACCGGCATTTTCATACTATTGATTTTACCCTTTCCTCCGTTCTTTAATCACCATTTTTC
>JAEEWP010000069.1 GCA_016287465.1 Caryophanales bacterium | reverse complement strand
GCTAAAGTGTGAAGCTCATCTAGGGTAAGGTTTTGAGCCTCATCGACAATGAGAATGGCATCGCTGAAAGAGCGTCCTCTGATGAATTCAGGGGCGATTGGGACGATGTCGCTAGGGAGGTTCTCGTAGAGAGGTTTATTTTCGTCGGCGTATTTGGCGTTTCTTTTTGGCTCGCGGTATGGGGAAGCGGCATCTTGCTTCACATTGGCCATGAGGTGGTTGTAGTTATCAAGGAGAGGTCCAAGGTATGGGCCGTATTTGTCTTCTTCGGTGCCTTTGAGATAGCCAAGGCGGTGTCCGATTTCGACTGGTTCCCTGACGTAATAGACCGATTTGTATTTCTTCTTGCTGCCTTTTGAGCGGACCAAATGAAGAGAGGCCGCTAAAGCGGCGAAGGTCTTTCCGGTTCCGGCGTCTCCTTTGCAGAAGACGATCGGCATGAGATTAGGTTCGATGTTTATTAGGCGTATCAGCTCTTTCTGTTCAGGGTTCTCTCTGAAATCAAATCCAAAAATAACATAAGCTGAATTGTCCATTAAATGCTTCCTTTATTTGATAACAAGATTTTAGCACGAACGCGCCTATTCATGAAACTTCATAGACGAGGATTTTCGAAATAGTGATTTTACTCGAAATATTTCCAATAAAAAGCGGTAAAAATCTAAAATAAATTTTTAAATTCACTTCTATTGAAATTATAAAATCAGTTTTTGTACATTTGCCTCATATGCCAGTAGGAAATGCTGGCCCAACATACGCCGTTCCGTTTTTCCGCAACAACGATCTGTGGCAGGGGTTTTGGTCGTACGTACATAACCTTAGGACCGCCGATCGTTTCGACTGGGAGAACACCGAGGATTTGCTCAAGGATTATTTAGAGAAGGAGGATTTTGTCCTTGAGAGGATTCCCCGGATTGTTTCTTTTCTGTCTAAAGTCGGCGACAAACGGTTCCGCGTCAAGCTGGGCCCCGACCACAATCCGACAAAAGACTTCTGCGAAAAATTCGCCTCTGTGCTGGAGGCTAGCTCACTAAGTGAGAAGTTCCATTACCGACTCGCCTACGAATATGTGGCGAACACGAAGATCAAGCATGAGTGGATAGGCTACATCTTCGAATACAAAGGACCTTATAGAAGGACAGTTCTTAGAGCCCTAAGCGATGCTTTGGTGGATTATTACATCGCTGACCCATACACCAAATACCCCACGGAGAAGCCAGAGATGAATTACAGAAAGCTCTTCGTTCCTCTATATAAGAGGATAAGCAACCCAGAGGATCTTCCTATTCCGTTATACAAAGCAATCCTTTGCTGCAGGAAGGTTGATCACATTAAGCGGTGGACCGTATTCGTAAGAAACAATGTCGATGAAGGAAGGACTCCAGAAGAGAGATCTAAAGCGAACCGCTTCCTCATCATCAATGCGATTCGAGTAGTCAGGGCCAAAAAAGTCTTTGATCCCGAAACCCGCAACGAAGCGCTCAACTCCCTTCTCATCACGAAGGACTCAAGCGAGAAGGAATATCAGGCAGAATTCATTTGGAGAATCTTAAGAAGCAGCAAGTTCAAAGGGCAGTACGCGTTCTTCAGGCCCTATATCAATGAAGAGATCTATCAGGAAAAATACAAAAAACTCATGCTCAAGAAGAACACCTGTTTCCGTTTCTTCGTGAGAGCCTATGAAGGCGACGATTCTGTCTTCCCTCGCCTCTCCTTTGAGGAGCAGCTGCTTCTCTATAATCGCTTACAAAAACACCGTAAAGTGACAGTTCTAGAAAAGGCAAAACGCTTCTTCTTGTCCTCCGTGGGATGGAAGGAACATAGGGACGTTTTGTATTTCGCTTTAAGGGTGATTTCCTTTGGGGACAATGAATTCCTCAAGAAACACATCTTCGATTCAAGGCTTGAGAAAAGCAGTTTCCTATCGAAGAGACTTCGTACCTTTTATCTCGTTAAACTTCATTCAATCGGCTATCGAAACGTCTTCAAAAGGCATCAGCATTTCTTCATGCTGAAAATCATCTCGACAAGGCTTGAGATAATGGACGCGTATCTAGACAGGCTCTAGTTCTCAAACTGGAGCTGATAGAGTTTGAAGTAATAGCCCTTTTTCTTAAGCAAGGACTGGTGATTGCCTTCTTCAATGATCTCGCCATTCTGAAGGACGATGATATTGTCGGCATGCTGAATCGTCGAAAGCCTATGGGCGACGACGAGCATCGTGCCGATGTTCTTCATCTTCTCAAGGGACTCCTGGATGAGCATCTCGGTTTCCGTATCGATATTTGCAGTCGCCTCATCAAGAATGAGAACCTGAGGTTTATGGAGGACGGTCCTTGCGAAGGAAAGAAGCTGTCTTTGTCCGCTAGAGAAGTTCGCTCCGCCTTCAATGACTTCCTCGTCGTAAGTGTCTGGCAGTTTCTCAATGAAGCTTGAGGCGTTCACATACTTACAGGCTTCGATAATCTCTTCGTCTTTGAAGGATTCGTCTCTTAGTGAGACGTTGCTCTTAATCGTACCAGAGAAGAGGAAGACATCCTGAAGCATCTGACCGACCGCTTTCCTGAGGGATTTGATTTTGATGTGAGTGATATCGATGTCGTCGATAAGGATCTGGCCTTTCTGGATCTCATAGTTCCTGACGATGAGTGAAAGAATGGTGGTCTTCCCTGCGCCCGTGGCCCCCACGAAAGCGACCGTCTCTTTTGGATTGACGGTGAAGGAGACGTTCCTCAGAATCCAATTGTCTTTCTCATAGGCGAACCAGACGTTCCTGAATTCGATTTTCCCTTTGAAGGAAGAGATCTCAATCGCATCCTCTTTGTCGACGACCTCCGGTTTGACATCAAGGAGGTTGAAAAGCTTCTCGCTTGAGGTGAGGGCGCTCTGAATCTTGTTAAGCTCATCCGCAAGTTCCTGGATCGGTTTGAAGAAGCGGTTTAAGTAGAGGTAGAAGGCGACGATAAGGCCAGGGGTGAAGGCAAGGGCAAAGCCGACACCAAAGGTGGTGGCGATCGCTCCATAGTAGAGGAATGACATGAACGGGCGGTAGAAGGTGAAGGCCACGTTGATGCCGTATGCGGACTTTCTCAAATTCTCATTATTCTCGTCAAATTGCGCCTGTTTTTTCTTTTCCTGGTTGAAAATGTTGATGATTTTCATGCCTTGGAGATTCTCACTGAGGAAGGAGTTGAGGATGGATGTGTTCTTTCTCTCGACCCTGTATTTGTTGGCGACAACCCCGACGAAGAAGAAGGAGACGACACCCACTATGACGGCAAAGACAAGAAGGATGAGGGAAAGCTTCCAGCTAAGTGTGATCATGATGACGAAAACCGTAAGGACCGTCAGCATGTTCATGACGAAACGAATGAGGACGTCGGTGAAGAGGTTAGATACTGCCGCAGTGTAGTTCGCGACCCTTGTGACAAGAGAGCCAACCGGCATTTCGTTCAGTTGGTTCTGGGACATGTTCTCGATATGGGAGAAGACATCCATCCTAAGTCTCTCGACGATGTTCTGTCCCGCTTTCTGAAGGAGGAGGGCCATCACATAGCTGATGAGTTTATTAATTAAAGCAATCGCGATGAAACCGATGGCCATTCCGATGATGATCGAAAGAGCGGCGTTTCCGATATGCTCGGAATCAAGATAATCGACGAACTGTTTCTGGATGATCGGGAGCAAGAGGTCGATGACGACGTTTATGGTGACGACGACCATGGCAAGGACGATTCTCCACATGTCGCCTTTTGCGTAAGCAAGAGTCCTCTTTAAGAGGGTGAAGAAAGGAATCTTCCTATCGCCATGAAGCATAGCTTTTTCAAACTCTTCTTCAGTCATTTTGATTCCCTCCTTTCACTTCGGCTTCGAGCTGCTGGAGATAGACCATATTCTGGTATGTCTGGCTGCTCTTCATGAGATTCTCATGCGTATCGAAAGCGTCCACCGTGCCGTCTTTCATGACGAGGATGCGGTCCATCTTCCTGACGGTGGAGACCCTTGAGGCGATGACGATGGTGGTTAAACCTTCGCGGTTCTCGCTGACATTGCGGAGGATGTTCTCCTCGGTTTTCATATCAACCGCAGAGACCGTGTCGTCCATGATCATGATCGGGGCGTTCTTGTAATAGGCTCTCGCTAGAGAGATGCGTTGCTTCTGACCGCCGGAAAGAGTGATGCCTCTTTCTCCAGAGACAGTTTCGTATTTGTTAGGGAAGCTTTCCTCGATGTTGCCATCGATGTCGGCGAAATGCGCAGCCTCTTCGACTTTCTTTTGATTCAATCCATCATCGGAGAAAGCGATGTTATTCGAAATCGTGTCGCTGAAAAGGAAATTGTCCTGCGGGGCATAGGCGATATTCTCCCTAAGGGAGGTAATGTCCGCTTTCATGAGATCGACGCCATCGATGAAGACACATCCCTCATCGAAGTTGTATAAGCGGAGCAACAAAGTTGCTAAAGAGCTCTTTCCGGACCCGATTTTGCCAACGATGCCAATGGTTTCTCCCGGTTTGATGGTGAAACTGACGTTCTTG
>JAEEWP010000068.1 GCA_016287465.1 Caryophanales bacterium | reverse complement strand
CTTGGGCGACGAATCCGCCAGGGTTCTGACAGAAAGTGCGGACCTTGTCTTTGAATGGTCCTGGGTAGCCGACGAGTTTGGCTTCGTAGAGTGTCTTGTTGAGGGTTTCCATAACTTCGTTACGGACCTCGACACGGACACCGACATCGACTGGGCCAGGCTTGTGGGCGATATCGTATTTGGCGCAGATCTTCTCTAACCAATCGGCGCCTCTTCTTCCAGCGGCGATAACGACGTCTTTGGCTTCGATGATGCGTTCTTCGGTGGTGTGGTATTTGCGGAGCTTGACGCCTTTGGCTTCCCCTCCTTTGAGGATGAGGTCATAGCATTCGCTGTCGAAAATGATTTCGACGCCATGCTCCTGAAGATATCTTTCTAAAGCGAGATAAAGAGCTTGGGCTTTCTCGGTTCCAAGGTGGCGGATTGGGCAATCGATGAGCTGAAGGCCCGCTTCGATGGCGTGTCTTCTGATGTTCTTGACCTCAGGATTGTTGTTGTCGCTTCCTTCGATGTGTTTGTCGGCGCCGAACTCAAGATAAATCTTGTCGGTGTAATTGATGAGCTCTTGGACTTTGTCGGCACCAAGAAGGTCTGGGAGTTCTCCTCCGACGGAATAGCTTAAAGAGAGTTTGCCATCCGAGAAGGCTCCAGCACCGCTGAAACCGGTTGTGATGGCGCATGGATCGCATTTTATGCAATGTCCAACTTTGTCTTTTGGACAATGTCTGCATTCGACGGCATGGCCTTTTTCGACCATAAGGATCTTCTTTTTCGTTCCTCTTTTGAGAAGTTCAAAAGCAGTAAAGATGCCAGCAGGGCCGGCTCCAATGATAACTAAATCGTACATAAATTTATCCCTCGTGTACTCTACTACCATTTATGGAAAAGTCGAGAAATATTTTTATAAAAATATAAAGAATAAAAGAAAACGCCCATAAGAGCGTTATTTTTCGAGTTTGAGATTCGCTTCGATGATGCGTTTGTGTTCGTACATTTTCTTATCGGCTGCGTTAAGGAGGTCGGTGACACTCATGCCTTTGGCGTATTTGGCGGTTCCGACTGAGAAGGAGAAGTTGAATTTGAAGTCATTCTTCGAAACTTTCTCAGAGACTCTCTTAATGAATTCGTCGATCTCTTTCTTCGTGTGATGGCAGAAGATGACGCCGAACTCGTCTCCGCCTATGCGGAAGGCGTCGGCATTCATGGCCTCGGCTTCGTTATGAAGCGTCTTGCCAAAGAGGATAAGGGCTTTGTCGCCGGTATCGTGTCCGTAGTTGTCGTTGATCATCTTGAAGTAATTGAGATCAAGGTACATCAGGTAAACGCTTGGATATCTGTTGAAGTTAGTGACCTTATCTTTGATATCCTCATCGAAAGCGGAACGGTTCTTGATGCCGGTGAGTCCGTCCAAAGTGACCTTGAAGCGGAAAATGAAAAGGATGGCGAGAAGGACCATGAGCGCATATGGGAACCATCTGTACTCCATACCTTGTCGTGTGAAGAAACCAATTGCCATGAAGATGAATGGGATGAGGGCCGCTCCACCGAAGGCGCAGAAAAGGACTCTTTGGGTGCCCACCGCTTTTGTGGCGCTCACAAAGGCGAATACGCCAGTGAACACGAAGTAGGCAGCTAACACAGCGGTCGAGACGGTGCCGGAAAGACCGAACTCGACAGAGAAGACATTGAGCTCGAACTGTCCAGAAACCAAATCATAGATGCAGAAAGGAAGGACAGCGATGGCTGGGACAGCAAGAAGGAAGCGACTCCATTTCTTTTTGAAGACGCCAGTCTTGGCAAACCAGTCGAAGGCGATAACCGTCGACCAACCGGTGAAGCCACCGGCGATGTAATAGGCAACAAGAAGGAAGCTTGCGACCATCTTCATGTCATAGGTGACAAAGATCGTGCCCGCCATCTCGATAAGGATGGTGAGCGAAACGAAAAACGGAATCGCAAGGCAAGTGAGATTCTTCCTGAAGGAGAAGACCGATATGAACATGACTGTGCTCATCACTATGACGATGAGTGAGAACACTGTCACTGGGAAGTACGCATCTAAAACCATAGGTTTACAAACTTGAAACTTTTAAAGTTTAGTTTTTTTAACATTTTTTTACAATAAGGTTTTACAAAAACGCTTTTACGCTCGAATGATTTCCGGCATATAAATTTCAAAAATCGTTTGCAAATCGCCCTATATTTCTTTTTACCTTAGCGAAAGAACAATGCGAAATTCCTTAAAAACATCAGGGATTCCAAACATTAAAATGAGGCCCTATTGACTTTTACTTTCCAAAATATTGAAATTATCTCGTACCCGCTAAATAGAAAGGAACCACCATTATGCTTTTTGGCGACAATAGCGATGCGGCGAAACAAGCTGTTAATAGCATCATCCCGCGCGATTTGAGCAACTTCAACTGGACGTTCATCGCCCTCCTTGCGGTTGTCTTCTACATCTATTGGACCGAAGTCAGGAACAAGAACTGGAAAGCCATCGTTGCTGGATTCTCCCTCTATGGAGTCCACTGGCTCTACGAGATCGCTAACGCGGTCATCGCGAAAATCTTCGGTTATCCACTTTGGGCCGTCTCGAACGAATCCACTTCATTCGTTCTCCTCATCGGCGTCAGCTGGGAACTCTCAATGATGTTCTCAATCGCCGGCATCATTGCTTACAAGATGCTTCCTGAAGATCATTCGACGAGATACTTCGCAAGAGGCAACTTCAAAGGAATCCCATCGAAATTCACAACCATGTTATCGATGTCTCTCCTCTATGCCGTCTTCGAGATCTTCCTCGCCGCTACCCCTGCCTTCATCTGGGTCTACCCATGGTGGGGCGCTATCCCGGTCTTCATCACCACTTACGTTCCATTCTTCATCGCCGCCATCTATGTTCCAGACAAGAGTCCGAAATTCCAGAAGATCTTCCTCACAAGCATCTGGGGCGCAGTCGTCCTTTGCCTCGCCATTCTTATCCCTTGCGGAGTCATCTAATACACGGAAAACAAAGGCCAGCTTAAAGGCTGGTCTTTTTTTGCATCTCGTTTGCCCTTTTCGAAATGTTGTGTGATTATTAAATCAAACAACGGAGAAACTAATATGAAAAAAGGATTTATTTTCGTTACCAGCACCTTGCTTGCTTTAGGTTTAGCAAGCTGCAACAATCCAGCACCGGAAAGCAGCCAACCTACTTCTAGCAGCGTCAAGAGCACTGCTAAATCAACAAGCTCTGCTGCTCAAACAAGTCAGGGACCAAAGAAAGAACTCACGAACGTCAGCATTTCTTTAGGAAAAGATAATGGCAAAGCCTACATCACCGTCAGAGGCACCCAGTCCAACTACACCGCTGAGGAATTCAAATGGGCATGGGGTCTTCTCAATGAAGGAACCAGCACCTTTGACTACGGCAAGGAAAGACCAGCCGACACTGACTACACCGCTTTGACCTTCGATGCCAATAACGAATTCACCGTCAGACTTTGCTTAACCGATATCACGACCATCAAAGCCGGGGCCACCTACCGCATCTATGGCGGCGCTCCAGGAAACTACAAAGACATCGGTTTTGAAAGCAACATGTTCGGCGCGAACGATGGCACCAGAAACTATTATCTCCGTCAGGATTTGAATAACTCTCTTACCTTCGACAACGTTCAGCCTTTCACATTCTCTGAGGCTTCAGTCGTTGAGATGGCGGCAGCCGATCTTCCAACTGGCGTCACCGAAGCAGGCGCTTACCTCAAGTTCGGAGGCAATAACACCAATAACGTCACCATGGATACGATCAACGCATGGCACACCGCTGGCAACATCGCCGGCGACTTCCAACGCGTCATCCCTGAGAACTCCTACTCCTTGCACGACCATGTCGATGCCGAGAGATTCTGGAAGGTTGAGGGCACCAAAGTGTACTTCTACCTCTACGTCGGATTCATCGGAGAGGGCGAAGGATGGATGCTCCACTTTGACCTCGTGAGTGGCAATAAGAACGCCGGATGCGGAACCAGCACCAAGTACAATGGTGAAACCCCTTATCAGATTGGTGATGCCACTTACAAGATCTACAGCGACTCCAGCAAGAGCGGAGAAGAGAACTACTGGGGATGCTTAGGCGTCTATAGAGAAGGAACTCCAACAACCTAACGAACAATAAAAAAAGAGGCCGGTTTTGCCGGCCTTTTTCTTTTTTTCTTTAGCGGAAACATCTTCCACTTTCTAATCACTTAACTTAGATTATTAATAAATGAGGTTTTTCTATGAAAAGAAAATTAATCTATAGCGCTTTATTTTTATTCGCATTATCCGTTTGCGGTTGCACCAACGGAAGTAATCCTGAAGAGTCATCGATCCTCGACACAAAGGGATTCAATGGTATCAGCGTTGATTCAGAGATTCACACCGAAGCGCAAAAGGAATTCTTAGAATATGACGGCAGCTACGCCAAAATGCCTAAGGACCTTTTCCCAGACGGGAAAGAACATCTATCAGACTCCCTTCCAGTCACCATCACTTGGGATTATGAGTTGCCTGAAGGAAAAGAAGTCGATTGGTATTCCATCGTGTATGGTCAGAACGCCGATTTGAGCGACGGCTATAGAGTTGAAGGCACAAGCGAATCGAACATTCAGATCTATAACGCTTTCTTAGGCACCAACTACTATAAGCTTTCTGTCTTTTAT
>JAEEWP010000020.1 GCA_016287465.1 Caryophanales bacterium | reverse complement strand
CCATGAACGGAACCTCCTCCAACAAGAGTGGAACCCGCGAAGGTTACATGAAGCTCGCCAACAACGACGAGAGCATCAGCTACAAGTTCGACTACGCTGGAACTGCTACCACCGCCAAACTCTACCAGTTTGGTTTCATGGATGGCTGGAGCAGCAACAAGAACATTACCTACACTTCTCAGAGAAGCAACCACTTAGGTGCTAACGGATGCAACTTCAGCGTCACTTGGAATAGCGCCGATGTCACCATCGATGCAACCGCCAAGACTTCCACCTATGAAACTCTTCTTGCTAACGCTACCGTCGATGCCGGTTCCAGCAACTCCAAAGCTGGCCCATGCTTAATTGGCGAAGTTTCCTTAGCTCACGGTGACAACACCTTCACCTTCACCAGAAACGACAGCTACAACTTAGCCATCAGCGACTTCGTGCTCGTCATCGAATAATCGATATTCCCTGACTTAAGCAAAGGTAAAATTACGGGCCCCGTCAAACGGGCCCGTTTTTTCATGCCTTCAATCTTCTTTCTAGAAGAAACAATATTCGTTAGAATATTCCTATGGCAGGAGTAGATGGTTTCTTAAATAGCGAGATCAATCCTTCTTGCTCTAACGAAATGAATCAAGACGTTCAGAAAACTGAATGGTCGAAGATTCATCTTTTTGGCGCTTACTCAAGGGGAGATTACACGAAAGTCGTCCATCGCATCGGTCTTGTCCTTATCGGAGGCACTGGCGTTGCCATATTAACGAGCGCAGCCGCCATCTCGATGATGAACAAGATGGATGCGGTTAAGCCTGTCTTCACGGGCGCCTATGACGACAAAGTCGCGAAAGTGGAGGGAAACATCATCCATTACGACTTCGATGCCGAGTACAAAATCGACACGACAGTCTATGTAGAACTTAGCCAAGCCAATCAAAAGCTTCAAAAAGAGACATATACATGCCTCTACGATGAAGAAAAAGACAACCATATGGAAATTGCAGGGGATTTCTCTCTTGTTAAAGGCCATTATGATTTACGCGTTTACGCCGATTTCACATATGGCAAAACATTAATGATCACCTATAGCGGATATTTGGAGGAATAGTTATGGCAGAAACAAAGAAAAGAACCAAGAAGATGGACAAAGAGTATCGCGATGAGCTCGCGAAGATCTTCTTACGCACCGAGAAACGCTCACCAAAGAACTTAGTCCCGTCCTGGAAAGACCTAACCGTCCAGAAGAAGATCTCTGTTATCCTCTCTTGGATTATCTTCGTCAGTGCGGTCGTGATGATCGTTCTCGTCAATTACTCGCACACAGCCTGGCCGGATTCCTTCCTCAACTATGTTGATAAGATCGGCGAGAACGGCTATGAGCATAACGCCCAAGTCTGGTTCAAGCTCCTTCAGTGCGCCTACATGTTCTTCTTCATCTATGGCGTCACCAAGCTCGTAAGAACCATTCTTTCCCTCATCTTCATGAAGGCGAATAACAAGACGGTCACGATTGTCAGGTTCATTAACAGCACAATCAGATATTTGGCCGCCTTCGTCCTTCTCTTCAGCATCCTTGCCGTTTTAGGAGTGGATGCCACAACGATCTTAGCGTCCGCTGGTATCCTCGCTCTCGTCGTTGGTCTTGGTGCCCAAACCCTCATCGCCGACATCATCGCCGGCCTCTCAATCGTCTTTGAGGAGCAATTCGATGTCGGTGACGTCATCGTCGTCGATGGCTTTAGGGGAGTCGTTTATGAGATTGGCTTAGCCACAACCAAAGTCGTCGATTTCTCTGGCAACCTCAAATCCATCAGAAACAGCGGAATCAACACCGTCATCAATCAATCGCATGATCTTAGCTCCGCTATCGCGTATTGCAGCGTCGATTACAATAGTGACCTCGCTTACGTCAGAAAAGTTGTTGAAGAAGAGCTCCTTAAGCAGTTCAAAGCGGCTATCCCATCCATCATCGGCGATCCTAAGTACTTAGGCGTCAGTGAGCTTGAGGACAGCGGAATCCAGCTTATGTTCCTTGCTAAATGCAACGAGGACGATAGATTCTCAACACAGAGAGCGATGAACGAGATCGCTGTGACCGTCTTGACCAAAGCCGGCATCGAGATCCCGTTCCCACAGATCGTTGTCTCACAAAGGAAAGACAAATAAGAATAAGGCCACCAAATGGTGGCTTTTTTCTTGCGCCTATTTTGTAATTTCCTCCTTATGCGCGTAAACTGAACTTGTTAATTATGAAAATGAAAAAGGCTTTGATGTGTCTTTCCTTCCTAGGACTTATGCTAGGAAGCTGCCATAACGATCCTCCGGCCTCAAGCGAAGGAAGCCTTTTGTCGTCTTCTAGTGAAGAAGCATCTTCCTCATTAAGCGAAGCCTCATCTGAGGTTTCTTCTTCCTTAACGAGTGTCCGTGAGACCTACACGGTCATCTGGATGAATGGAGAGACTGCTCTAGAAACCGATGTGGTTTACGCTGATGAGGCAGGAAAGCCATCTTATGATGGAACAACCCCAACCAAAGAAACTGACGCTCAATATATCTATACCTTTGATGGTTGGACCATTTCAGGAAGCGAAACCGTCTATTCTGAGGCGGATTTGCCAGTGATTTCTGGAAATACGACCTATATCGCCCATTACTCAACAGAGATCAGAAAATATAATCTCGTCTGGAAAGTAGGGGATACAGTCCTCGAAAGAGATAACGATGTCCCATATGGCACCCACCCATCTTTTGAAGCGGATGAGAACATCGGCGAAGATGAGGAATTCAACTATTTCGATGAGTATGAGACCGAGGAGCATACCTATACCTTCGATGGCTGGCAGCTTAACGGAGAAGGTGACGCTTATACTGAAGAGAATCTCCCAATCGTTTCTGGAGATACGACCTACGTCGCTCACTTCTTAGAAGAGGCCCGTACCTATTACGTATCCTGGAAGAATGGCGACTTCACGATGGAAACCGATTCCTTTGAATATGGCGAAACCCCAAGGTTTGGCATCAACCCTCCAGAAAAAGCATCCGAAAACGGCTATACCTATTATTTCGATGGCTGGACGAGGGACTCAGAGGATAGCGGTGAATTCTATAGCCCAGGCAGCCTCCCTCCGGTTACTAGCGAGACAACCTATTACATCCATTACGGTGCGATCAAAGACACTGGACTCAATCTTTTGACGAACTCTTCGAATAACGCAGTCGCAGTCGTTAACGATGAAGCCTATATCTTCAAAGGAAGCGAATCATCGGCTAATCAATTTAGCAACGCCATCTACAAATGGAACCCAACCGATGGATGCGTTAATACCGGAGTCACCCAATTGATCAACGTCCGTCATCAAGCGGCAGTGGCATGCAATGGCAAAATCTACCTCTTTGGAGGAGAAACCGCGACTAACTCCGCACTCAATTCGATTTATGTCTATGATCCTGCCCTAGGCACCGTCACGAATACCGGCCTTACCATGAGGACTGGCAGATGCTCTCCGAGAGCGGTCGCCATCGAAAACACCATCTATGTCACCGGTGGTTATGGCGGAACCGATAACTCCAGTGTTGAGGCTTTCGATACGGTGAACAACACCATCGTGGATACGAGAATGAATACCGACCGTTCAGCTGGCTCAACCATGGCCGCGACTGAGGACTATATCTTCACCTTCGGTAGAAAAGACATTGTCTGCGGTGGCATCTACTCCTTGGATTTCGGCGGAACCGATGCGACAAGAATGGAAAGCAATGTCATCGAGTCTTTGGATTATGGCACTGCGGTCACCTATCAAGGAAGGATCTACACCTTTGGTGGAACCGACTATACGGACGATATCGACCATTCACGAATCGACTGCGATAAGGTCTGCTGCTATGACACTCTCCAAGACTCATATAGCGACACCAACATCAGGCTCCCTCACGCTTTAAGCCATATGTCTGCAGCAGTCATTGATGAGAAGATATATGTCTTCGGTGGTGAATCGTATCTCAACGGTGTCACGACCTATTACAATAACGTCTACGAGATAATCCCATAAAATAGCCAAGATTTGCTAATGATTTTATGAAAAAGAGGCCCTTTTTTCGGGGCCTCTTTCCTTTAGGAGGGTTCCTTATTCGGTGATTTTGTTAGCAGCGATGACCTGATCCTTAAGGTACTCTGGGACTTCTTCGTAGCTATAGAACTCACGGTTGAAGTAACCATTAGCCTGGGTCAAGGACTTAAGCTGTGTCGCGTAGTCGACGATCTCCGCTTCAGGAACGTAGGCTTCGATGACCTGTGAGCCATCTTCTTCTTCCATGCCCTGGATACGGGCACGTCTTGTAGAAAGGTCAGAGATGATGTTTCCGGTGTACTTCGGATCGCAGTTGACCTTGATCTTCATGATTGGCTCAAGGATGATCGGCTTGCACTTGTCGTAGGCGGCCTTGAAAGCAAGGATGGCAGCCATACGGAAGGCTTGTTCGTTGGAGTCAACTGGATGGTACTTACCATCGGTAAGGACACCTTTGACACCGATGACTGGGAAGCCAGCGAGTGGACCGCTTTGAAGGGCTTCGAAGAAACCTTTCTCAACGGCAGGGAAGTAGTTCTTTGGAACTGCGCCGCCGAAGACTTCCTCAGCGAACTCGTTCTCTTTGCTTGGCTGGAAGCGCATCGTGACGACACCATAGAAGCCGCTGCCACCGGATTGCTTGACGTATCTTCCTTCAGCTTCGCCCGCGCCTTTGATGGATTCGCGGTAGACGACTTTCATCGGGCTGGTCTTGAGCTCGACTTTATAGGTGTCTTTGAGTTTCTGGATGACGAAGTCGACGTGAGAGGAGGAAACGCCGCCAAGAAGGAGCTGTTTGGTCTCGTTGTTACGGACGACTTCGACGCATGGGTCTTCAAGCTGGATCTTCTGAAGGGCTGGTCCAAGTTTCGCTTCGTTGGCCTTGTTCGTAAGCTCGATGGCTTTGAATAGAACCGCGGAAGGATATTTGACTGGCTTATAGATGACGATGTTCTTTGGATCACTAAGGGTCATGGTCGATTTGGCATCATCGAGTTTGGTGATGGCGCCGATATCGCCGGCATTGATCTCATTGACTGGGGTGAGCTCTTTGCCTTTGACGCTAAAGAGAGCGGAGACTTTCTGGGTCTCACCGTTCATATAGACATCGTCTCCGATCTTGATGGTGCCGGAGTTGACCTTGATTAAGTTGATGGCGCCTCTATAGTCATCGACCAAAGTCTTGAAGATATAGGCGGACATTGGGGCCTTAAGGTCAGTGGCTCTCTCAACTGGGTTGCCTTTCTCATCCTGGGCTTCGATCGGTTTGAGGTCAAATGGGGATGGAAGGTATTCAATGAACATATCAAGCATCGTCTGGATGCCGATGTTGAGGGAAGCGCTTCCGACAAGAACAGGGGTGAGTTCGCCTTTGAGGACGCACTGACGGAGGGATTCATGGATCTCTTCTGGTGTGAAGGTCTCACCGGCGAAGTATTTCTCAAGCATCTCGTCGTTGGTCTTCGCGACTTCTTCGACGACCGCGCCGTGGAGTTCTTCGGCTTTGGCCATCTTGTCTTCGTAGATTGGAGCATCAACGCATTCCTTGCCATTAAAGACACGGGCTTTCATGTCGACGCAGTTGATGAAGCCATCGAAGTGGCTCTCTTTTCCTAAAGGATAGCCAAATGGGATGGCGGTATGTCCGAGTTTCTCTCTGATTTCGGCGAGTCTCTCTTCGAAGTCGACGCCTTCCTTATCCATCTTGTTGAGGTAGATGAGGGTTGGGATGCCTCTTCTCTTGAGTCTTTGCCAATGCTTGACGGTTCCGACCTGGACACCGACTGAAGCGTCGATGACAAGGACCGCACCCTTGATGATACGGGTGACGCCGATGATCTCGCTGACGAAGTCATCGTTGCCTGGGAGGTCAAGGAAGTTGAACTTATAGTTCTTGTATTCGAGAGGGGCGATCGAGCACTGAAGTGACTGCTGTCTCTTCTGCTCTTCTGGGAGATAGTCGGAGACGGTGTTCTTCTTTTCGACTTCGCCTTTCTCAGGGATGGCTTTGCCGATGTAGAGGAGAGACTCCACGAGGGAGGTCTTGCCGCTTCCTTGGTGGCCAAGGAAGGCGATGTTACGGATATTCTTAACTTCGTATGCCATGGTTTCTCTCCTTAGTTCCTAAAGTACTTGACGCTGTCACCGCGCTGGATGAGCTGGATCTTTCCGGCACTCACAAGCTTATTGAGGTGCTTGTCTATCGTTTCTTTCTGAATGCCGAATAAAGCGTTTCTGACGACGTGCTTGCCGATTGGGGTAGCGCTATCCTGGACGATCTTAAGGACTTTGTCCTCAGTGCTCATATCGAGGTTATTGATCTCGATGATGTATTCAAGCCTTCTATAGGCCTGGAGAACGAGCTTGATAAGGAATTCGCAGTATGGCTCGTAGTTGTTCTGCATGTCTTCCCAACCTTGAGTCGATTCTTTGAAGACGGCGATGTAATCGCTGATCTGCTTCTCGACGAGGTAGGAGATGGCGTAATAGTCATCGACCTTGTATCCGAACTTCTTCAAGCAGAAGTGGAGAAGGAGTCTCGATAATCTGCCATTCGCGTGCTGGTAAGGATGAATGCACATGAAGTCGAGGAGGAAGACGGCGGTGAGAAGGAGTTTATTAACCTCTTCATCTTCCGCGCACATGTTGAACTGATAGATAAGGGAATCGAGCAACTGGTGGGCTTCCTCTGGGGCAGCTGGGGTGAAGATGCTATCGAACTTGCCATCTGGCTTGGCTTCCATAATGTAGTTCTGCTCTTTCTTAAGATGGCCGCCGAGCTCTGGGTTGTAACCTTTATACATGTAGTAGTGGAGGTCACTGATGAATTTCATGTCCATCGGCTGGAACTTGTAGTTCTTGTCGATGAGGTCGATCGCCTCAGCGTAGCCAAGGACCATGTGGGTCTGGAAGTTCGTGGCAGGCTTTCCACGGACGAATAAGTCTTTCTCTTGCTGGGTTGAAATAAAAACATTGCCCACCGCACAGCTGGAGACCGCTCCAAACCTTCGGGCAATGTTACGCAAAAGCTCGACTTTCTCAAGTTTGTCAACGCCGGATGTTTTACCTTTGTACATCTCGATCGAATTAAGCATGCTATTGATGCTCGGCGTTGACAAACTTAAAACAACGCCTTTTAGATCAAACATTCTCATGGTTTATGCACCTCATTTGTGACTTCAATTTACTATAGGAAAATAACCTTTGCAAGCGCTTTCATAAGGGTTCTGAAACAAGCGAAAAAAATAAAAAAGTCAATAAGTATTTTTGCGCTTTTTTGTAAAAGAAAGGGCTTACAAATTCAAATGTAAGCGCTATTACGATAGTTTCAATTTGTTTTGCTACGGTTTATATTCTTTTTGTTTTTCTTATTTATTTAATTAGGATTAACTTATTGTCTTGCCATGTCGATAATATGAGCATAACCTGTTAACTTGTGATTGGAGGTATCAGCATGGCTAAAGTAAGCACAAACATTTCCATTGATCCGAAGCTCAAAGAGAAATCGATTGCCTTGTTCTCTGAATTTGGTCTCGACCTATCGACGGCTATTTCTTTATTCCTTCAGCAGTGCGTGCGTGAAAAGAGGATTCCTTTTGAAATCCGCCTTGAAGTGCCAAATGAAATCACCAAGGAGGCTTTGTCCGAATTTGAAGAAATGAAGAAAGACAAAGAGAAGTACAAGCGTAACGCCTCCTTCGGTGAGATCGCTGAAGAAACTCGTTAATTCAATCCGCCTTTCCTTTTTACATTCTTCATCGCTACAATAAGGTATATGGAAAAGAAACCTGATCTTTATCGCCTCAAGCGAACTCTTTCCGTTCTTGAGAAGAAGAACAAGAAATACGTCACCTTGGATATGCTTTCCAAGTGGGTAGGGGTATACCCTGATGTTTTGGCGGACGACCTCATCATGTTCGAGCCTTTCATCCTTATGGATTCCTCGATTAACATGAATGACCTCATCCCTGCCATCAAGGAATATCTTGAGAAGCTAGAGACCGTTAAGGAAAAGAAACCAGCCGAACCAAAACCAAAAAGAGAAGTGGCCAAGAAAGAGGAACTCGCTGAGTACGCCTCAATCGGTGACTTCGTATATAAGAGGATGGCAGGCCCTGGAGGTCTCATCTCCCCAAGCGCTTCCCTTAGCGACCACGACCTTTACGTCCTTTCTAAGCTTGTCAAAGAAGAGCAAGCGAGACGCAAACCGAAAAAGAAGGCCAAAAAGGTTACGAAGAAGAAAACCAAGAAATAAGAAACCGCCCCGTGCGGTTTTTTCTTTGGTGGCCACAAGACAATTGTTAAGCACTCCTCAAATGTTCTTTGGAAGTTAGTTAATAAGTAATATACTTATTGACGAACAAAGGAGAGTTTCTTTTAATGTCTGAAATCAAAAAGACCTTCAAATCCGTAGACGGCAACACCGCTGCCTCTATGGAAAGCTACTACTTCACTGAAGTCGCAGCCATCTATCCAATCACCCCTTCGTCTCCAATGGCCGAAAATGTCGACGCCATTTCCTCAAAAGGAGAGAAGAACTTCTTTGGCTCCCCAGTCAAAGTCGTTGAGATGCAAAGCGAAGCCGGTGCTTCCGGTGCCGTCCACGGCGCCCTCCAGGCTGGTGCCTTAGCAACCACCTTCACCGCCTCCCAAGGTTTGCTTCTCATGATCCCAAACCTCTACAAATGGGTTGGTGAGCTCCTTCCAGCTGTCCTCCATGTCTCAGCCAGAAGCTTAGCCACCCGCGCCCTTTCGATCTTCGGCGACCACGCTGACATCTATGCCTGCCGCCAGACCGGCATGACCATGATCTGCTCCGGTTCCGTCCAGGAGATCGCCGATCTTGCCCCAGTCGCCCACCTTGTTGCCATTGAGGCCCAGACCCCTGTCATGCACTTCTTCGATGGTTTCCGTACCTCCCACGAAGTCCAGAACGTCGAGTTCGTCGACAAAGAGGAGTGGAAGAAGCTCCTTCGCATGGACAAGGTCGAGGAGTTCAGAGCCCGCGCTCTTAACCCACACACCCACCCAGTCACCCGCGGTGGCGCCGAGAATGACGATATCTACTTCCAGGCCCGTGAAGCCCAGAACCAGCACTTCAATGAAATCACCCCAATCGTTGAGAAGTATTTCGCTGAAGCAAGCCGTCTCACCGGTCGTGAATATCACCCATTCTGCTACTATGGCGATCCAAACGCCGAGCGCATCATCATCGCCATGGGTTCCGTTACCGAGACCGCTGGCGAAGTCGTCGACGCTTTGAATGCCAAAGGCGAGAAGGTCGGTCTTGTCAAAGTCCATCTCTACCGCCCATTCAACGCCAAGCTTCTTGTCAAAGCCATCCCAGCTTCCGTCAAGAAGATCGCCGTCCTTGATAGAACCAAGGAAAACGGCGCCGAAGGCGAGCCTCTCTACCTTGATGTCCTCGCTGCCCTTGCCCAGGAAGGCCGTCATATCGACACCGTCATCGGTGGCCGTTATGGTCTTTCCTCCAAAGACACCCAGCCAAAAGACGTCAAGTCCATCTATGACTTCCTTAACGCTGAGAAGAACTGGACCAGCTTCACCGTCGGTATCAAAGACGATGTTACCAACCTCTCCATCCCAGTCGATGAGTCCTTCAAGATCGAACACGACTGCACCGAGTGCTTATTCTATGGCTTAGGTTCCGATGGTACCGTCTCCGCCAACAAGAGCTCCATCAAGATCATCGGCGACGCCACTGGCCAGTATGCTCAGGCTTACTTCCAATATGACTCCCGTAAGGCTGGCGGAACCACCCGTTCCCACCTCCGTTTCGGAAAGAGCCCAATCCACAGCGAATACTACGTCAAGAACGCTGACTTCATCTCCTGCTCCCTTGACACCTATATCTTCAAGTTCGATATCATCAACAACCTTAAGGTTGGTGGTACCTTCCTTCTTAACACCGATATGGACGATGCCGCTCTCGAAAGAGCCATGCCAAACCGCATGAAGCATCTCCTTGCCGAGAAGAAAGCCAACTTCTATGTCATCGACGCCAACAAGCTTGCCGCCGAATGCCACATGGGCCGTCACACCAACACAACCCTCCAGGCCGCCTTCTTCAAACTCTCACCAAAAATCATGCCTTACGAAGAGGCTGAGAAATGGATGAAGAAGTTCGTTGAGAAGACCTACGCCAAGAAGGGTATGGATATCGTCAAGAACAACTACGACGCCATCGACGCTGGCCCAGCTGGCCTCCGCAAAGTCGAGATCAAGCCAGAATGGATCAACCTCCCAGCCACCAAGGTCGCTGCCGAGGATACCGGCGATACCTACTACGACGAATACATCGGCACCATCGATCGTCTTGATGGCGATGAGCTCCCAACGAGCGAATTCACCAAGTACGAGCTCCTCGATGGCACCATGAACGCCAACATCACTTTCAGACAGAAGAGAGCCATCGCTGACAGAGTCCCACTTTGGAACCCAGCCAACTGTATCGAATGCAACCAGTGTGCCTTCGTTTGCCCTCACGCCACCATCCGCCCATATCTCATCAATGAGAAAGAGCTCGAAGGTGCCCCAGAGATCGTCAAGAACGGCGTCAAGCCAGTCATGGGTCTTCCAAAGACCGCCGATCAGTCCCTCAAATACCGCATCCAGATCTCAACCATGAACTGTGTCGGCTGCGGACTTTGCGTCGCTGAATGTATGGCCAACCAGACCGCCAAGAAGATGGGTACCGACAAGTACGCTCTTACCATGGTCGAGGCCAAAGGTCAGTTCGCTGAACAGGCTGGTGCCGACTATCTCTACTATCATTGCTCACCAAAAGGTGACATCTTCCCAACCAGCACCGTCAAAGGCGTCAGCTTCCTCCGTCCATACATGGAAGTCTCCGGCGCTTGCGCAGGCTGTGGTGAAGCTCCATACTACCGCTTACTCAGCCAGCTCTTCGGCCGCGACATGTTAGTCGCCAACGCCACCGGCTGCAGCTCCATCTACTGTGGTTCCACCCCACTCACCCCATTCGTCAAAGACGAACACGGCGAGGGTGTTGCCTGGGCCAACAGCTTATTCGAAGACAACGCCGAATACGGCTTCGGTATGAGAATCGCCTCTGACTACAAAGTCAGCCAGGTCATCCGCATCCTCAAAGCCGCTATCGAAGCTAACGTCGAACCAGAACTCAAAGAACTCGCCACCAAGTACGTCGCTGCCCTTGAAGGCAAAGACAGACTTGCTCAGCGCGCTCTTGTCGAAGACCTCATCAAAGCCGTCGAAGCTTCCAAAGACGAAGCCGTCAAAGAACTCAAGAACTACTACCGTGACCTCGTTGACAAATCAGTTTGGATCATCGGTGGTGACGGCTGGTCCTTCGATATCGGCTATGGCGGACTCGATCACGTCCTTGCCAACGAAGCCGACGTCAACGTCCTTGTCCTCGACACTGAGGTTTACTCCAACACCGGCGGTCAGGCTTCCAAGTCCTCCCAGACCGGTTCCATCAACAAGTTCACCGCTTCCGGTAAGAAAGAAGCCAAGAAGAACCTCGCTCTCATGGCCATGTCCTATGGACACGTCTATGTCGCCCAGATCGCCCTTGGCTCCAACCCAATGAAGGCCATCCAGGCCCTCAAGGAAGCCGAGAGCTACAATGGTCCATCCCTTGTCATCTGCTACTGCCCATGCGCCGAGCAGCACATCAAAGGCGGACTTATCAACTCCATCGGCGAAGAGAAGAGAGCCGTCGAATGCGGTTACTTCACCACCTTCCGTTATGACCCACGTCTTGTTAAGGAAGGCAAACCTGGCTTACAGCTCGACTGCAAAGAGCCAGATTGGACCAAGTTCCGTGACTTCTTAATGCTCGAGACCCGTTTCTCCCAGCTCCCAGTTGCCAACCCAGAACATGCTGAAGAACTCCTTACCAAGTGTGAGAAGTACGCTCAGGATCGTTGGGCTGCCATCAAGAAGTTCGGTCTCTAATCCGAAACAAACAAAATCGAGGGGGTCGAAAGACCTCCTCTTTTTTCTTTGTTCTGTTTTCCAAAATAACAAAACGATTTATACTTTTGGCAAGCATGGAAGAGAAACTACATCATCGCGTTAAGGCTCTCATGAAGGAGCAGGGGATGACCCAAAGGGAGCTCGCTAAGAGAAGCGGGCTCACTGAGGCTAGCGTCTGCAAGTACCTTAGTGGTTCAAGGCTTCCGCATTCTGAAGCGGTGGTCCTTTTGGCCAAAGCCCTAGGGACGACCTCCGACTATTTATTAGGAATAAAGAGAGACGATGAAAGTGTCTTCCGCGACCTTGAGAAAAGGATTATCGAGAGCAAGGAAAACCTCTCCTCGGAAGAGAAGATGAGGCTCATCATGCTCTTATCCTCAAAATAAGCTAAAAAAACAAAAAAACCTTGGCAAAACCAAGGTGTTTTTTATTGCACATTGAGGTTTTGAAGAAGAAAACGCCACACTCTATGAGATAAGGAATCTCATATATTTCCCAAGGCTTTTCAAAACCCTTTATAATTAGGCTATGGCAACCCATAGAATCAGAAAGCTCATCATGCTGCCTCTCTTTCTGGCTTCTCTTTCATCTTGCCAAATAACGCCAGAAGATAACTCCGCCGAGATTTCAGTTAAGGCGGATAAATATGATTCACCGGATTTAACGACCGCCTCTCTTGAAGCCGATGGCTGCATGGTCTTTGAGGACATGTATTTCGCAAGAGGCGAGGAAAAAGACCATGCCTTCAGAGTCAAGGACGACAAAATCACGGAACACGTCACCTGCCCTAAGGTCAAGTTCGATGAGAGCAACTTCGACGATGTAATTGGAGAGCCTTTCTTCAAGGCCATCCAGAAGATCGGAATACCTTCTTTTAGAGGACTTGAGAAAGACCATTCCGTCTCATATCTATGCAAAGACGGAATCGAGAGGGCGTTGTCTTTGTCCCTTAACACCGAATCCGAATGGACGGTAGCGATGGTTTCCGAAAGAGATTGCTCTTACAACTTATGGGATTATATTGACGAAACGACTAAATACAAACCAAGTCTTGAGAGATGCAAAAAGATCAAGATGGGTATGTACATCAATGATGTTTTTTCAATATTGGGAAGGCCTTGCAGGTATTCTGATAACAATGCTCAGGTTGCTTGTTGGGGCATTTCTTCTGGAGGATCGTTCCATGTTACCAGATGGTATGAATATGAGGGATGTCCGTTTTTCGACCCATCCATTTTTGAAAGGGACGATTATTCCCAAACGAGAAAGATAGAAAAGAACAAGAAGACAGTCGAAGTCCCTTGCTATTGGGGAGTTTTTAGACTGAATTTCAATGAGCATGAACCGGAAGACTTCGATGATCATAGTGTGAGTTTTGTATAAAGATGAAAACCAAATCCTTTAATGTCAGTTTGTTGTTCCTTTCCGCTCTAGCAGTGGTTTCTGGGTGCGTTCAAACCGAAGAAGCTTCGTCTATTGAATCTTCTGTCGTGTACGCCGATCCTTTCGATGATCCAAATGTTACCGAACAATTCCTGGAAGAGAACCTTTGCATGGACTTCGAGGATCTTCGTTTTATAAAAGGTGGGGAGAAAGACCATGTTTATGTGGTTGATGGCGAAAAGATCTCTCTTCACAAGTCATATGCGAAAAAGAAGACGAGCCTCTCTGATTTCTCAAAGATAGCGAATCTTTCTCTTTTCGATGCGTTGGATATCATTGGCACGCCTTCCTTCAGGGGGAGATACGACGCGTCTTGTTTGTCTTATGTCATCTCATCTGATTCTTATGTGAACGTTAATGTCGAAAAGGATTCGAAAGGCGTATGGCAAGTGACTTCTTATGACGAATATGACGAAAAAGCCTTCAGCGATTATTTCGGTCAGCCTTATATAAATAATTCTCCAAGACAAAGGAGGCAACATGTTCCGTCGCTTGAAAGAGTGCTGTCCATCGAAATGGGAATGAGTTTCGACGACGTTTTATTCATTTTAGGAATGCCTGATAGTGGAACTTATCGCGGTTTGCCTTCTAACAAGGCATGTGGTGGAACGTGGTATTTCGATGCTTATCGTTTAAATAGCATTGATGTTCGCACACGCTGGATTGGTTCCGATTATCCGATGTTTGACATCAACAATTGCCAAGATGGTCTTTCGACCTATTGCGGTGTCATAGACATATATCTCTACGCATCATAATTATCGGCAAAATATAAAAAAGCCTTGGCAAAACCAAGGTATTTTTTGTAATTGGTCGGAACGATGAGATTTGAACTCACGACCCCTACCACCCCAAGGTAGTGCACTACCAAGCTGTGCTACGTCCCGCTTCGAAACATTATATAGGACGCCCTCAAATAATCTAGTTAGGGCCAAGTTTTTCTTTTGCAAAAAGAAATATTAGGGTGTTTTTGTTTCGTCTTGCCTCTGAATTTCCTATAATTTGCTTGCTATGGATACACGCAAACACATTTTCGTAAAAGGGGCTAGAGAGAACAATCTCAAGAACATTGACCTCGAGATGCCTAAAGAAACCCTTACCGTCTTCACTGGCGTAAGCGGTTCTGGCAAATCGACTCTCGCATTCGAAACGATCTATGCCGAAGGGCAAAGAAGATACGTCGAATCCCTTTCGCCATACGCAAGACAATTCCTCGGTGGAGTAGACAAACCTGATGTCGATGCAATCGAAGGTCTTTCCCCAGCCATCTCAATCGATCAGAAGACGACTTCCCATAACCCTCGTTCAACCGTAGGAACCGTCACTGAGATATATGATTTCCTCCGTCTCCTTTTTGGTCGTATCGGCGTTCCATATTGCCCTCATCACCATAAACCGATCGTGGCCCAGTCTCCTTCCTCGATGACCGAAGCTATCCTTAGATACGAAAACGGAACCAAACTCCAAATCCTTTCCCCAGTGGTCAGGCACGAGAAAGGAACCCATAAAGCCACCCTCGATAAATTAAAGGCCGCAGGTTTTGCCAGATTAAGAGTTGATGGTGAGTTCTATCTCATCGAAGAAGTCCCTGAGCTTGAGAAGAACAAGCGTCATGACATCGATATCGTCATCGACCGTCTTGTCGTCAAAGACGACATCCGCTCAAGAGTGGCGGAAGACGTTGAGCTTGCCCTCAATTGGAGCGATGGCTATCTTCTCATCCATACCGACAAAGAAGAGAAGCTCATCTCAAGCAATCATACCTGCCCAGAATGCGGATTCAGCATCCCGAAGATCGAGCCTCGTCTTTTCTCTTTCAACGCTCCATTAGGCTCTTGCCCTGATTGCCATGGCGTTGGCCTCAAGAGAAGTGTGGCCGAGGACCTTATGATCCCTGACCCAAAACTCTCAATCAACAAAGGCGGTCTCCGTTACTTCAAGAATCAGGTTGGCTCCAACCTTCTTGAGTGGCAGACCTTCAAAATCCTCTGCGAAACCTATGGCATCGATATGAATAAGCCATTATGCGAGTTCACCGAGAAAGAGAAGAAGATCATCTTCATCGGAAGCGACAAAGAAATCAGTTACACCCTTAGATCAAATACCGGAAACGTCTCTCATCGAAAAGGTTTCATCGAAGGCGTCAAAACGATGATCGAGAGAAGGTATCAGGAAACCACATCCAAATGGATGATGCCTTTCTATGAATCCTTCATGCGTGATTCCGAATGCGAGACCTGTCATGGACAAAGGCTCAATGAAGCCGCTTTATCGGTCAGAATCAATGGTCTCAATATTTACGAAGTAACCTGTCTCACTATCGACAAACTCGTCGACTGGGTTGATGACACGAATAAGAAACTCAATGAGACCGAGAAGCAAATCGCTAACCTCGTTCTCAAAGAAATCCATAACAGAGCCGCCTTCCTTGTTGATGTTGGCCTCAATTACTTGACCCTCGACCGTCTTGCGATGTCTTTAAGCGGTGGAGAGGCTCAGCGTATCAGATTAGCCACTCAAATCGGCTCAAGACTCTCTGGAGTTTTATATGTCCTTGATGAGCCTTCAATCGGTCTTCACCAAAGAGACAACGCCAAACTCATCAAGACGATGAAAGAAATGAGAGATCTTGGAAACACTCTTATCGTTGTCGAACATGACGAAGAGACCATGAGGAACGCTGACTTCATCGTCGACATTGGCCCAGGTGCCGGTGTCCATGGTGGCAAAGTGGTCGCAACAGGTTCGCTTGAAGATATTGAGAACACCAAAGAATCCATCACCGGCGATTATCTCGCTGGCAGAAAATACATCGCCGTTCCTAAGGAAAGAAGAAAAGGCAATGGCAAGAAGATCACCCTAAAGGGTTGCAAATGCCATAACCTCAAGAACATCACAGTCGATTTCCCTTTGGGAACATTCACCGTCGTCACAGGCGTCTCTGGCTCAGGCAAGAGCTCCCTTGTGAACCAAACCCTTTCGAAGATCCTTCAGAAAACCATCAATAAGAGCGATGAGCTTCCTGGCGAATACAAGGAGGCTATAGGTTTAGAGAATGTCGACAAAGTCGTCATCGTCGACCAAGAGCCAATCGGCAGAACCCCAAGAAGCAACCCAGCCACATACACGAAGGTGTTCGATGACATTCGCGCTCTCTTCGCGGAAACCCCAGAAGCGAGAGCAAGGGGCTTCGACAAAGGAAGGTTCTCCTTCAATGTCGGAGGCGGGCGTTGCGAGAAGTGCCAAGGCGCTGGCGTCGTCTACGTCCCGATGAACTTCCTTCCAGACGTCTATGTTAAGTGCGACGAATGCAACGGCATGCGTTATAACCACGAGACCCTTGAATGCGTCTATAAAGGCAAGAATATCTATGATGTTCTCGACATGCGCATCGAAGAAGCCGTGAAATTTTTCGAAAATCGCCCACAAATCGCCCACAAAATTAAAACCCTATACGATGTAGGCCTTGGATATATTAAACTCGGTCAGCCTGCCACAACCCTTAGTGGTGGAGAGGCGCAACGCGTCAAGCTCGCCTATGAGCTTCAGAAGCGTCCGACTGGCAAAACCGTCTATATCCTCGATGAGCCGACAACCGGTCTCCATACGGATGACGTGAAGCGCCTCATCAAGGTCCTTCAAAGCATCGTCAGTCATGGTGACACCGTCATCGTGATTGAGCACAACCTCGATGTCATTAAGTGTGCCGACTATATCATCGATATCGGCCCTGAAGGCGGAAACGCCGGAGGCACGATCATCGCCAAAGGCACTCCTGAGGAAGTCGCCAAAGTCAAAGGCTCATATACGGGCCAATACTTGAAGGATGTCCTTCAAGAGGCAGCAAAGAAAGGTCAATTAGAGTAAGATAGTCCTATGTCATTCGCATTGTTAATCATCGGAGGCCTCCTCCTAATTGGAGGAATTGCCTTCCTCATCTATAACTTCGTCCGTTTCAACAAAGACCCATTGACGGACGCTTTCACGAAGAAAGATTGGATCAACTTTGTTGTTGGTGTTGTCGCAGTGGGCCTTGGCCTTGCTGGCATGCTTGCCTCCGCTTTCGAGTTCAATCCTGCTTGGAAAGAAATCGTCGAATTTGAGAAAGGCGCTTTGGCGGGTAGATCAGTCAGCTATATTGGCAATTACCTCAAAGCCATCCTCGGAGGATTCTTCTTCGGAGCTTCCTTTGCTACCCTTTGGACTTCTTTCTCTGTCGTCATGGCCAAGAGAAAACTCGCCGACTTCGAGAAGAAGTTCTTCAAGTGGGCGATGCTTGGAGCGATTGCCCCATCCGTCATCCTCTTCTTCGTCTGGACGGACGCTTTCGGAGCATATATTTCATATCCTCTCCCATCCGGTATCTATATCGGCGATGGAGTGGGGGTGTTCAACGCTTTTAGCAAAGGGTCATTCGAGGGCCTCAAGATCGCTTTCTACGCCATCTTCATCCTTAGTGGTGCCGGCATCTCCTACTTTGTAACCGATTATCGTTTGAACAAGAAATTCAAAAAACGCGACCTTTTCGCCACGACTTTAATATTCGGATTCGTCTCTGGCATCATTGGCGCACGTATTTGGTACGTCGTCGGAAACTGGACCAGAGAATTCGCTAATGAACCGTTCCACCGTGTCTTCGAAATCTGGAATGGTGGCTTAACCGTTCTCGGTGGCGTCTTCCTTGGCGTCATTGTCGGTGGCTTATGGTTTACTCACGAACACAAAGAGATTGATTGGAGATCCGCTTTCGATATCGCTGTCCCAACCATTCTTCTTGCTCAGGCTTTAGGAAGACTTGGCAACTTCGCCAATGTCGAAGTCTATGGCCAAACCGTCAAAGTGGAAGGCTTATGGAATATCCTTCCTTCATATGTCCTTCAGCAAATGAACCTCAACAACAATGGAACCGCTTTGGCGGATGGCATGATCCACGTTCCTCTCTTCCTCATTGAGGCTCTTCTCAACCTTGGAGGATATTTCATCATCGCTTATGGCGTGAAAGCCCTTCTTAAGAAGAAACTTGCCCCAGGCGATTTGCTCTTCGCTTATTTCATCTGGTACGGACTTGTCCGCATCATCCTTGAGCCGATGAGAGACTCTAACTTCAACATGGGTTCTGACAACAGCTGGAGTATCTCAAATTCCCTTATTTACATCATCACCGGCGTAGGTGGCATCTTATGTTCACATTTATATGAGGCTATCAAGGCCAAGAAAGACAAGGGATTGACTCCTCTTTGGTCATCGATCGTCATTCTATCGACCCTTCTTTTCCCTCTTCTCCAGAGCGTTTCTTTATCGACCGAGAAAGATGGCAGTGGAATAGTCACCCCATTCACTGGGTTTGAGGTTATGGCCAAGACGCCTATTTACATCGTTGCGTATGCCCTTCTTGCCCTTTCTTTGATTTGTTTCATCCTTGTGTTCGTCTTCTCGAAGAAAGAAGGCAAAGAGAAACTCGCGAGATACTTCTCAATCGGAGGCATGTCTCTTGCGGGAATCTCCGCCGTTCTTATGATCTTTGGCCAAAACACGATCGAAGCCAATGGACAGTACGTCAACCTCTCATATGGCTTCTTCTTAATGATCGCCTTCGCCATATTGGGAGCGGCCTTATCATTAATGCCGATTTTTGCTGAAATGCATTTCGATAAAATCAAAAAGGAGGAAGCGTTAGAAACGCGGGCTGAATAAAGATGGTTAACACTGACATCCTTATCATCGGAGCTGGTCCAGCCGGTATATCGGCCGCTCTCTATTTGGCTAGAGCCAATGCCTCTTTCGTCTGGCTAGAGAAATCTGCCCCAGGCGGAAAGCTCCTCAACATCCACGAAGTCGGCAATTACCCAGGCATCCCAAACGCCAACGGCTTCGATCTCGCCATGTCTCTTCTTAAGAGCACCGAATCACTTGGCGTCTCATCCACCTATGGTGAAGTCAAAAACGTCCACAAAGAAGATGGTCGTTTCATCGTCGCCACAGAAGACGAAACCTATTCGTCATTAGCAATCATCGTTGCGACTGGCTTATCCAACGTTCCAACCATCCCAGGAGAGAAAGATCTCTTCGGAAAAGGCGTTTCTTATTGCGCTACTTGCGATGGCCCTCTTTATAGAGGCAAGACCGCCGTCATATATGGCAAAGGCTTCCAGGCTTTAGAGGAGGCTCTCTATCTCCAGGCCATTGTCGGCAAGCTTTACCTCATCACCCCAGAAGAAGAATACGAAGGTGAGAAGATGATGCTTGATTCACTTCTTGCTAAGGATAACGTCACCCTTCTTACTGGCACCAAAATTTCAAAAATCATTGGCGAATCCGCCTTATCTTCCATTGAATGCGAAGGAAAAGACGGGGTTTTCGAAATCAAAACCGATGTCGTTTTCCCTCTCTTCGGAGAGAAGAGCGCATCCGCTTTCCTTTCCCCATTAGGACTCGAAAGCAATAGGGGATTCATCAAGGTCGATGCCAACATGGCTTCCTCTTGCGAAGGCTTATACGCAGCAGGGGACATCGTCGACAAAACGTTACGTCAGGTCGTTACCGCAGCATCAGATGGCGCCATCGCGGCCACAAGCGCGGTACAATATGTGCGAAAGGCGAAGAAATAATGGCTGAGGAAAAGATCAAGCTTCTTCTCGTTACCGGTTGCTCAGGCGCTGGCAAAACGACCGTCGCTTCCGTGGCGGAGTCTTTAGGCTACTACATCGTTGAGCAGATTCCTTCCTCTTTGGCGGAATCCCTCGTCGATGTTTTCAAAAACGATCCTCAGACATACGGAAAGGTCGCCCTTTTCGTCAACTTAGACAAATTCGAGAGAATCTATAACATCATCAAGAACCAGGAAGGCGTTGAGCTAAAGACCTGGGGCCTTGATTGCTCTTTCGATGGGCTTATGTCCCGTTTCCGCCTTACCCGTCACATCCACCCAATGCAGCCTCGTGGCTTAACCCTAGAGGAAGCGATTGCCAACGACCGCTCAATCATGGATAAGCTAAGGCCTCTTTTCGATATTTATATCGACACCACCTCGATGAGTGAGAAATACTTCCGTGCTTATGCCGGAACCATCATCGGAGAAGAGAAATCGAAGCTCTTCATCTTCTTCTCTTCCTTCGGCTTCAAATATGGTCTTCCAAGAGACAGCGAAATCGTCATCGATGCGAGACTTCTTCCTAACCCATATTGGGTTAAGGAACTCCGTCCTCTCACGGGCTTAGATGAGCCTATCAAAGAGTATCTTGAGAAGAGCGAAGTCACCGAGAAGTTCCTTAATGGCCTATATTCCAACCTTGACCTCTTCTTTGAAGAGATGATGAAGCAGGGGAAAGGCTATGTTTCCATCAACATCGGCTGCACGGGAGGACAACACCGTTCCGTCTATATCGCCCAAACCCTATACGATCACTACAAAGACAAATACAAGTGCACCATCACGCACCGTGAACTTAGCCGCAATGAGGAGGCCAATTAGTGGCCGCTCATGAATCCATCTCCTTCGCTAGGCTTGTGAAGGAAGAAAGCGCCAAAGCCGAGAGATCGGTCTCTGAGAAGAAGGCGCTTCTTTCTTCGTTTGTCCGCATCAATGGATATCTAAGAATCAGAGGCAAGCAAGAAGGCCTTGAGCTTTCTAGCGAGAACAGCGCTATCGCCAAATGCGTCTACCAATATCTCCATGAGCTTTATGGCGTTGACGTCAGATTCGCCTACACCAGAAGCGCAGGTTTCCTTAAGAGGATGGTCTATCACGTCATCGTCGATGATGAGGCGGGCAAGATCCTCGAAGACCTTGAGGTCGATTTCTTCAACCCTGAGAAACCAAAGAACGTTATCTCCTCATCCGAAGATGTTGCCGCTTATCTAACAGGAGCTTTCCTCGCAGGAGGTTCCGTCAATAACCCTGCATCCCGCTCATATCACCTTGAGATTTGCGTAAAAGATGAAGGATTTGCAAAGTTTTTATTAAAAATCTGGTCCAAATATCAGCCTCATCCTTTCTCTTGCAAGTTAAGCAAAAGAAGGAACCAATTCGTTCTCTATCTTAAGAGGGGAGACGAGATCAGCGACTTCTTAGTCCTCATGGGCGCGAAGGATCAGTGCCTCGCTTTCGAGGATGTTCGTATCAGCCGTGACTTCTCTAGCATCGGCAATAGACTCAGCAACCTTGATACTGCGAACTACGGAAGAGTGGTCCTTGCCTCCAAACGTCAGATCGAAGAAATCAATTACCTCTTTGAGAAAGAAGGCAAAGAGAATATCTCTAATCCAAAACTCTTAGCCTTAATGGAATTAAGAGTGAAAAACCCAGACGCATCTTTAGATGAGCTCTCCAAACTCTTAAGCGAAGAGCTCAATACCGAGATATCCAAAAGCAACGTCAATCACCTTCTTAGGTATGTTCACACCCATGCGGAGGAACTAAAGAATGGCAAATAAGAACGATGTCCTTTGGCAGCTTGGCCGCCGTATCGCTTTCCTCAGAAAGGAAAAAGGCCTTTCCCAGGTTGAGCTTGCCGCTGATGCCGATATGGCGAAGAGCTATCTCTCTGAACTTGAGTTAGGAAAAAGGAATGCCAGCGTCCTTGTTTTAAGCCGTTTGGCTGCGGCTTTAGGAACGACTCTCGAAGAGCTTTTCAAAGGTGTCGTTTCTATTGAAACGCTTTTGCAGTAGAAGATATGGCAAAGAAGTATTCTTGCGACACGATAATCCTCGACTTCAACGGGACCATCATCGATGATGCTTGGTATACCAAAGACGTCTTGAACGAAATGCTAACCATGCAAGGACATAAGACGGTGACCCTTGAGGAATACCGAACGTATTTCACTTTTCCTGTGTTCGAATATTACAAGAAGGTTGGTTTCGTCCTTCCCCCAGAAGGGAAAGATGACTTTGCCGAACTCGCGAAATTCTTCGTCGAAAGATATAGGGAGAATTTTGGCCTCGTCAAAGTCTTCCCTGATCTTCTCGCTTTCTTAAATAAGCACAAGGGGAAGAAGAGCCTAATCTGCTTAAGCGCCACAAAACAAGTTGAACTCCTTTACCAAATCAAGATGCTTGGCATTGAAGGATATTTCGATCATATCCTTGGCATCAGCGACGAATACGCCTCAAGTAAAGTGGGAATTGCCAAAGATTTCTTCAGCAAAACCCATACGGATCCCGCAAAAACCGTCTTTATTGGGGACACTCTCCATGATGATGAAGTGGCCAAAGAAGTAGGGGCGAAAACGATTCTCATCGCCAGGGGCCACCAAACAAGAAAAGTCCTAGAAGATGGTTCGAAAGCCTTGATTCTTAATTCCCTAGAGGAAGCAGACAAATACATCGAATGAAAAAACGGCACCATGAGATGCCGTTTTGTTTTTCTTCTTAGGCTTAGTTGCCGGAAGTCATGTTATCGAAGTAGCCTCTGATCCAGACGATTGGGGTTCCTTTGTCGCCAGAACCGGAAGTGAGGTCACAGAGGGAACCGATGAGGTCAGCGTACTTACGAGGAGTGGTGCCCTCAGAGGTCATCTTGCCGAAGAGGTTGGCGTCTTTTTCTTTGATGTCGGCGGCGATTGCTTCGCTTAAGGCCTCACCAGAGAGATCTTTGTACTTGCCATCAGCAAGGTATTTGAGTTTGAGCTCGTTTGGAGTTCTGTCAAGGAATGGGGTGTGGAATGGGGAGACCACTGGGTCAGCGAGTTCCCAGATTCCGCCGATTGGATCCTTGAAGGCGCCATCGCCATAGACCATGACTTCGACGGTCTTGCCGGTGAGCTTCTTGATCTCTTCCTGGACTTTCATGACGAATGGCATGCCATCGCGTGGGAAGAGCTTGACTCTGTCTTCGTCGGCTTTGTTGGAACCAAGTAAGCCGTGTTCGCTGTTATAGCCGGAACCATTGACGCTGTGAGCGAGGATGTCGGAGAGTCCGACGACCTTCTCAGCGCTGGCCTTCTTGATGAGCCTGATGGTTCTTGGGGCGGTGTGGATGTCAGCGGCGATGACATTCTTTGTGTATTTGAGGACGGCACGTGGGTCGTTTGCGAGGATGATCTCGCATTCGGCACCTTCGGCCTCAACGAATTCTTTGTAGTAGCCTGGGTAATCCATGCCGGTAAATGGGTGGTGGATGATACCGAAGAGCTTCCTCCATTCTTCAAGAGTGAAGACATCCTTGAATGGGTCGACGTTCTTCTCATCGAGAAGGTCGAGGCTGATAAGGCCATTTCCGACCTCATCGCTTGGATAGCTAAGGACGATGGTAACTTTGCTCGCTCCACGCGCGATACCTTTTAAAAGGAGGCTGAAGCGGTTTCTTGAGAGGATTGGGAAGACGACACCGACGTGTTTCTTTCCTCCGAAGATGTTTTGGATGTCATCCGCGATGTCAGTGACATTCGCATAGTTGCCTTGGGCACGCGCCAAGACGGATTCAGTGACGGCGATGATGTCTTTATCCTCGATAGGAAGATTGTCTTCCTTGCTCGCGGCTAAAACGCTGTCGACGACGATTTTGGCGAGGTCATCGCCCTCTCTGATGATTGGGCAACGGACACCGATCGACATGGTACCAATGTTTCTTTTCATGTGGTGTTCTCCTTAAACGGACGAGTTATTATAGACACTCAATAGCAAATTGTTCATAAAAATTTGCATTTTCAGTAAAAAAAGTTTGAACACTCTCTTCTCTGTTTCGGAAGAGGTCTTTTTCAATTATTAAGTGACTATCTAACTTCTTTTCTATTATAGCCCTTCTTCTATGAAGAAATAATTGTAATTTTCTTTAATAATGGGGCCGTCACTAGTATAATTACACCGCAGTCTAATAAGGAGGACATGTAAGAATATGTCAGTAAAGGTTGCTATTAACGGGTTCGGACGCATTGGCCGTCTTGCTTTCCGCCAGATGTGGGGTGCCCCAGGCTACG
>JAEEWP010000019.1 GCA_016287465.1 Caryophanales bacterium | reverse complement strand
AGTCAGCGGTAGGTTCCGCTCTTCCAATGAAGCCGTAGACGCGTCTTCTTCCGATGGAGTAGACGGGTCGATAGGTGTAGAGGATCTTCTTTTCGTAGATGATTCGCTCAACCTCGCTGCGGTAGTTGCCAGTGTCGCTCGTCTCAGCATAGTCATCGATACCCTGTTTGTAGAAGTAAACGGACGAAGGATATTCGAAGGCGTTGGCCGCGCATTTCCTTGAAGCAAGGAGAATGGCGGTTCCGTCGCCGAGAAGGTCTTTATTGGCGACGACACCAACCTTGATCTCGAACAGTGGGTCATGCGGTTTGCGGTTCGCTTTGAGGGAGGAGGTCACACTATTGACGACCTTGAGGGCGAAGCTGATGGCCTCGGTGTTGTCGTTCATGTCGTAGTTGGCGATGATGTATTCCGCCTCTCCCCCACCGAGTAGTTTGGCTGGGGCTTTGACGTATGGCTCTAAGGCCAAACGGTATCTGAGAAGGAAGGATCTGCTAAGCTTTTGGTCTTTATTATTCTCAGCAAAACCATAATCTTTTGGCCTGATGGCGAAGCAGAAGGTCATGCCGTTGCTAGTTCCGTTGGCCTTAAGGTAATCGACGAAATCACGTTCAGAGGAAAGAAGGAGAGATGGGCCGCTTGCGGACCTTCCGTTCTTCTTGTCGAGAAGAATATAGCTCTCTAAGTGGGCGATGCCTTTTGCCGGGTCAACCTTAGCGACTCTAAGGAAGGCCGGGAACTTCTTCGTGGACCTCTTGAAGAAGACGGTTGTCTGAAGGTAATCGGTTGTTTGTTTGCCCTCAAGGACATCGTTGACCCAACTCTTGATTCTGTTTGGCTCATGTCCTGGGAAGGAATCGTAGAACTCCTGGATGGAGCAGGTACGTTTCTCGGACATCGCGCCAAGGTTGAAGTAGGTCACGACATCGAGTGTATTATCGATTTTGTATACGCGAATGTTTGATGCTTCGTAGGTCATGGCCTTGAAATACTCGTCATCTCTTTTCCTTGCCAAAAGGAAGGTGATGATGAGAACGATGATCACCGCGCTGGCCAAGAAGAAAAGGACGAACCTGAGAATAAGAGGCCAATCGAGGCTAGCAAGCCAGTTTACGATGTTCTGGAAAAATTCTGCCATGTCTAAAATGTGGTCTTAGACCACGGCTTCATTTTAGCACGCGAAAAAGCAGTAAAGGGAACAAATTGATGAAGCGTGCATCTTTTCTTGCTAAAGAGCCTACCTGTGGTTTATGATTTCTCACGCCGGAGAAGTACCCAAGCGGCTGAAGGGGTTAGTCTCGAAAACTGATAGTGGGCGCAAGTCCAGCGAGGGTTCAAATCCCTCCTTCTCCGCCAATAACGAAAACAAGGCACGCACTCAGATGCGTGTCTTTTTTGTCTTCGGTATAATTGAGGCCTTATGCGGAGCGACCTATGAAGAACTCGTTGATGATTATTTTGTGACGTACCACAACTACTACGGAGTCGAGAAAGGCTCAAAGAAATACGAAATCATCAAAGAACTCCATATCGATGAGATGATCAGGTGCAGGCCAAACTATCGAAATAGGCACCAAGCAATTAGAAACGCTCTAACAAATCTTCAATTTTACAACCAAGCGCCTTTGCCAAGTTATGAAGCGTGTCGGCTTGCGCTTTGTTGATGTCGTTTCGGCGTTGTTCGTACATTTGGATTGAACGGAGATCGACGTTTGCCCTTTCCGAAAGCTCTCGCTGAGTGAGTCCGCTCGCTCGCCTGATTGCCTTCAAATTGGTCTCGGTCTTCTTTCTTTTTATCCGCTCAAGGGCCATATCGACGAACTTTTGAATGTCTGCCTCATGAAGAATGTGGTACATCTCAAAAACATCTTGGATTGGCACCAATTTGTTTAACTCATAGAAAGAGAGGCCGCTTGCATATTGAAGTCTTGCAACGGCATAACCCGACCAGTAGCACATATCGTCCTCGACTTTGCAATCCGCGGGCATCAATTTGCCGGAGAGTTTCCTTTCATAGACCGGAGAAGTATTGATGATGATTTCCACATAATCGAAAGCGGAATAGCCGGAGAGGTATTTAGGATTGCCGTTCTCAATCTCAACCGCTACTTTCGAAGAGACGAACATCTCCCAAAAAACCCTTGGGTCAAAGTTGCAGCCACGAGCATATTCGAGCATCGTTCCCAGATTATCTGAAACGTCTTCCAAATAATTCTTATCGTACGCTTTAATTAGCATCTTTTTCCTCTCTCCTCATGATGTCGTTGATGTATTCTCCATCTACGCTAGAGGCTCTGGTAACGGTGTTATAAGCTGCTCTTGCTTGTCTGTCTCTCTCAACTCTTTTGACATAGTAGATTTGTTTTTCGGCCGGAACGCTTTCGATATAACGCAAAGCATCAAAGGCTTTCTTACTAATGAGGACTATTTGCTTGCCGAGTTCTCCTAATTCCATTGCTCGAGAAAGCTTCTCTACGGAGATGGTGTTATTCAAAAAATCCCTAGCAAATCTGAAGTAAGAGTCGTCTGCGCGATAGCCAATGACCACGTCATATTGACTGACATCGACGAAGTAGCGCTTCGTTAAAAATTCCTTTGCTTTGATTGAGATGTCAGAATTCAAATTGAAGGTTCTGTGATTAACAAGCACGGCCATCCAATTCAAGATGGAATACTCTTTGTCAGTAAGATCCAAGACCTTCAGCCCTGACAAATCTATTTCATATCTATTCGCAAAACCGCTTTTTTCGCTGTCGGAAGAGGCCCATTCTTTGGCAAGCTCAAGATTCTCGGTGCAATAAAAACCCAAACCATAGTCGTTATATGGATTTCCCATACCGAAAACTGGTTTTTCAATTATGCTTACTGAGCCGTGATAGATTGTCTTTTTTGCCATTTGGTGCCTCTTTGGAATCAATCTCTTTTTCCAATTAAATTATATCATTGTAATGATACTTTACAAGACAGCACATTAAAAAATGACATTGTAATGATACTTTGAATGGTTTATTCGCCCATTCGACGGAGAAGCGCCCCTACTTCGCCTAGTTTTTCATCAAGCTCTTTTTCGCAGCACGCGTCATGAACGCAGTGCTTGATGTGGGCGAGAAGGACGATCTCATTGGCCTTTTTGAGGACGGCGATCGCGGCCATGAGCTGATTGGAAATGTCGATGCAATATGCATCGTCATCGACCATTTTCTGAATGCCTTCGATCTGTCCTTTGGCAATCGAAAGCTGGCGTTTTACCTTAGTTGGATCTGCTTTCATTATTTGATGGACACGAATTTGAAATGTGTCTCTCCTAGGGCCTTCTGGTATTCTTCTTCGGAAAGAGGGGCTTCCGCTTTAACGACAGCAGTTCCTTTCTTGAAGGAGACGTCGACTTTTTTGACGCCTGGAAGTTTGGAAAGGACATTCGTGACTGTACGGGCGCAGCCTTCGCACATCATCCCTTCAATGTTGACGATTTGTTTTTTGAGCATATTCATTCTCCTTTTTTAATAGCTTTTCTTTTGAATAGACGTAGCCTCAACGCATTGAGGACGACGGTCACTGATGATATCGACATGGCGATCGATCCATACATCGGTTGCATGATGACGTATGGATAGAGCACTCCTGCCGCTAGAGGGATGAGCAAGATGTTATAGAAGAAAGCCCATCCGAGATTTTCTTTGATGTTTATGACGACTTTGTGGCTAAGTTCGATCGCGGAAACGACATCAAGAGGATCGCTTCTCACAAGGATGATGTCAGCGGAATCGATCGCGATGTCGGAACCCGCTCCGATGGCGATACCAATATCGGCTTTCGTGAGGGCTGGAGCGTCGTTCACGCCATCACCGACAAAGGCAACTTTATGACCTTCGTCTTGGAGGCGAGAAACAATTGCTTCTTTGTCTCCAGGAAGGACCTCAGAATACACATCATCAACGCCTAATGATGAGGCGATTGCTTTGGCGGTAATCTTGTTGTCTCCGGTGACGATGAAAACCTTTTTACCGAGGTTTTGCAGGGATTTTATTGCAAAAACGCCGTTTTCTTTGATTTCGTCTCCGATGGCGATAAGGCCAATTAGCCTTCCTTTTTCGGCAACATATAGAGGCGTCAAACCTTGTTTTGATAAGGACATGAAATCGTTATCTGATTTTGAAATATCAACGCCTTTGTTTTTCATGAGGGAAGCGTTTCCAATGACTGTCTCATCACCTTCAACTCCTTCGCCAGGAATGTATTCGAAAGACTTGCTTAAAGAGACTTCGATGTTTCTCTTTTTGGCTTCATTGACGACCGCTTTCGAGAGAGGGTGTTCGGAATGAGCTTCCACTGCCGCAGCGGCTTTTAGGAGAGAGGATTCATCACCCTCATAAACCTTGATTGAACGAACACTCATTTCCCCTTTGGTGAGGGTTCCGGTTTTGTCGAAAAGGACATAATCAACCTTCTCTAGTCTTTCAAAGGCTTCAGCCGATTTGATAAGGATGCCATTCTCCGCGCCTTTGCCGGTTCCAACCATAATGGCGACTGGCGTCGCTAAACCTAAGGCACATGGGCAGGAAATGACAAGAACGGTGATCGCGAATCTTAAGGATAAGGAAAGAGGTGTTCTTGTTGCGGCTACAGGAACGATATTGAGATTCGTGAGGATCATCCAAACGACGAAGGTGACGATTGATAAACCAATGACCGTTGGAACGAATATCAAAGATATTCTGTCGGCGAGTCTCACCATTGGGGCCTTGGATTCGCTAGCTTTCTCAACCAAACCGATGATTTGCGAGATAGTAGTGTCTTTTCCGACTGAGGTGACTCTGAAGGTGAATGAACCATTCTTGTTGATTGTCGCACCGATAACCTTGTCTCCTTTGGTTTTGTGGATTGGGAGAGATTCTCCGGTGATGGTTGATTCATCGATATCGCCATAACCGTCTTCGATGATTCCGTCCGTTGGGATTGATTGGCCTGGTTTGACCACGACCAAATCATCAGGCATGAGGGATTCGGTTTGGACCTCTACTTCTTCACCGTTTCTTAGAACATAGGCAGTGTCTGGAGTGAGGGCCATCAGGCTCGTTATCGATTCAGTGGTTTTGTTGGTCGCTCTCTTCTCGAAGTATTTGCCAATTGAGACGAAGACGAGGATCATCGCTGCCGCCTCAAAGTAGAGATTCATAAAATGAACCATGACCTGACTGATATCGTTATTGGCCCAGCCAACAATCATCATCGCGTATGAATAAAGACTATATAAAAGGGATATAGAGCTTCCTAAAGCGATGAGGCTATTCATATTCGGATGAAGTTTGAAAAGACTCTTGAAGCCAGAGGTGAAGTAATTGAAGTTGATGAGGATGATTGGGATGAGGATGAGGATCTGAAGGGTGACTTCGATGAAGGCAATGAGCGAGAAGTTAGGATCGTCAGCGCTTGGCCAGTGACCATATTCATGAAGCATCATGCCTCCCATGGAGACGACCATTAGGAGAGCAAGAAGGCAAAGCGAGACGATTAGTTTCACTAAACGGGAATGGAGTTCCTTCTTCTTTTTCTCCTGAATCTTCTTGAGGGATTCATTAACGAAAGGAGAGGCACCATAACCAATCTTCTCGACTGCCTCGATGATGGTATTGTCGTTCACCTTGCTCTCGTCAAATTCGACGACCATGTTATTGGCGAGTAAAGAGACGTTTACATTAGTAACACCATCGATTTTGCACACTGCCCTATCGACATTCGCCTGGCAGGCTGCACACATCATTCCGGTTACGTTGTACTTCTTCTTCATAGATACCCCCAGGGGGTATTGTAGAGCATCTCAAAAAGAGAGTCCACTCAGGTGATAAAAAATGTTCGCTCATTGTGGTATCGCTTTTTTGCAAGTTATAATGAAAGTCGAAAGGTGGATTGTTTACAAATGAAAACATTCCTTAAATACTCCGGCTTCTTAGCTGCTGTCATCGCTGTTGTCGGTTTCATTTTAATGATGGCAACCCCTGCATTCGCTTACTTCCCACAGAACGGCGATCCTCTTTACCTCACCAGCACAGAGGCCCTTTTCGGCGCAGACACCTACCTCGTTGTCAGGACCGGCCACACTAACGCAGTTTGGTCCGCGACCCTTGGTTGGATCCTTGCCATCATTGGTATGATCGCTCTCATCCTTGGTGTTGTCCTTCCACTTCTCAAACTTGAGAAATTCGCCGGACTCGTCAATCTCATCGCTCTTGTCGCCTTGGTCATCGCTGGCGTCTTCGTCTTCATCTCTCAACCATGCACTTGGACCCCTGCCATCGAAAACGCAGAAGCTCAAGCCATCAATAAAGACTTTGGTCTTAACGCCACTTGGATCATTGCCGCCATCCTCTACATCGCTGCTGGTGCTCTTGCTATCCTTCCAGCTGCCATGGATTTATTCGGCAAGAAAAAGAAGTAATCAACTTCCCTGATTAAAAAATAGGAGCTGGTCAAACAGCTCCTTTTTTATTTGATTGGTTTGGTGAAGAACCTGCCAGCCACGCTCGTGAGAGGCATGACCTCGACGAAGCTCTCATTGTCTTCTCTCTGGATGAGTCTCATGACGGCATTAAGCTCGTCCGATGAGATAACCATGATGAAGACGAATTTATCTTTTCCGCTATAGACGCCTTTGCCTTGAAGCTTTGTCGCAGCATGCGGGAAGCTCTCAATAAGGACATCGCCAAGAGCCTCTTTGGAAGTGATAACTTCCACTTTGACTTTCTTGTTTCGAGTGTTTATTGCATCAACAACGAGTTTGGTGACGAATAAGTAGATGGCGGTGTAGAAGGCTCCAACGACATAACTTGCGGCCATGTTGGCGTCGTCCCATCCAGCTTTGGTGATCGAGAGAAGGATGAAGACGACGAGAGTCGCGCCATTAAGGATGACGGCATAACTACCAACGAGTGTCTTCTTCTTGATACCGATGTAGTAGGCAATGACATCGACTCCACCTGCGGAGAAATCTCCTTTATACGCGAGAGCGGACGACAAGCCTGTACACACACCGCCGAAGAGGGCTCTAGAAAGCATGCCTCCGTTCTGGACGGTGAACTCAGCAACGATCTTGAGGAATGGGATATTGGTGACAGTGAATAATTTGATGAAGATAGAAGTCTCAACTACATTGACGAGAGTCATGATGGAGAACCTCTTTCCAATGCCGAACCAGGCAATGAAGAGAAGAGGGACGTTGAGGACAAAGTAGAGAATTGAGTAAGCGGTATGCTCATCGAGGGTTCCGCCTTCGGCGACGGTCTTCCATCCGCATAACTCACAGATAAGTGTGATGACCTGGGAAAGACCTGACATGCCGCCAGATAAGATTTTCTGATATGGGACTTCTCCTGCCCCTACCGCAACTCCAAGATCCATGAAGGTGTTGAAGCCGACGGCGAAGGTAAGGGCGCTCACGGTTGAAAGAAGAATGGCTAAAACATAACCGATTGAGGCCTTGGTTTTATGATGATCGTAGAGCCAGTCGTTGAACTCGCTTTGAATTTCTTTTACTTTGGTTTTGAGTTTTCCCATCTCGCCGTAATTATAGAATATAAAACCCTTTTCTCAACTGGTTTTGAAATAATCTTTTCCAAAATAAAAAATATGCTGTTTTTGCAGGGGATTTTTTGAAATTTTGCAATCATATCAAAAGGGTGTGCCCATATACGCTATAAAGGGGTTTTTGGCCTATTTCGTTCGATGATTCCTTATTTTTTTAATAAAAATAATCATGTTGTTGCTGTAATCAGGTCACAATGGTATGATTTATACGCTGTTTCTAGGAAACAGGTCACTTTCCCGGAGGATTAATACTAATGATCATCTTAAAATCCATCGGCGCTTTCTTCGTCAGAATCTGGCGCTGGATTAAAGAGACTGCCTGGGTTCAACCGCTTCTTATCGTCGGTGCCATCTTCGCTGTCATCTTCTCTATCCCATACATCACTGAATGGGCCGCTAGCTGGAACCAGTCCGGCAAAGGCGCTTTCTATAGCTCCTACCAGCTTTCACTCGAAGGCGAAGATACCGCTGATGCCACCATCTCCAAAGCCGATGCCATCACCGCTGCTATCGAGAAGGCCAATGATGCCGCCTACACCAACGATGACAACACCAAGAAGTCCAAAGCCGAACTCGAGGCCATCCAGACTGCCAACTTCGCTGACATCATCAAAGACTATGGCGAGAAGTTCTATCTCGTTTACATGGCCGATGACAATAGCTCCGCTTCCGAATTCGAAGAGGGCTTCAAGTTCCTCAGCGACAACTGGAACAATGAGTCCTTCGGTTTAAAGGCCAACGATATCAGCCCACTTCAGTTCAAGCTTCACGTCATCAACTCCTCCGAAGAATCTTCCAACGATAGCGAGTTCGAAAAGAACCCATCCCAGACCACCGCTTGGAAGCGTTACCTCATCAACTACACCGGTTTATTCAACGTTGCTGGCCCATGGCTCTATGAGCACATGCCAAAGGTCATCAATGGTTCCATGGGCGAAGATAAGTTCACCCACTTCTCCTGCTCATCCGCTGACAACGACTTCCCAGTCCCAACCGTCTGCCTTTGCGACTTCACCCTTGAAGCCATCGCCGATGGAAGAGCCGGGTTATCCGAAGTTGTCTTCTCAAGCACTGGTTCAACCGCTAACGAAAAGGCTAAGAACCTTCTCAACATGTGGAACCACCTTGATCCATATAGCAGCAACAACGACTACACCAGCACTTCCAAAAAGGAATACCGCGTCGCTCGCTAATAACAAGCAATCAAAAACGAGGCCAATCACGACCTCGTTTTTCTTTTATATATAAGAGGAAAGACTAGAGTCCCTTTTTCTCAAACATCTTGATGACGCAAGGAGGAACGAGGGAAGAGACATCCACCCCTCCTTTCCTTAACTCATTGACTGAGCTAGAGGAGACGAAGTTCTCATCCTTTCTCGCCATGAAGAAGACCATATCGATCTCTGGAGCTGCGAACTCATTTGCCGCGGCGAGCTGGAACTCATATTCGAAATCGGAAACGGCACGGAGGCCTCTGATGATCGATGGGGCACCGACCTTCTTGCAGTAATCGACGGTAAGGCCATCGTAGTAGTCGACTTTGACATTAGGCATGTCCTTGACGCTTTCCCTCATCATCGAGAGCCTTTCCTCAATCGTGAAAGCGCCTCTCTTCTTTGGGTTAACAGCCAAAAGGAGATAAACCTCGTCGAAGATCTTAAGGGATCTCTTAAGGACTTCTAAGTGACCGTTGGTGATTGGGTCAAAGGAACCTGCATACACGGCTTTTTTCATAATTACCTCCAAAGGATCATTACCTTGGTCCTGCCATAATGATACTCCCTAAAGCGGGAGAATAACTCTTTTGGTGCCTCAACCTCACCTTCGTATTCAAGTACTACTACCCCATTTTGGGTGAGCCTATCCTTCTCGATGAGGAAGCGAGGGACATCTTTGTAGACGTCCTTCATCGCGTATGGCGGATCGAGGAAAACGATGTCGTATTTGTAGCTAAAATTATTCAAAACCCTTGCAAAATCGCTGTGGATTACCTTCGCGTTGCTTTCTTTTAGGGTTGCTAGATTCTTCTTGATGACTTCAACTGAGGAACCATCCATATCGCAGAAATAGCAGAACTTTGCGCCTCTAGAAAGTGCCTCGATTCCAAGGGCTCCGGAACCGGCGAAAAGATCAAGGCAGATAGAGCCAGGAAGGTCCATGCTCAAAGCGTTCATCATCCCAGTTCGGACGATGGATTTGCTAGGGACCTCTAGATGAGGCGGAACCTCAAGGTTCCTCGTTCTATATTTGCCACCTACTACTTTGATCATTTTGCGTCACTGCTTAAGGTCTTCTTCCTATAAGGTCCGAAGATTATGTCATCGATCTGCATATAAATGTCTCTGACCTCAATGAAGGCCTCACTATATTCTTTCGCAAGAGGATATGAATCAAGTTCGGCTTTAGCCTCATGCAAGGCTTTGCCAACCTTCATGGCCTCTTCGCTATTCTTGTCTTTGTAGGAAAGGATTTCGCTATATTCCCTTTCAAGATCGTCTTTCTTTTTGACGAGCTCCATGAGGGATGGATCTTCATAGAGTTTCTTCTCGAGTTCGTTAAGACGGATGACGCGTGGATCACTCTCAATCGCGGCCTTAAGGGACTCAAGAGATTTGCTAAGGGAAATATTCATATGCTTATTTTAAGCATTTTTGTCTCGTCATGATACAATAAGCACATGCTTAAAATCGTTAAAGACACCGCTAAAAGCTTACATAGCAGATGCGCTCCCGTCGAAGATCCGAGATCCCCTGAGATCAAAGCCACTCTCGACGAGATGACAAAGTATCTCAAAGATTCCCAGGATCCAGCCTTCCGCGAGAAGAATCCTAGCGTCCGTGAGGGCGTTGGTTTGGCCGCGCCTCAGGTTGGCATTAATAAACGCATGCTCGTCATCTATTATCCTTCGGTTTCAGAAGAAGGTAAGTTCGTCGAGTATCAGCTCGTTAACCCTCTTATCGTCTCCCAGTCCATCAGGCAGTGCTACCTCGAAAGTGGCGAAGGATGCTTAAGCGTTGACCAGGAACATCCAGGCTACGCCTATAGAGCCTACAAGATCACCGTTAAGGCCTATGACGCCCATAGAGGCGAGGACATCGAAATCAGAGCCTTTGGTTTCGACGCAATCGTCCTCCAGCACGAAATCGACCATCTCAATGGGATCCTTTTCTACGACCGCATCGACAAGAGGAATCCATTCAAAGAGATCCCTGACGCCGTCGCTATTTAATTCCTAGAAATATTGCCCAATTTTCCTTAAAAAGATACAATTGGGTCATCATGAAAAACAAAAGATTTGCATTAATCTCACTGATGCCTTTTCTTTTCTCGTGTGCTGGAACCGGGCAAGTCACCGGAGACAAATACGAAATTGAGTTAATGGCCGCCGGTGAGGGGGATTTTAACGTCCTTCAGTTGACTGACATCCACTGGAACTACACCACCAACATCAAAGAGGCTTCTGACTTCCTAACGAACACCATCAACGTGGCTAAGGAGAAATACGGACACATCGATCTTCTTGAAGTCACAGGAGATTCCCTTTTGCTTGCTAGCAAAAAGATAGCCACCACCCTCTACGACCTTATCGATAGTTTCAACATCCCATGGGCTTTTACCTTTGGTAACCACGATTACGATGGCGACTGGAGTGTAGCCTGGATGAATCACCACGTATCTTCTTCAAACTACAAGAACGCCCTCTTGCCAGAGAAGATCAACAAAGAAGACGAAGTTGACGGTTTCTCGAATTACGTCATCAACGTCAAATGGGGAAACGAACTAGGCTGGCAGCTTTATAACATCGACACTCACAACCTCATTCAAGAAGGCGGTTCTTACGACTACGATTTCATTCACGACAATCAGGTCGAATGGTATAAGCAAGAGGCCGACTCCGCCAAGAAAGACGGCGCCTACACCCCTGCCCTCGCTTTCCTGCATATCCCAACGACCGAGATTCATGAATTCGAAGAAAAAGGAACCGTCATTGGAGGCATCAAAGACGAAAAATTCTGCCCTGGTGAGCACGATTCAAAATTCGTTAAGGCGGCCAAAGAAAGAAATTTAAAGGGCATGTTCTTCGGACATGACCACTCAAACGACATCGTTTGGAAATATGACAATATCGTTTATGGTTATGGCGTCAAAGCCAACACCGAGCTCTATAACACCGAAAAAGATGGCACGACCTTAACTGGATGCGCTATTTATTCTCTCCACAAGGGAGGCACTTTCGATTTGGAGCACCTTGTCATCGACTATAGCACCAAAGAAGTCGCTTCTAGCCCGCTTACCTGGAAGGAGAACAACTTATGAGCAAGTCTTTAAAGCCAATCGCCGCTTTCATTATTGAAATCGTTCTTTATGTCTTGGCTGCCTTATCCTTCTTCCAAGGCTTCCACCTCTTCATGGCCGATATCGCCACCTTCAGGCAGATCTTCAAAGTAGCCCCAATGTTCCTTAGTTACTTCATGGTGACCTACCTTTTATTCGCCTATTATTTCCTTACTCACCAAGCCGACGAAAAGAAAAGAGCCAAGGGCCTCAAAGGAAATGGCTTTGGTTTCATCATCGCCGGTGGCCTTATCCTTATTCTTCTCATCGTCAACTTGATCCTTGGCAATTACGAGTTTGGATATGTCTCCTTCCTCTTCCCGATTGACGTCATCTTGATCGACGTTGTCATGATTGGTTTAGGCATCCTTATCCTCCTCAAAAAAGAGTGGATTTTAGAAAAAATACCTCTGATTTGCAGGGGATATCAGAAACCAGCTTGGTTGACTGTCCTTTCAAGAATCCTTGGTTTCATCTACGTTTGGATTGAGGAATATTTCCTCGCTGCCTTGCTTCTTGTTGGCAACTACATCGACTTCACAACCCCAACATTCGGACACACGGTCCCTCTCTATCTCCTTATGATCGTTGGCAACGCGATTCTCCTTTGCCATGAGCTATATCTCTTCTTCTCGAGAGAAAAAGATCTTCCAAAGAAGGGAATCAACATGGCCCGCTACATCTCTCTTGGTGTTGTGACCGTTCTCTCCCTTTATGTCCTTATCGCCGATATGACCTTCACAGGCTACTATGTCTCCGATAACCTTCAGGGCATCTTCCCAATCGATTTCTTCTCAAGCCTTAATGTCAGTCCAAGACTACTTGCCATCGGCCCTCTTCTTGCCATGTGGCTTAACTTCATCGTGAGTATGACCCTGATGAAGAAAAAAGTGGCGGAACCGCTTTCATAATTTTGCCGTATTTCCTTTGGAAAAAAGGTGATATAGTTTAGGTAACCTGTCGAGCACATAAATCATTGTCGCTTTTGAGAGGCTTATTTCTATGCACAATTACAACTCACCAGTGAACGTTTTCGCCCTCGGCGGATTAGGAGAAGTAGGTAAAAATACCTACTGCTTTGAGACTGAGCGCTCAATCATTTTGGTTGATGCCGGCGTCCGTTTCCCTGAGTCGAATCTCCCAGGCGTTGACTATGTCATCCCTGACTATACTTACCTTAGAAACAACCGTAACAAGATAAAGGCCTTATTCATCACCCACGGCCACGAAGACCATATCGGCGGCATTCCTTTCCTTATCAGAAGCGTCTATATCCCTGTGATCTATGCGCCAAGACTTGCCGCTGCTTTGATCAGGCACAAACTCGAGGATGCCCGCATCCGCGAAGAAGTCAAAATCGTCGAGTACGATAGCGACACCGTGGTCCCAATCGGTGACGACTTTAAGGTCTCTTTCTTTAGAGTCACCCACTCCATCCCGGATAGTTATGGCATCTGCATTGATACCAAGCAGGGAAGAATCATCGAGAGCGGCGACTTCAAAGTCGACCTCACCCCTGTCGGACCTCAATTTGAGATCGCTAAATTAGCCAAACTCGGACAAGAAGGCGTCGACCTCCTTATGGCCGATTCCACGAACGCCGAGATTGAGGGTTACACCCCATCCGAGAAGAACGTCCGTTCTGGTGTTGAAGAGGTCTTCGATCAGGCCAACGCCCGTATCATCGTCTCAACCTTCTCTAGCAACATCAACCGTATCCAGCAAGTCGTCGAAGCGGCTGTAAGCCATGGCAGAAAGATCTGCATCCTTGGCAGAAGCATGGAAAACACCATGACCATCGCCCGCAAGTACGGCTATATCAAAGTGCCTGATTCATCAATCATCTCAGATGACATGGTCCGTTCCTACAAATCGAACGAGATCTGCATCATCTGCACAGGCTCCCAAGGCGAATCCATGGCGGCTTTGTCGAGGATTTCACGCGGAGAACACAAGAATATCCGTATTATCCCAGGCGACACCATCGTCTTCTCTAGCAACGCTATTCCAGGCAACGGAGCCCTCGTTGATAGACTCGTCAATGACCTTGTCAAACAAGGCGCTGACGTCAAACAGAATTCCCTCGCCTTCTCTCTCCATAGCTCAGGCCACCCATCCCGCCAGGAACTCCGTCTCATGCAGCGCTTAGTGAATCCTAAGTACTTCATGCCAGTCCACGGCGAGTACCGCATGCTTAAGCTCCATGGTGATATCGCGATCGATATGGGTCTTGAGAAAGACCACGTCTTTGTCTGCGACAATGGCGATATGGTCACCCTTGAGAACCATAAGGTCACCAGAGGCGGCCACGCCCAAGCTGAAGCCGTCTATATCGATGGCAATGACATCGACGGACTTTCCGCGAACGTCATGCGCGACAGAGCCCAGCTTAAGAACGACGGCATGATCGCCGTTCTCGTCTCCATCGATTCAAAGAAGAATCAGCTTTTGACCAAACCTATCGTATACGCCCGCGGCTTCTTCGAAGGAGGCAGCGACGCCCACATCATCAGACACGCCCAGATGGCGGCCGAAGAATCCCTTAGGAACGTCATGAGCAAGAAGGCCACCTATAACGAGATCAAGACCTCGCTCAAGAACTCCGTGGCCCACTACATCTACCGTAAGACCGAGCGTAACCCAATGATCATCCCGCTCATCATGAGCGTCAGCGACAACAACTAAGATGCTTATCCTTGCAAGCGCATCACCAAGAAGACGTGAGCTTTTAAAGAAACTCGTGTCTTCTTTTGTTGTTATACCTCCTGATATCGACGAAAGAGCCCTTGACCCAGTTATGGGTTCCGCGGACCTCAGCCACGAAGTGGCTAGGATCAAGGCCTACTCCGTTTTCGCAACGCATCCAGATGATGAAGTCCTTAGCTGCGACACAGTTGTTGTATGTGAGGGCGAAGTCTTGGAGAAGCCAAAGGATATGAAAGATGCTATAAGCATGCTTAGGAAACAAAGTGGTAAGTCCACAAAAGTTCTTTCTTCATACACCTACATCTCCAAAGACAAAGAGATCAGCCGAACGGTTTGCTCAGAGGTTCTATTCAATCCTCTCTCTGAAGCGGAAATCATTGAGTACATAGAAAAATTCCAGCCCTTTGATAAGGCTGGAAGCTATGGCATTCAGGACGATTACCCTTTGATCAATAGAATCAAAGGTTCCTATTACAACGTGATGGGCCTTCCTGTTGAGGATTTAGCCGAACACGTCTTTAAGCGTTGAAGATCTTCTCGTAAACCTCTTCGGCGTTATCCTTAACGACAAGAGTGAGCTTATCGCTCTTCTCAATGAAGCCAGTGACACCGGCTTCTTTTATTTTCTCTTTGTTGATCTTGGAATAGTCCTTTAAGTGAACGATGATTCTCGATCCTTCTCTAGAGGAATCGATGTAATTGTCTTCTCCTCCAAGAGCCTCAAAATACTCAGATTTAGAAGCAATTGGGATTGATTTGGCACGCTTTTTGCCAAGGATTTTGACTAAAACAATGCAAATAACGGCAAGAACTAATAGGAATATGGCAATGATGCTGATTATGAGGACGGCATCGTCATTGAATGAGAGAAGTGTTTTAAGCATGGAGAAAGTATACCACAACAGAGGGGTGCTAAAATAACGTACACAAAGAAATACTTGGTATTTTGAGTTAATAGGGAAAGGAGGCAATTCCGATGAAACAGAAAACTCTAAGCGTACTCGTCTTGTCGGCAGGACTTCTTCTTTCCTCGTGCGGAGACATTACAGGTAGCTCCGCCCCTTCTACTTACACCCCGCCTTCCACAAGCGTTGAGGCTAGCGAACGCGGCTCAATCTCCACGCCTACTTCCGACAGCGTGGATGAAAGTATTGAGAGAAAGATCATTCTCAAAGACAACGGCACGACATTCATTGGCTCTGGCATCTCCGTCCAAGACAATACGGTCATTATCTATAAACCTGGCTCATACACAGTCTCAGGTACTCTTACCAATGGCTCAATCTACGTCAGCCTTGAAGAAGAAAATGAAGTTGAGCTCATTCTTAATGGCGTCTCTATCACTCAAAGCGGGAATAACACCCTTGCCCCAATCTATGGAGCCAATAAAACCAAGCTCAAAATCAAGAAATACAAAGGCACCACTTCCACCATCACCGATAACAGAATCGCTATCTCCGATGATGCTGAGGACAGCGCGGCCATCTTCTCAAACAAGAAACTGAGTATCGTTGGCGCAGGCACGCTTAACGTTATCGGTAATCTCAAGAATGGCGTCGCTTCCGATACCAAGATCGCTGCCAAGAACGGCACCCTTTCGATCAAAGCCGCCAACACCGGCATGAAAGCCCATAAATCCATCGTCCTAGGTGACCCAACAGACGAAGGAACGATCACAATCGAGTCTACGAATAACGATGGCGTCAACGTCGAAAAGAGAGACGACGATACCTTCGAAGAAGGCGATGTCCAAGGTGTCCAGATCAGAAAAGGTACCTACACCATCACCTCCAAAGACAAAGGCATCAAATCCGGTTATGACGTTGAGATCATCGATGGTTCTTTGAACATCACCTCAACTGGTGATGACGGCATCAATGCCGAGAATGACATCTACCTCAAAGGCGGAACAACCACGATCAAAGCCAAAGACGATGGCATCCACGCTGATAACAAATTAGCCATCAGCGGAGGAACCAATACCGTCGCTCAATCATACGAAGGCTTTGAAGGCCTTGAAGTCGAAATCTCTGGCGGAACAAATACCGCTTTCGCAAGCGATGATGGCATCAATGCCGGAGGAGGATCCGATACCTCTAGCAACGAAAGCCCATGGGGACCTTCAGGAGGCGGATCTGCAAGCGGTTCCTCAGCCGTCCTTACCATCTCCGGAGGAAGCAACTACATCCAGTGTAGTGGCGATGGCCTTGACTCGAATGGCAACCTCTATGTCACTGGCGGAACCACCGTCGTCAATCAGTCTGGAAACGGAAACGGCCCTCTCGACTATGGCGAAAGAGGCGAGTTCAAACAGTCTGGCGGTACTTTAGTGGCCTATGGATCAAATGATATGCTCGTCACTTCTAGTGGCACCCAGTATTCATTCCTTGGCTCATACGCTTCTGGTTGCAGCACAAATTCCTATTTGGCTTTAGCCAATGGCGGTTACACCTGGCTTGTCAAACCACAAAGCAGCACCGCTTACTCGCTATATATCTCCAGCAACGAGTTCGTAGATGGTTCAATGGTGTTCTCCTACGTCAGTAGCGCAAACCCAACCAACGAAATCCTCAGAGGCTTATACAAAGAATCTGGCTCAGTATCTGGCACACAGATCGCCGGAGGAACCTGGAGCAGCTCTAACGTCAATATCAGGTCCACCACCTCTAGCGGAGGCGGCGGAGGACCAGGTGGAGGCGGAGGCCACAGATAATCTCCCCAAGGTCAGCATTCGCTGGCCTTTCTTTTTGCTATAATTGTCCCATGAGCGATTTAATCGAAATCGAAGCCAAAGCCTTAATCACGAAAGAGGACTATGAGAAACTAGCCTCTCTTTTCAAAGACAATAAGTCCTATATCCAGATCAACTACTACATCGATACAAAGGACTGCGACCTCAGGAAGAAGGGTCTTTCACTTCGCGTCCGTTTCAAAGATAAGAAGTTTGAGATGACCGTCAAGGTTCCTAGGGTTGAAGGCCATATTGAGAAAAATGTCTACATCACCGAAGACGAATTCGAAGGTATCAACGGTCAGACTTCATTCCCAGATAATGAGATCAAGAAATACATTGAGGACGAGGGAATCGATATCTCAGTCCTCTATATCAAAACCGTTCTCACAACCAAGAGAATCGATGTCGAATATGAAGGCGGAGAGCTTGCCATAGACCTCAACACCTACTCTGGCATAACCGACTATGAGGTTGAGCTAGAACATAAGGATATGGCCACCGCGGAGATGTATATTAGGAAACTATTCGAAGAAAACAATATCCCTCTTAAGTTCAACAAAAAGAGCAAGATCAGAAGAGCTTTAGAGGCCATCGGAGAATAAAAAAAGCGCCAAATTGCTGGCGCTTTTTAATTATTTGAAGTACTTTTCCTCATCGACTAAGCACTGCTTGTCTTTTGGATTGATGTTCATACGGTCCGTACCAACTGGACATGTTGGGAACTTCGGACACCACTCGCCGCAGAGGAGGTCGGCGTATCTTCTGGCTCTAGGGATGAAGGTGCGGATTTCCTCTTCGTTATATCCAACCTGGACTCTTCTGTCGTCGACGATGATCGGACGGCGGAGAACGGAAGGATGTTCTTTGATGAAGGTGACGAGCTCGGAGATCTTCATCTCGTCGAAGTTGATGTTCTGTTCCTGAACAATCTTACTCCTTGGGGAGATGATCTCATCGGTTCCGTCAATGCACTTCGTGATGATTTCACGAATCTCAGTCTCATTGAGGGCACCGCTGAAGATGTCTTTGCTGGTATATGGGATCTTTTGATCATCGAACCACTTTTTGACTTTGCGGCAGGATGAGCATGATGGTGAATAATAAATCTTTATCATACGAGTGTATTCTATTCGTTTTGTAAAAGTCTTGCATTAACTTTGTTAATATTTACTTCCTCCCTCTTCTCTTCTAGAATGAGCGTGAGGTTTTTTATGACGCGTATTTTATCTGGAATCAAACCTACTGGAAAACTCACTTTAGGAAACTATATCGGCGCTTTACGCCACTTCAAAGACTTCCAAGAATCTGGCGAAGTCTTCATTTTCATCGCTGACCTTCACGCTCTCACGATGCCTATCGATCCAAATGAGCTAAGAGAAAACAGCCGTGACTTGGCCGCCTTCTATCTCGCTAGCGGTCTCGACCCAAAGAAATGCACCATCTTCCTTCAGTCGACCGTTTCCGCTCATGCTGAGCTCAACGCCATCCTTCAGAACTATCTCTACATGGGCGAGCTTAGACGCATGACCCAGTTCAAAGACAAATGCTCCAAGATGAACGACAGCGAAATCGGACTTGGCATCTTCGCCTATCCTGTTTTGATGGCTGCCGACATCCTTTTATACGACGCCAATATCGTTCCGGTTGGCGAAGATCAGACCCAGCACGTCGAAATCTGCCGCGATCTCGTTAAGAGATTCAACCACCGCTACGGCGACATCCTTATCATGCCTCGCGCCCAGGTCACCAAAGTCGGTGCCCGTATCATGTCGCTCAGTGACCCAAGCAAGAAGATGTCCAAGAGCGATCCTAAAGGCGATATTTTCCTCAAAGACGACGAGAAGACCATCCGCAAGAAGATCATGTCCGCCGTCACCGATATGGTTGGCAAGGTCAACTATGACCCAGAGAACCAGCCAGGCGTTTCCAATTTGCTTACCATCTATGCCGCTTTAAGCGACATCACCCCACAAGAGGCTGCTGAGAAGTTCAAAGACTCCGGATACGGCGATTTCAAGAAAGCCGTTGCCGATAAGGTTCTTGAAGAACTCCTCCCATTCAAAGCCCGCTACGAAGAGATCATCGCTTCGAAAACTTATGTCGACATCCTTAATGAAGGCGCCAAGAAAGCCGAAGCGGTCGCTAAGAAGACCTTAAAACGCGTTCAGCAAGCCGTTGGCCTTCTCTCCCTTAATGACTAAGAAGCTTATCTTCATTGATTTAGACGGAACGTTGCTCAACGATTCTTTTGAGTTGACCCCATATACCAGGGACACTCTTAGAAAGGTATCCGAGAGAGGACATATGATTGTCCTCGCTTCAGGCCGTCCTCCTAGAGCCATTCTCCCCTACTACGAAGAATTAGGCCTCAAGACTCCTTTCATCGCCTATAACGGCACTTATGTTGCCGATCCTAACGACAAATCTTTCCCTTCGCTTAAGAAGGCTTTTCCTTTGGAAGATGTGAAAGACATCCTTTCCAAAATTGATTTCCCTCTTCTTAACATCGCTTTCGAGGATGACGAGAAGGCTTACGCCAAATACATCGACCCATTCCTTCTTGGCTACTTCCCTAAAGTCGGGGAGAAGATCATGACAGGAGAAGCCGAAGAGCATCTTACGAAGGATGTTTTCGCTCTCATTTTCGAAACCGAAGAAGAATACGACGAGAAACTTAAGAAGCTCGTCGAAAGTCACTCCCCAATGGGTTGCCGCCACTGGAGCGGATCAAAGCATTGCGAAGCCTACTATGCCCATTACGATAAGGGCAATGCAGCGGAATACATCGCCAAGCATTATGGTATCGAACCAAAAGACATAATCGCTTTCGGAGACAGTGACAGTGACTACAGAATGCTTTCATTTGCAGGCGAAAAATATTGCGTTTTCCCATGCAAATCCCGTCTCCTTTTAGAAAACGTCCAGCATTTAGAAAAAGGCAACAACGATGACGCTGTTGCCCATAAGTTAGAAGAATTGCTTCTTAATTAGGCCTTAACTCCAAGGCTTTCAAGCAAGGTTGCGATGAGGTGTTCTGTCCTCTCTTTTAAGCCGTTGCCATCCTTCTGGAAGACCTCGACGTAGAACTTGCACTTTGGCTCAGTTCCACTAGGTCTAATGGCAATCCAGGAAGAATCTTCGAAGATGAGACGGACGACTTCGGATTTATCGTAATCGAGCTTGGTCTTCTCGCCGGTTCTGAGATCCTGTTTCTCAAGTTTGACGTAGTCCTCGATGATGACGACTTTCATGCCGTCGACTTCATGTGGAAGGCTGTTATGGGCCTTCTCCATGATCTTGGCCATTTCGGAAGCGCCACTGCTGCCGAAGAAGGAAACGCTCTTGGTGATGGTCATGTGATAACCATACTTCTTCTCGAGGTTCTCGTAAGCGACATCAAGCGGGATGCCTTTGAGGTAATAATGGAGAGCCATTTCGCTATAGAGAAGAATGGCTTGGATACCGTCTTTGTCTCTGACGAATGGTTCAACGATGCAGCCATAGGACTCTTCGTATCCGAATTCGAACTTAGGACCATAGCCCTGTTTCTCGTAGAAGTCGATTCTGTTGCCGATGTACTTGAAGCCGGTAAGGAAGCTTTCGTTCTTTAAGCCATAGGCTTTGGCGATCTTTCTGCCTAAGTCACTGGTGACGATGGTGTCATACATGACTCCGTCTTCGGAAAGCTTGCCCTGCTTCTTTCTCTCTGAGAAGAGATATTCCATAAGAAGGGCCGCACTCTGGTTGCCGGTAAGTCTTTCGTAGGTGCCTTTGCTAGAGAGATAGCTAAGACCACATCTATCGCCGTCTGGGTCAGTCATGACAGTTAACTGAGCGCCGATTTCTTTGGCGAGTTTGATGGATTCAGTGAAGGCTTCCGCGTTCTCCGGGTTTGGGGATTCGGTTCCGCCAAAGGCAGGATCGTGGATGCACTGCTTCTCGACTGGATAGATTTCGTATCCGCAGTCTTTGAAGATACGCATGGCGTTCTCGTATGAAGCGCCGTGCTGCGGGGAATAGACAATCTTGAAGCCCTGCTTTGGAAGGTCTGGATTGACCTGGGTCTTCATGACGCGGGCGACGTATTCGTCATCGATTTCTTTGCCAAGCGTGATGGTCTCGCCAGGTTTGTCGGCTTTTGGAGCCTCGACGGTGAGCTCATCTGGGAGGGAGGCAAGGATCTCAAGCATTCTGGCGATCTTGGTTGGGACAAGCTGGCAGCCGGTCTCATCGTAGACCTTGTATCCGTTATATTCCTTTGGGTTATGGGAAGCGGTGATCATGATGCCCGCAGCGGCTTTCATTCTGCGAACAGCGAAGGAAAGCTCTGGGACTGGGCGGAGAGCATCGAAGATATAGGCCTTGATTCCCATCTCGTTGAGAATCTTGGCGGAGAGAAGGGTGAACTCACGGGATTTGAAGCGGTTGTCGTGGGAGATGACAACGCCCATATCCTTGGAGCCAGGGATCTTCTCGATAAGATACATGCCAAAGGCAACCGTGGCTTTCTTGACGGTGAAGTCATTCATCTTGTTGGTGCCTGGACCAATGAAGCCGCGCATACCAGCGGTTCCGAATTCGACGTCTTTGAAGAAGGCGGCGTCTTTCTCTTCCGGAGTTAAAGCGGCGAGGGCTTTCTTGTCCTCTTCGCTGACCTTCGGCGAGGCCATCCATCTTTCATAGTTCAACTTAACTAAATCAGCCATGGTAATTCCTCCTGATTCTATTCATAGAATATTTTAGGCGTTCCGAAGAAGGTTTGAAGAAGCTTTGATTCTTCTTCACCGAGTTTCGACTCAAATTCCTTACCTGCTAGGTAATCGAGCGGAGGCAAAGGATGTTTGAAGCTCATCTTGTATGCGTGTAAGAACTGGTTGGACCAGCCATACTTCGCTTTGATCTCACGGTTAAGGTTGAAGTCGCCATATTTGCCATCGCCGATGATTGGGTGGCCAATCGACGCCATATGGGCGCGAATCTGATGGGTTCTGCCAGTTAGAAGTTCGACTTCAATAAGTGAAAATCCACCGCAAATCGTGAGTGTTTTGTATTTCGTTATAGCGGTTTTGCCGCCTTTTTCGATTGGGCAAACGGTAACTAGTCCAGTATTTGAATCCTTCTTGAGAGGCTTGTTGATCGTGCCTTCTTGATCAGTCGATCCCACTACTATTGCTAAGTACTTCTTATGGATATCATCCCTCTCTTTGAAGAGACGGGTAAGCTCGCTTAGGGCTTCGTTTGTTTTGCCAAATACGACAAGGCCAGCCGTATTTCTATCAAGCCTATGGGCTGGAGAAGGAACGAAGGAATGGTTCTCTGGGTCAAACTCGCCTTTGTAATAAAGAAAGTCGAGGACCTTTCTCGCTAAGGTGTTTCTGGTTTCCTTATCATCTCCGATGACAAGAAGGCCAGAAGGTTTATCGACGACGAGGATATTCTCATCTTCATAGACAATCGGATATTGGAGAGGGGCTTTGATGGCTTCTCTTGGTTTCTGGAATTCTGCAAGCTGGGCTTCGGTGATATAGATACGGAGAGTGTCACCTTCCATGAGGATATGGTCTTTCTTGATCCAATGGCCGTTGACCTTGATATCCTTCTTCCTGAAGGTTTTGTAGATCAAAGAAAGAGGGGCGTTCTCGAGGAGTCTCCTGACGTATTTCTCCGCCTTCTGATTTGAGTTTGCTTTATCGATTAACTTTTCAATCATGTTTGATTAACAAACATTGTAGCACAAAAGATGGCCCTATTGATTAGCGGTACGCACTTCTAATTGCTTTGTTTCATCGTCTTGTTGAAAAATCAAGGTCACTAACCTATAATTCCCCTTGCGCGACAAAGACATAGTTGCGTCGTGGAGGAATACCCAAGTGGTCGAAGGGGCGGGCTTGGAAAGCTCGTAGGCGGGTAACACTGCGCTAGGGTTCAAATCCCTATTCCTCCGCCAATCAAAAAACAACCTAGGTTCAACGCCTAGGTTTTTTCTTTTCGACAAGCAAACTTTTTATCGGTTCGATGGAAACCGTTTTCGGAACGGTGATATATTCGTGGCGACTTAAATAAATGATCCAAAAATTACCGTATTCTTTAACCATGATTGGCTTAAAAGTCTTGGTTACAGGAACAGGGTCATTTCCCCATGCCGGATTGCCTTTGCCACAATCACCTTGGTAAGTGACAGTCCCATCTTCGTTGTATGTGATCTTCCCTTTTCCGTAGTAACGCGTAAAGCGTATTTGGGTCATCTTAAAACCAAAGATTCCAGACAATATCAAAAATGGGGTGGCTGCAACAAGAAGGATGATTCCAAGCGTCCTGTTCTTTAAAATCACCAAGCCGACAGCGGCGCCAAATCCGAGGGCGATTAAAGCGCAGAGGATGATGCCGAGAAAGTACCATCTAATAGACCAACGATATACAGGAGTAAAGGCCTTTAGGTCCAAATAGTATTCGAATTCGTTTTCCATAAACTATTCTTCCTTTTTCTTCTGAATCTTGTTGAGGATGCTTTTGAATCCGATTGCCGTGAAAGTTACACAAAGGATGAACGGCGATCCAATCGGTGAGGCCCACCACACCCACACGGCTGAACCAATGCCTATGAGCCATTTGGCGGCATCAGTCGTCCATCCACATAAGAGAGCGGCCAAATAGAAGCCCCACACGGAGGCGGACCAGATAAGGAATGAGATGATGATGCAGATCGCGCTTCTCCAGTCCCTGATGTTGTAGAAGAGCCAAACGAAAGGGAAAGCAATGAGGTACCACACCCACTTCCAGAACCTTTTGAACTTGCTAGGCTCTTCACGGATATGGTCCTTCCAGGCTTTCTGTTTGTTGTTGTATTCTTCTTCCAGCTTCTGGAGATACTCGCTCTTCTTCATAGTCGGTACCTAAATCATACAACATTCGGACAAAAAAGCCTCGCAAAACGAGGCCTAATAAGAAAAACCCCCACGAACAATCCGTGAGGGTTTTGCTGATGATTTTAGGTTATTCGGCCTTTGGCTCTTCGGCTTGTGGTTCTTCAGCCTTTTGGGCTTTCTCGCAATGTTCGCA
>JAEEWP010000067.1 GCA_016287465.1 Caryophanales bacterium | reverse complement strand
CCATGGTCGATATGGGCGATGACGCAGAAGTTTCTGATGTACTTTTTGTTGAACGGCATAATTGACTCGAAGAATTATAATTTATTTCTTTCCTTTAGGGAAGAAACTATCTAACGACTCTTTCACTTCTTCTGGAGAGAAGGCTACCTCATATCCGCTATAGGAACGTTCTAAGACCATTCGATACTCGTTTTGGAGATAACGATCATCGATCAGAAGGGCGACGCCTTTGTCGTTTTCGCTTCGAATGAGCCTGCCCATTGCCTGCATAACTTTGTTAAGGCCAGGATTCTTATAGGAATAGTCGAAACCATTGCCGTTCTTCGAATCGTAATAATCCCTAATAAGGTCTCTTTCATATGAAAGCTGAGGCAAACCGATTCCGACGATGGCTAAGCCTATTAAGCGATCATCAACCATATCGATGCCTTCGCTGAAAGAACCGCCCATGATCAAAAGGCCGATGTGCGTTTTCTTTGGGCTCTTACGGAAATGCTCAAGGAACTCCTGCTTCTCGTCGTTTGTCATGTTCCTCTCTTGGACATAGACATGAGCGTTCTTAAACGAAAGCTTATCTTTGATGTTTTCTAGGTACTCATAAGACGGGAAGAATATGAAGTAATTGCCTTTCTTTCCTGAGACAAAGGTTTCTAGATATTTAGCGACTTCATCGTAGTTTTTCGCCCTGTCCTTGTATCTAGTAGAGACGCTTGGGGCGACGATGATTTTGAAGTTCTTCGGCGGGAACGGCGAAGGCAGCAAGAGGTAAGGTTTCCCCTCCTCTCCTTCAATCGCGTTCATATAGTATTCGATTGGCGATAAGGTCGCGCTGAAAAGGACGTGGCCTTTCACCTTCTTTAAAGACTCGCTGAGCAATGGAGCCGGGTCTGGGCAATAAATTCTAAAAACGAAGTCATCACCCTTCTTCTCGGCGTAGCAAGTAAGATGTTCGGAATAACCTTCGTAAATCGATGTAAAAGCGTGACATTCTCTCGAGAATTCGCGGTATTCAGATGGATATGGGGCATGCTTTTCCTTATCCAAAGACCTTTGTTTTGTGCCTAAGGATTCGAGTGCTGAAATCAGACTATCCGGCACGCCATCGAATAATTTGTGTTCTTCTTCAAGACCTTCCACAAGAGCTTTGAGGACTCTCTGGATTTTGTTGAGTGCCAATCTCAAGGTCTTATTGGTCTTGGTTCCAATTGCCTTCTTCGCACTTTTGAGTTCAAGAAGAGAGACGTAAGCGCCATACATATCGCGTCCTCTTTCGACAAGGTTATGGGCTTCGTCGATGAGAAGGACGTGTTTAGATGGATCAGCCTCTTCGCCGAAGTATCTTTCAAGTTTGACGAGGGGGTCGAAGAAATAGTTATAGTCGCAGATGATTATGTCGCTCCAAAGAGACAAATCGAGCTCCATCTCGAATGGGCAAATCTGTTCTTCTTCGGCTAATTCGACTATATAGTCGGGCGAGAAGCGTCGTCCGCTCTGAATAGCCTTCTCAGTAACTGAGCGAATCTTGTCGTAATAACCTTTTGCGTATGGACAATCGTCGGGGTTGCAAGATGCCCCTGGCCTGAAACAAATCTTCTCTTTTGAAGTCAGGAGCGAATCCCTGGCACATAGTCCTTTTTCATATAGCTTGGTCAAGGCGTCATAGGCGGACATCGAGCCACTGTTTTTGGCGGTTAAATAAAAGATCTTCTCTGTCTTGCCGGTCGCAAAGCTTTTGATCGATGGGAAGAGTGCGCTCATTGTTTTGCCGATTCCCGTTGGAGCCTCGACTAAGAAGGTTCCGCCGTTAGAGGCAACCGAGTAAACGTACTTGGCCATATTCCTTTGGCCAGCTCTGAACTTTTCAAAGGGGAATGCAAGGTCTTTTGCCTTCTCGTTTCTTTCTTTTAGATGATTGAATTCGCTGTTCCAAAAAGCGAGATATCGGTCCATTAAGCCGCCAATATACTCTTCGATTTCCTTGGTGGAATAAACTGCTTCATGGGTTGTTTTGCTGTTATCGATTTGCGAGATGTAAGTAAGGCGAACACCCATCTTCTCACACCCATTTTCGTGAGCGTACATTAAGGCATAACACATAGCCTGCGCTTTATGCCATTCCTCTTGTTGTTCATAAAAGACATCAAGAGGCAAAACCGAGCTTTTGATTTCATCAACGATTGGGAAAGGGCCGCCGATGATGATGCCATCTGCCCTTCCTTCGAGATTGATGACACCCAAAGGTCTATCGAAGGTTTCTCTTAAAACGACTTCGCTGAGATATTCGTTCCCTTGCTTTTTCTGAAAGGCGGCATGAATCTTCGTGCCAACCATCATCGTCTCTTGGTTATAGACGCGGTTGTCGATATCGCCTTTGCGCAACAAAAAGTCCACGAGATCATGGACTGATAAGGTGAGATATTGTTTCTCTTTCGACATCTCTTTATTTGAGGTAGCAAGGGAAGGTTAATCTAGCGCCGTTAAGGAAGGCTCCCCCTGCCATCATCTTCTTGCCTTCAAGCTGGATCTCATCAAGCGAGATAACTCCATCCTTGAGTTGAAGGAGCAAGTGTTTCTTGTTTTGGATGATTTCTCCGACCTCATGGGCTTTTTCTTCGCTGAATAATGAGGCTTTGAACACTTTAAGTTTCTTATCGCCGAGGTACAAATATGCGCCTGGTTCGTACGAAAGTCCTCTGATGTAATTGATGGTTTCTTTGGCGCTAAGATTCAATGGAAGATGCTCATCTTCGACACTGATTTTCTCAGCGAAAGTAACCTTGGATTCATCCTGAGGAACGCCTTTGAGTTCGCCGTTGACGTATTTGAAGATGGCGTGCTTTGCCATTTCGCCGGCAGCGGCCCCCATCTTTTCGTAGAGTTCGCTGTAATTGGCGACGTTTTCAAGAGGTATAACACTGGTTTCGTAGACATCTCCAGCATCCATTTTGGAGACCATCTCCATTAAACTGACGCCGGTTTCGGATTCGCCATTCATTAACGCGCGTTGCATAGGCGCGGCTCCGCGATATTTAGGTAACAATGAGCCATGGAAGTTAATCGCGCCCAAAGGAGCCATCTTAAGAAGCTCGTCTGGGATGATTTGGCCATAAGCCATGCAGACTATGACATCGAAACCAAGGTCTCTGGCCCATTCATAATCTTTACGGATTTTAGCAGGCTGAAAAACCGGGACGCCGGCTTTGAGTGCGATCTTTTTGACTGGGCTTGCGGTTAGTTCGCCGCTTCTGCCGTTTGGCTTGTCGGCTTGGGTGACAACGCCGACGACGTTAAAGCCTTCTTCAAGCAAAGCAAGAAGTGGGTAAATCGCGATCTTTGGAGTACCCAAATAGAGCACTTTGACATCACTTGGTTTTTCGAATTTCATCACTATGCCACCTCTTTCTTTTCAAATTATACTCGCCCTAACCTTATTCTTGGAATAAGATAGTAAAGATTGAACAAAGGAAATATAAAGAATTATGCCAATCAACTATAGCGAAAAAGAATGCCAGAAGTTCGTTGACAGTGCCCTTGATCTTAAGAAGACCAACATGCACTTCGAGGACATCTTCAAATACATCATCACCAAAAGAGCCAACGAAAAAGCCGTCCTCTACTTCGACGAAGATGGCAAAATCCAATCTTACAATTACAAGACTTACGGAGAGCACGCCTACTATTTAGCCCGTCACTTAAGCAGCGCCTTCAAGGATCTCACCCCAAATTCCCCTGTCGGACTCAAAATGAGGAACACCCCAAATTGGCCGCTCCTCTTCTGGGCCATCCTCATGACAGGACACCCAGTCCTTCTCATCGACGCCCGCTTAGAGCACAACAACACCGAGAACCTCCTCGTTCAGGCTAAAGCAGAGGCCATCGTTGTCAACGAATTCGATCCATATTCTGTCCCATCCTTCAAACTCAATGAGATCAGAAAGTCTCCTGAGGTTGATTCTTTCTCACCAAAATGGGCTGATGAAGCCATGTTCTGCTCCAGCGGAACCACTGGCGACATCAAGATCATGATTATGACTGGCAAAGCCGTCTGCAATCAGATCATCGCTTCCCACAATATGCCAGCCGAGACCAACACACTCATGCACCCAGGCAAGATTAATGTCCTTGCGATGCTTCCGCTCCACCACATCTTCGGCTTCAACGTCGTTCTCATGTGGTTTAGCTTCTATGGAAAGACCCTCGTCTATCCGGCCGGTATGAGTTCAAGCGACCTCAAGACCGCTTGCAAAAAAGGCAAATGCACCCATATCTTCTCCGTTCCTCTCGTTTGGGATGCCGTCGCTCAGGGCTTAACCCGTTCAATGAGCATGGCTAACAAGAGAACCCAGAACCTCTTCAATAAGATCATCGCGTTCAACCTTGGCGAGATCAGTGCCAAAGAAGCTGGCATCATTGCCCGCAGCAAATTCGCGACCAAGTTCGTTCAGAAAAAAGTCTTTGGACCCCAAGTCCAGTTCTGTATCTCCGGTGGCGGCTACCTCAATGTCGAGACCGCGAAGATCATCAATGGCGTTGGCTATCCTCTCTACAACGGATTCGGCATGACTGAAGCCGGCATCTGTTCAGTCGAGTTGTCCAAAGACGTCAAGACCAGGCTCAAGTGCTCAATCGGTCACCAGTTCTATGGTGTCGAATACAAGATCAAGAGAGATGACCCAAGCAAGAAGCAAGGCGAACTCATGATCAAGAGCGACTACCTCCACAGCGAGGAAATCATCGGTGGTGTCCGCAAAAAAGCTGAATA
>JAEEWP010000066.1 GCA_016287465.1 Caryophanales bacterium | reverse complement strand
AACCATTGGTTCACAAGCTTTCCGATCTGATAGGGCCCTTCATAGCGTCAGCGGATTAGGTTCGTACAGCGGCGTGACTAAGAGGACCATTGGCGCTCAGGCGTTCCAGTATAGTGGCATCAGGTATTTACAAATGAACATGTCATCTGTAACGATTGAGATCGGTGACAGCGCTTTTGATCAGACCGAGTTATATTATGTTTCCCTAAAAGGCAAAAATGATTCCACTTTGGGGCCTAGCGCCTTTTACGGATGCTACTCTCTTACTAGTGTCGAATTGGCCAATTTTAAAAACATTAGTGATAGTTGCTTCAGCGCTTGTAATGGCCTTGTTTCTGTCTCAATCGATATGACTATTACAAGCAACAATGTGACAATTAATGATAGCGCTTTCTATAATTGCTACTCATTGACTCAAGTCAGTTCTGCTTGCGCAACTTTGAATATTTTAGACAGCGCATTCACTAACTGTGTTCAGCTTAGGCGTATTGGGGTTTATCCTAAATCCGCTTATGGAATTTCTGGGCGCAACAAGATACAGGTTATTGACGACAGTGCGTTCAAGAATTGCTCTAGCTTGGAAGAAATCGATCTCCGATATGCCACTGAGATAGGGCAAAACGCATTCGAGAGTTGTTTTGCGTTAAAATCGGTAATCCTCCCTGAAACTATCACAACGCTTTCACAAGGAGCGTTCAAAGGCTGCACATCGCTTGAAAACGTTTATCTCCCTTCAAGCGTGACCAACATATCCAGTAATGTTTTCTCTGGTGCCAAAATCAAGACTCTTACGATTGTATATAACTCCAGCGAAAGTTATTCAGTAGCGGATGGTGCCTTCTACAATTGCACCATCGAGACAATTAACTTCACTGGAACGAGCGCCCAATACCAGGGGATAATCTCGGGCGCTGGCTTTGTGAACACTAGCCACCACAACGATGTTCTCTTGCCAACCAACCCAGACGTAACATTCCACTATGACTACGTAGAGGCCTAAGGAGGAACTTTGAATATGAGCAAAACACAAAAGAAAACCAGCAAAGGCCTTCTTGGCTTCTATATCGCTAGCGCCGTCTTAACCGCGCTACATCTCATCTTCTTCTTTATCTTTGGTTTCTTGACTGAAGGAGTAGGGGATCCTGAGGTCAATGGCATCGGAAGCGTCTTCTCTTATCACTTCCAAGGCATCGGCAAGCTCTTCGGCTTCGCCTATGGCGAGGATTTAGGAAGCTTCGCGCTTAGCGTCCTCTTATACGCTTTCATCGTTTGTTTCGTCATCTTCCTTGTCGCCGCGGCAATCGTTGCCACAAAGAAGAACAGAAGAATCATGTGGTGGGCCATTGCCATCGTTGGCATTGACCTTATCGGCTATGCCGTGTTCGCTAGCGGAACCGCGAAATACTTCCAGATTCTCAATAGCGAAGGCGTCTTCGCTGGTAAAACCGGTCTCGTCTTCGTGACTTACGCCCTCATCATCCTTGGCATCATCCATTTCGTCTGCTCCATGGTCTCTTACTTCTGGTCCATCGTCGAAGCCTACAAAAACCCTGGGCTTTTGGATGAAAAAGAGGAGAAGAGAGCCAAAGAAGGAGAATATTCCGCCATCGAGACCAACTCTTATGGCGGAAAAACCCATAGAAATGCCCAAGAGAGAGCGAAAACCGCTAAGAGGGCATACATTATCCAAAACTTCTACGAATGCCGCCACAAGGGCTGCAAAAAGAAGAAAGCCTAACAAAATCCCTAACAAAAAAGCCACCAAAATGAAGTGCTAGGGTAAAAGTGGACAAGGGTAAAAGCCCCATCCACTTTTTTCTTTGTTACTCTATTTGCAAGGAGGTTTTCAAATGGCGAGAACGCATAAGAGAAAGTTCACGATGCGCAGCCCGGAAGAAAAAGAAGCAATCGTTCTTGAATATCTCAACGACCCTCATGGCTCTGTCCAAAAAACGGCGGAGAAGCACGGGATCGATCGCGCCATGTTCAGGCGTTGGGTCAAGAAATATCAGGAAAGCGGCATCGAAGGATTGAAAAGCAAGACCGGGAAAGGCAATCACATCGGGTCCGGCAGCCCGTTTTGCGGCTTGCAGCGCAAGAAAAACAAAACCAGGGAGGAAGAGCTTGAGCTGGAGAACCTTAGGCTGAAAGTCGAGGTGGCCCGATTAAAAAAAGGGTACCAAGTGAAAGGAGTTGGTTCAAAAAAGGAATACGTTACTATCAAAGGCTCGAATACGAGGTCTTAGAGGAATTGTCCAAACAATACCCTGTCTCATTGCTTTGCGATGTCATGGATGTAAATCGAAGCGGGTATTACAAATGGAGGCATCGGAAAGCCCATCCGTCCGAGAGGCACCTCCAAAGGATGAGGGACGTCGAATTCATCAAGGAGGAGTCCGGCAAGCACAAAGCCCATGGCTATCGCTGGCTGGCGGCCTATCTGAGGCGAAGGCACGGCGTCATCCTCTCCCCGGAATACGTCTACAGATGCAGGAGATATGCGGGCGTCATATGCGAATCGAAGCATTACAGATACAAGAAGCCTGGGGAAAACAGCTATGTCTGCGGCAATCTCATATGGAACAATTGGAACGCGTCCAGGCCATTGGAGATAATAGTGTCGGACATGACGGCCTTCTATTCCAAAGGGATCTATTACGAATTGACGTTGTATTTCGACACGTTCAACCGAGAGATCGTGGGATTCGGGCTGACCGATCGGAAAGGCGACACGAGACCGTATTTCGAAGGGTTGGAGCAGGTCATAGGGCTCATGAAAGAAAAAGAACAAACTGGCTTGTCTACGTTGCATACAGATCAAGGCGCGGTTTATTCTTCCGAAGCCTTCAACAGGCTCCTGTCCAATAATAACATCATTCATTCGATGTCTCGAGCGGGAACTCCGACGGACAATCCGATAGACGAATCCCTCAACGGTTGGATCAAGGACGAATTGTTCATCGATTTCAATCTCAAGAAGTGCGATGACGTTTTATCTTTGATAAAAGAGTACATCTATTACTACAATCATGAGCGTCCGATGTACTGCCTTAAATACAAAACCCCACATCAGTATAAATCTGACATGGGGTATTGAGCCTTTTTGAGCTGTCTACTTTTCGTTGACTAGTTCAAAACGGTGGCTTTTCTTTTTTCTTTTTCCATTCTTTTAGAGACCTGGTCTTTTGCCATATTGTTACAGCATTATTCATATGCTATCATATGTTCAGAGAGGAGAGGGATATGTCTTTTGAACAGAAAACCTATATAAACGATTTCAACAAGAAGACGTATAAGAGCTTTATCTTTCGAGTACGGAAAGATAATGAGATGGTTTTGAAAAAACTCGCTTCTGAGAATAATCTGAATAGTTACATACGTTCGCTAATAGAGAAAGACATCAATCCTGATATCTTGACGATAAAGCAGATTAAGGAGAGAATACTCCCCATCCTTTCATCACATAATATCCATGAGGTCTATTTGTTTGGCAGCTACGCTAGAGGAGAAGCGAAAAGTACGAGCGATGTCGACATCTATTGTGAACATGGTGATATCAAGACTTTAATTCAACAAGGTCTCTTAGAAGACGAACTGTCTAAAGCCTTAGGGAAAGATGTGGACCTTATCTTTATTGGGACGAAGGCAAATGACTATTTCAAAAAACAGCTCGAAGCCGATAAAATTAGGATTTCTTGAAAAAAGCCACCTAATTGGTGGCTTTTCTTTATTTGTTTCCCTTTATTGAAGTGCGCTGAATGCGTAAGTGGTCTTACTATGGAAATCTTCGTTGGCCTTAAGGACCGTTGTGCCATATTCGGCCCACTCAGGATGGTTGATCATGTCAGGGAACATCTGGGTCTCTAAGCAGATGTTGCCAGAGCCATCACGGTAAAGCTGAAGTCCGGCTCTATCGGTTGAGACATCGACTTTGAGGCCGAGCGAAGTGCCAGTGAGGGTCGCAACCTTTCTATATCCTTTGCCATTTAAGACGTAGTTGTCGTCATAGCTTTGGGTGTTACGGAAATCGACTTCGGTCCTGTAATCGAATTTGGTGCCTTCGACTGGGAGGATCTGTCCGGTTGGAAGCTGATTCGACAATTCGGTGTAATTATTGCCATCGATCCAAAGCTTGTGATTGGCGTCGCTTCTGTTTCCGTTCATGTTAAGGAAGACGTGGTTGGTTGGGTTGAAGATGGTATCGGCATCGCTCTTGGCCGAATAATCGATTGAGAGCTCACCATTGTTCTTAAGGGTGTATTTGACGGTGACATCGAGGTTTCCTGGATATCCATCTGCGCCATCGGCGGAATGAAGAGTATAGGTGATGGTGGAAGGAGTCTGACTCTCTTTCGTCCAATTGGCGTTAGCGAAAGGTCCTTGCCAGGAGCTTCCTCCGCCATGGAGGGAATTGGAGCCGTCGTTCTTCGTGACATTATATTCGGTGCCATTGAGGGTAAATTTGCCAGCGGCGATTCTATTGGCGCATCTTCCGACGGTGAATCCGTCTTTGGCAATTTGCTTGGCGCCAGAGCCATTGTCGAAGCTGATCTTGTCGATTCTCGCTCCTTGGGCTTTGAATTTGACGACGAGTCCGCTGTCGGTGTAGAGTTCATCCGTTCTTAATTCCCTGCCATCATCCAAATTGGCTTCGTCTTCGGAAGAGGCAAGAGGGGCGCTTTCCTCGATAGAAGTAAGAGGAGCGGTATCCTCGCTTTGGACGATGGATTCAACAGAAGATGTCGGCGTGGTGCCGCAGCTTGCT
>JAEEWP010000018.1 GCA_016287465.1 Caryophanales bacterium | reverse complement strand
TTGATTTGGACCTTGTTGATTGACGACATAATTTCAAAGATTTTGCCCTTTGGGATCGGGTCCTTCGTCTTCACTGGGCAAAGAGGCAATTCAGCGTTTTCGATGCGAACAGTTGAGGTCACGACACGGGTAGGATTGGTGACTTCTTGTTTGCCATATGCGGCGCCTCTAGGACAGAAGTTCCCAGTGACGTTTAAGTCTTTGTCGACATGGAGATGGCAACCACGCGGACAGACGATGCAAATCAAATCTCTCTCTTCCATATTACATCTCCTTTGCCACCATTTTGATGGTGATTGGTGAGCTCTCATCTACGAGTTGTTTCCTAAGGAGTTTCTGAATCTCCATTTCGCTAGGAATAATCGCAGTTTTGAGAACTTTCTTGATAACGTTTCCGTTTTGTTCGTATTGGATATAGACGTTCTTGGAAGGCTTACGGACACGGAACTTGAAAGTGATGCTTTCTAAACTCTCATCCATCGCCACTTTTCCAGGGACGACATAACCGATTCCATCACCGGCGATGACCTCGATTTCCGAGGTGGCTTTCTTCTCTTCGCCTTTAAGATAAATCGCGGCGTTCTTACCAGCTTCCCTTGCCTCTTCGACGACGTTGTCGACAAGGTCATGAACGTGAAGGACGTTGCCGCAAGAGAAGATTCCTGGGACACATGTTTCAAGTTTATCGTTGACTAAAGAACCGCGGCTTCTTGAGGTTGGGATTCCAAGGTGATTCAAGAGGTCGTTATTTGGGAGGAGACCGATGGAGAGAATGAGGGTATCGACCTCGAATTCCTTCTCTGTTCCTGGGATTGGCTGCATCTTCTCGTCGACTTTCGAAAGGACGATTTTCTCTAATCTGCCTCTACCGATGACTTTGCTAACGGTGTGGCTCAAATAGAGAGGGATGCCATAGTCTTCAAGACACTGGACCATGTTTCTATTAAGGCCATTTGACCAAGCGCAGATCTCAGCAACGCCAAGAACTTTCGCACCTTCGAGGGTGAGACGTCTTGCCATGATAAGGCCGATATCGCCTGAGCCAAGGATGAAGACCTTTTTGCCAGTCATGTATCCGTATTCGTTAAGGAAAAGCTGAGCCTGACCTGCGGTCAAAACGCCAGCAGGACGGTCGCCAGGAATGCCGATGGCCCCTGCATTTCTTTCATAGCAGCCTGCCGCCATGATAATGGCTTTGGCTTTGACCATGACGACGCCTTCCTCTTTCGAGGTATAGGTGATGACTTTGTCTTTGCTGATGTCAGTGACGAAGGAATGGAGTTTGAATTCGATTCCTTTCTCCTTCACCTGCTCAATGAAACGTGAAGCGAACTCAGGGCCGGTGAGCTCTTCTTTGAACTCGGTGAGACCGAATCCGTTATGGATGCACTGATTGAGGATGCCTCCGAGGAATTCGCCTTTCTCGAGGATGAGTATGTCTTTGATGCCTTCGTTATAGGCACCGATGGCCGCGGCCATGCCCGCAGAGCCACCGCCGATGATAACCAAATCTCTGTTTTCCATCTTACTTGGCTCCTTTCGTGGCTTTGCTGAGAACGATCTCGGAATCCGCTTTGTCATAGAGGACTTCCATTGGCTCGACGCCATAACGCTCGGCTAAGAGTCTGATGACGTTAGGCTGGCAGAAACCGCCTTGGCATTTGCCAAAACCGGCACGCGTTCTCTTCTTAAGAGCTTTGACGGTCATGCATGGAAGCGATCTATTAAGGGCGTCTTCGATTTCGCCGAGAGAAACTCGCTCGCAGTTGCAGACCATCTCGCCGTAGTCTGGGTTCTTTTTGATGAGGGCGTTTCTTTCCTCTAAAGAGAGGTTAAGAGGCTTGATATAAGGTTTGATTGTTTTCTTGAAGTTAGGGTTCTTCTCAGGCTTAAGAATCGGATAAACCAATTCTTTGGCTACATATTCGCCGATGGCTGGAGAAGAGACGAGGCCTGGGGATTCGATGCCAGCGACATTGATGAAATGCGGATGGTTCTTCGAAGGCTCGATGATGAAATCATGGTTGCTTGGGGTTGAGCGGTTGCCAGCATAGACCCTGATCTGCTCGCCAAACGGGATGCCTGGGACCATCGCGGTCGCCTGGGCTTTGACGTTGGCAAGGGTCATCGAATCGGTTGAGACGTCAGCGATGTCGTCTACTGGCTCGCTAGATGGGCCGACGATGTAGTTTCCGCTTGTGGTTCTAGAGACAAGGATGCCTTTTCCTTTCTCGCTTGGGAGAGGGAAAACGACAGCGTTCACGAACTTTTTCCCTGGCAAATCCTTATCGAAATGGTTGAGGACGTAATACTGTCCTTTGCGTGGGGTGATATGCCAGGTGATGTCATCCATCATCTTCGCGAACTTGTCACTTGATAAGCCCGCGGCATTGATGACGACCTTGGCTTCGTATTCGGCTTTGTTGGTCTTGACGATGAAACGATCGCCTTTGTCCTCGACGTTAAGGACCGCTTCCATGAGATGGAGCTCAACACCGTTGTCCATGGCGTTTTCCATCGCATGGCTCGTAAGAGTGAATGGATTCACGATACCGCCGGTTGGGCAGAAAAGAGCGCCTTTGACGTCTTTGGTGATGTTCGGTTCTCTTGCAAGAACTTCCTCTGGGGAAAGGATATGGGCCTCGACCCCATTCTGTTTGGCGCGTTCCGAAAGCTCTTTGAGCATCGGAAGCTGTTCCTCATATAAGGCTAAGGTCAAGGTTCCGTTCATCTCGAACTCGACGTCGAGGTCTTTGCAAACCTCAGGCATCATCTTGTTTCCGAGAACGTTGAATTTGGCTTTGTTGGTGCCTGGCACAGGGTCATAGCCGCTGTGTGCTATGGCGCTATTGGCCATCGATGTCACATCGCCGACATCGGTTTCTTTTTCAATTACTAAAGTGTGGAGCTTATAGGCGGAAAGGCTTCTAGCGATGAATGAACCGACCGCTCCGGCTCCGATAATAATTACGTCGTGCATGTGGATTAGTATATTACGCTTTCTGCTTAAATCTTAGCAGTAAATCCGAGGAAATAATACCGAATATCCTCGAAATGCTAACGCTCAAGTTTTACTTGTGTTAACATTACCCCGTTCAGAATTTAGTAAGGAAAAAGAAAAATCATGAAACAAGTATTCGAACTTGAATTTGAAGGTCGTCACCTTCAAGTTGAAACCGGCGAGATCGCAAAACAAGCCGATGGTGCGGTCTTTGTCCGTTTCGGCGAGACAGTTGTCTTATCAACTGCATGCTGCGCCGATGAACCAAAGGGAGGCGACTTCTTCCCTCTCACCGTCGACTATCAGGAAAAGCAGTACGCGGCCGGCAAGATCCCTCAGGGATTCCTTCGCCGCGAAGGTCAGCCAGACAGCCACCAGACCTTAAGTGCCCGTCTCATCGACAGACCAATCCGTCCGCTTTTTGCTGAGGGTTTCAGAAACGAAGTCCAAATCATCAACACCGTTATGTCCGCTGAGCCAGATTGCAGTCCAGAGATGACCGCCATGCTTGGCGCTTCCCTCGCCCTTTGCATCAGCGACATCCCATTCGATGGCCCAATCGCTGGCGTCATCGTCGGCAGAGTCGATGGCAAGCTCGTCATCGATCCAACCGCTGAGCAGAAAGAGAAATCCGACATCAACCTCACCGTCGCCGGAAGCGAATCCGCGATCATGATGATCGAGGCCGGTGCCGACCAGGTCCCAGAGGAAGAGATGCTCGACGCCATCGAATTCGGCTTCGAGGCCATCAAGAAACTCTGCGCCTTCGAGAAAGAAATCATCGCTGCCGTTGGCAAGCCAAAGAGAGAGATCCAGCTCTTCACCGCCGACGAGTCAGTCAAAGCCCATATTCAGGAAGAGATCGGCGAGAAGCTCGTCAAGGCCATCTCCATCTTCGACAAGCTCGAAAGACAGGATGCCGTCGCTGCCCTCAAGAAGCAGATCCTCGATGAATATGACGCCATCGAACCAGAGGCCAAAGACCATAACGCCAAGATGATGATGGTCGCCGACATCCTCGAAGAGATGGAAGCCGCCGAAGTCAGACGTCTTATCATTGAAGACAAGGTCCGTCCAGATGGACGTAAAGTCGACGAGATCCGTCCTCTTGACGCCCAGATCGACCTTCTCCCAAGAGCCCATGGTTCCGCCATGTTCACCCGTGGTCAGACCCAGGTCATCTCCACCACGACCCTTGGTCCTCTCTCCGATGCCCAGATAATCGACACCATCAATGCCGAAGGCACCAAGAGATTCATGCATCACTACAATTTCCCACCATTCTCTGTCGGTGAGATCGGAAGAACCGGACGTCCAGGCCGTCGTGAGATCGGTCATGGCGCCTTAGGCGAAAGAGCCTTATCCTACGTCATCCCAAGCGAAGACGAATTCCCATACACCATCCGCTGCGTCGCTGAGGTCGTTGAATCCAACGGTTCCTCTTCCCAAGCCTCCATCTGCGCCTCCTGCCTCTCCCTTATGGCCGCTGGCGTTCCGATCAAAGGCATGGTAAGCGGCATCGCCATGGGCTTAATCACCAATGACCCAAGCCGTTCCCCAGACAAAGAGACCAACCATTACACCATCCTCACCGATATCCAGGGTCTTGAAGACCACTTCGGCGATATGGACTTCAAGTGCGCCGGCACCGAGAAAGGCATCACCGCCCTTCAGATGGATATCAAGATCCACGGCGTCACCCGTGAGGTCTTGAGCGAAGCTCTTGCCCAGGCCAACAAAGCCCGCGCCCAGATCCGTGAGGTCATGAAAGGCGCTCTCGCTGAGCCACGCACCGAAGTCAGCAAGTACGCTCCAAAGATGACCACCTTCAACATCGACCCAGATAAGATCCGTGACGTCATCGGCACCGGCGGAAAAGTCATCAACGACATCATCGCCAAGTGCGACAACGTCAAGATCGACGTCGAGGATTCTGGAAGAATCACCATCTACCACACCAGCCGTGAATCCATCAACAAAGCCAAAGAGATGATCGACAACATCGTCCGTGAGGCCAAAGTTGGTGAAATCTACGAAGGCGAAGTCACCCGTGTCGAAGAATATGGCGCATTCGTCAACCTCTTCGGAACCACCGATGGCTTATGCCACGTCTCTCGTCTCGACTGGAACTACGTCGAAGACGCCACCAAGTTCGTCAAGCTCGGCGATAAGCTCAAAGTCGTCGTCATCGGCTTAGAGGAAGGCAAGATCAAGCTCTCCCACCGTGAGTTCCTTGAGAAGCCAGAAGGCTATGTCGAGCGCCCAGAGCGCAAGCCAGGAAACGACCGTCCAAGAGGCGGCAAGGATTTCCGCGGCGGACATGGCAAAGGCGGAAACCGCCACTAATTGAAAATTAGCCTTGAGTGAGAGCTCAGGGCTTTTTTTGTTGCAAACCTTCACTATTTCTTTATAATTACCCGTGCGACATCTCTTTGATGAAGCCCTCAAATGCGTTTCCGAGGACTCGTCATTGGGAATGTTAAGTTAATTGAAAGGAGAAACGCACATGCTCAACAAAGAAGAGAAGAAGAATCTCGTCAAGAAGTATGGCAAATCCGAGAAGGACACTGGAAGTGTCGAAGTCCAGGTCGCTATCCTCACCAAGAGAATCAGCGATTTGACCGCTCACCTCAAGGCCAACCACGGCGACGCCACCGCCAAGAGATCCCTTATGGAGCTCGTCGGCAAAAGACGTACCCTTCTTGCCTACCTCAACAAGACTGATCATGACGCTTACGAGAAGTTAATCGCTTCCCTTGGCCTCAGAAAGTAAGAGGAAAAAAGAAAAACACGAAACTCGGCAAATCGCCGAGTTTTTTGTTATGAAAACGCTTTATTTTGTATTGTTCAAAAATAATCCTTGAAAAAGTTAGGTTCCTACTTACAATAGGCTCACATATGGGTTATACCCATTAATTCAGGAGGAATTATTGATGAAAAAACTTGCATCAGCAGCTCTCTTATCCTTAGCTTTGCTCCTCTCGGCCTGTGGCAAACCTGGAGAATCCATCCCAGCCGACACTTCTGCGGAGGCAACCGATAGCACCGCCATCTCATCTGACAGTGGCACCGAGGAATCAAGCGTCGAGGAAGAGACTTTGGCTCAGAAAGTCAAAAAACTTTTCACGACTTTAGCCACCACGAATAACGGCACCTATGTCTCTGCCGGCTATTTCACCGAATATCACTACGAAGGCGGCATGCTCCACTTGCTCGACTCTTCCGTCAGAACCAGCTATTGGGGCTATGGCGAAGCCAAGATCGATAACTACGGCATCGCTCAGTTCGTCTATACCAACGACACCATGGGCGTTGACACTTCCTTGTGCAACATCATCTCGCCAAACACCAACATCAGCTACAGGGATTACAACCACATCCTCGCTGACTTAGGCGAATCCGGAAAGAACATCGAATTCACCGAGGCTTCCCGTAGCCACACCTTCAGCACCACCGATGCTGAATTCATCCAGTCCTTATGTGATCTTGACGGACTTGGAATCGACGGCATTGCTGACGAATTCGCCACCATCAGGGCTTACTTCAACCTTACCGATGACGGAAAAGGTTTCGAGAAGATCGGTTACACCCTCAAAGGCAGTCAGAGCGGAAAATACAAAGATGTTGATTATTCCAACTGCACTTTGACCGATATCGGAACAACCACCATCAACGCAAAAGTCGATGCCTATCTCAAGACCAACCCAACCTTCACAAAAGCAACCGCTTGGGATGCTGAGACATTAGCCTACATCGAGTCCGTGGCTCCAGGCTTCACCCTTCCTTTCCCAGCTCAGACCAGCTATGCCTACAACATGCCAGCCGATGCTGATGAAGGCCTAATCTACTCCGATCTTGGCTGCGGCAACCAAAATACTTCCTATGGCACCGTCATCACCGGACTTGGATTCACCTTAGACGCCCAGAACAGCCAGACTGCCAATGGCCTTTACATCTACACCAAGGAAATTGCTCCTGCTAGTGGCGTCCACGGTGCCAAAACCGCTATCATCGCTACCGTGTATCAGACTGCTACCGGCGAAGCCGCTACCATTTATCCAAACGGCATTTGGAACGTCTACTTCATGGTTCAGCAGAATAACTCAGCCACGAATGTCACTCTTGCCGACGTCAATGCTGAATTCGCCACTCATAAGCTTCGCAATAACCCAGCTGCCTCAATCCTTCCAACGTTGACCTTAACCTCTGGCTACACCCAGATCGACTACCTCGACGTTTCTGAGGATTTCAGCGAGTCCATGACTTACTTCATCTACCAGAAGTACCAGAGAGTCATTTATCTCTCATACTGCTATTCCGCTGAGGTCCACGTCCACTATGCGAGCGAGGCTGACGCCGATGCCGCTATCGCAAGCCTTTCCTCCCAGATCCTTGCTGCTGGATACACCAACTCCACCAATACACAGGGTCAGGTAATCGAAGGTTACTTCGAATCAAGCGCTGACCAGAGTACCACCTCTCCAGCTTACCTTGAGTTCAGCGTCATGAAAGTCATGACTAAGGACGACGTCCCAGCCTATGACGGCATGATCGCCTTCAGCATCAGCCACTACGCTTTATAAACAGAAGCAAAATAAACTAAGCCGGGCCACCCCGGCTTTTTTCTTTGCCAAAACCTAACCTTCTCAAGGAAATACCAAGGTTATCCAGGAAAAAGAGGGACTTTGAATGGACTTTTTGTCTAAAGATTCGCGATTTTCTTAGGTAATATGGTGAATCTTAAAACTTTGTAAAGGATTATTTTTGGCAGTTTGATTTCCAATGCTTCGATAACGAGCCACAAATAAACAATTTCGTACCGTTTTTGCGCATACACACGAAAATAATCATTGAATTATAAAAGGTCCTCTATACAATTCCATATGATTCCTTGCTTATGCAAAGAAGGGAGCAACCATGAAGAAAAAGAACTTATTACTTGCGCTCTTGTCGAGCTCACTCATCCTCGCTTCCTGCGGCGATGACAAAACCGACGACAAAGGCTCAACCGAAACCGGAACCTCTCAGGCTGGCGATTCGAATGTAACGTCAGGCGACCCAACCGGAACTTCCGAACCAGAGATCTCTGTTGATACAAGAACCAACCAGGAGAAGGTCAACGACCTTTTCGCTTTGATGGCCCAGGGCAAAACCTCCACTTTTGAATATGAAGGCTACAAAACCGAATACTACGGTGACGACAAAGGCACTTGGACCACCGTTCCTGCCAACGATGAGGGTTATACCGATTATGGCGTGGCCGTTATTCCTAACTATGGCATCTACCAAGTAGAGTATGACGAGGATTCCGATGAGATGTATCTCAGCTCTATCCTCACCCCAAATACCGCTTTGAAAATCGGCGATATCAGCTACACCACCAAGGATTTGGGTGCAGCCGCTGCCAACGTCACTTGGGCCGAATCTTCGAGAACCCACACCTTCAGCACCACCGATACCACTTTCTGCGGCGTCATGATGTGTATGCTTGGACTCGATGACTATGTCGATTCCTATGGCGGCATGAAAGCCAGCTTCGTCGTCAACGAAGCAGGCACCGCCATCACCAATCTCTCCCTTGCCTTGACTAGCCCAACCGTCAGCACGCTTAAGGCCGTCACCATCGAGGGAATGAAGATCAGCAAAGTCAACGAGACCATGAATCTTGATTTCGAGGTCTTGATTGCCAACTCTCAGATCACCGCTAGAACCGCTTGGTCCCAGTACGAACTTGCTTACTTCACCACTTATATCCACGCTTCCTTCACGCTTCCATTCCCAACCGGCGCCTCCTATGCCATCAACGAGACAGTCACCCAATCTGGTGCCTTCGTCTTCATGGATTACGGATGCGGAAACCTTGTTAATTCCTATAAGACTCAGCTTGAAACCGCTGGATTCACCGTCAATGACGATTTAACCAATAACACCACTGGCGTCTTCGGATATGAGAAGACATTAGTGGCCGCTTCCGGAACCACCGGTCCTATCAAGGAATACGTCATGTTCACCTGGAACAACGATGCCACTCAAGCCAAGATGTATCCAAACGGCGCCTTTGTCATTCAGGCTTACGTCGCTGAAGAAGAGATAACGATGACCCTCGATGAGATTGCCACTATCATGGGACCTTACGCCCTCACCGATGGCTCGGTCTACTGGCCAGATCTCTCCATGGATGAATGCACCGGCGTCAAGATGACTGACTTAACCGACGCAGCTTCTCAGTACTATCAGAAGACCTTCTTCTTATACGCTACCTTCAAGTTCTACTTCCCAACCGCGGCCGAGGCCAATTCAGCTGTTACCTATATCACCACTCAGCTTGGAAAGATTGGTTACTACTGGGATTCCTACTATGAACTTTGGTGCCTCGAATATGTCGACTATACCACCTACGCTACGGAATACGTCGACGTCACAATCGAAGTCGCATATGACGAAAACAACACTTATCTTGGTTATGTCTATATGACCATGATTGCGTACGAGAATTAATCCTTATTAATTAACGAAGCCGATCAGAAATGGTCGGCTTTTTTTGTTAGGTCTTCTCCCTTCCCTGAAAACCAAGATTATGCCTAAAGCAAAGGAAGGGAGAAAACCGGAGACAATATGCCCATGCCAAAGGGCTAATTGAGAGGAAAGACTTTACCCCTCAATTCTCATATATAGAGGTAAAAGAGATTTTTCACAAAAAAGAGGAAATAGTTTTTCTTAACCTAAAAGGAAGCGCTTTCAAGGTAGTATATATTTTTTGGGGTTGTACAATGATTTAGTCAAAAGGAAAAAGCCTATGGAAAAACTTATTCTCACCGAAGTGGAAGTCGAAGCCATCTGCGAAAAACTTGCCCATGAGATGGACAAACAGATGGACAAGGATGAGAGCAATCTCCCTATTTTGCTTGGCATTATGAACGGCGCCCTTCCATTCATGTATCAGCTCGTCAAGAGCATCAAACACCCAAACCAGATCGACACCATGCAGGTTTCCTCATATAACGGAACCGCCTCAACCGGCGAGCTCATCATCAAGAAGAAACCAGAGCGTAACCTCGAAGGCAAAGATGTCTACATCATAGAGGACATCATCGATACCGGTCTCACCATGCATTTACTCCGTAAGTACATCATGGATACCTATCACCCACGCCACCTCTATGTCGTCATCATGATCAAGAGACAGGTTGAGAAACCTCATTTCCAGGAAGTCGCCGACTTCACCGGCATCGTTCTCGAGGAACAGCGCTACATCGTCGGATACGGTTTCGACTACCACGGAATCGGCCGCTGCTTGCCATATGTCTTCGTTCCATCTGAGGACGACTTCGACAAGTGGGATGCCATCCTTGAGAAAGACAACCCTGACTATAAGAGCGGACGCAAAAAATAACTAAACAAAAATCAAAAAATCCCCCGCAAATCGTAGGGGATTTATTTTTATCCCTGGCAAATTCCGCGTATTTTGGACAAAAGATACAAAAAAGGCCCCTTATATAAGAGGCCTGATTTTTGGTTTTGTTATCCGTGGATATGGACGCTGAACTCGAAGGCACGGAGAAGCTGGATGAGGGTGAGGTCAGCAAGATGCTTGGTGACGTTGAGATTCACGCTGAACTCATATTTCTTTTCAGCTCCATGCTGGTCTTCAAGATCGAAGACGAAGCGGAGATGGTGTTTATTGAAGAAGTCGATTTCGGTTTTGAGGTAGACAGTTGTCTTGGCGGTGTTGAGTTCTTCTAAGTTACCGAAGATCTCAAGTTTCTTTTTGTTGAGGTTGATGGCATCTTTCCAAGAGAAGTAGCCACGGAACTTTAGCCACTCATCAAGGCTCATAGCCCAGAAGAGGTCGTGTCCGATTGGCTGATCAAGGACATCGATGATGTTGTGTTTCTCGTACTTGTTTTTGACGATGAGATGTACAAGGTCATCCATCCACTCCTTAACCTGCTCTTGATCGTAGCTTAAAGCTTCTTTCGACTTCAATTCGATAGTGATATTTTCTTTCATGTTTATCTCCTTGCTTAATTTTAACTATTTTCATCACAAAAAAACTAGAGATTTGCTAATGTTTTTCTCGATTTCTTATTACTGAAAACGCTGAAAATCGCTGAAAATTTACAAAAATAAATAGTAGATTTCTATGAAAAATCACTAATTGTAAGCGGTTACATACCCCAAATCGACCATAGTGCAAAAATAATTATTTCCTTTTCCGCGAGAGCGTGTATTATGCGGACAAGGGCACAATCCCGTACAGAAAGGAGAATTACCTATGAAAGACTTTGAAAGATTCAAGAAAAAGGTACTTCGCGAACACATCATCAAGTCCGCTTTAGTGGGCTTGGGAATCGGTCTCCTTGCCGCCGCATTGGCCATCGTCATCTCATTCTTGACGAACCCAGATGCTGCTGTGGTGACCGGCATCATCGCTGGCGTTCTCTTCGCTGGCGCTGGTGGTTATTATTATTGGTTCAAGACCAAACCATCCGACAAAAAGATCGCCCTTCGTCTCGATAAGAAACTTGGTTTGCATGAAAAGTGCGCGACCATGATCGAATTCCAGGAGAAGGAAGGCGCCATTCTTGCCAAGCAGCGTGAAGACGCCACCACCACTTTGGCTGAGAAACCAACCAAAGCCCTCAAATTCAGCGTGGGCATTTGGGTCGTCCCAGCTTTGGCTGTGGCCAGCGCATTCTTTGGTGCGTCCTTCTTAACTCCAAAGAACCTCAATCACTCAGACGAATCGATTGTCGACAGTTCTGGTAACTACGTTGACAGTAAGACAAGCGAATACATCAGCATCGCTAAGAGCGAAAACGAACAGCACAGCGGCGCAGATTCCGCCTTACAGTCATACATCGATAGCATGCTCGACAACCTCAAGAGCCAACTTGAAGGCAACAGCAACGTCGATCAAAGAAGCGAAATCGTCGACAGTGCAAAAGCTGGCCTTAGCGAATTCGTCGACGACCTTAACTCCAAAGAAGAGATTGGTAAGGCCCTTAAGACCGAAGCCGATCAACACCTTAAAGATCAGGGTCAAGACCTCATCGATGGCGATATCCAAGGCCTCAAGCAGGATTTCCAGGATATGTTCGATGATCTCACCTCCATGTCTACCGAAGATATGGTTGCCTATGGTGAAGAACTTGCCGATCAGATCGACGATGCCCTTGCTAAAGCCAAGCTTGCCGGCGTCAGCGAAGACGACGATCTCTACAAGGTATATGAGGAACTCGCAAGAAGACTCAGGAACCTTGATGATTACACCCAGGATCCAAATAATTCTGGCGAGCAACAGTCTGGTGAGCAGCAATCCGGAGCGCAGAACAGCAAAGCTCAGGAAGCTGTTGAATCTGCGGTTGCACAAGCTGCTAGCAAAGCCGCTCAGGAAGTCAGCCAACAGAACGAGAACGAACAGCTCGCCTCTGCCATTCAATCTATCATGGATTCCATGGTAAACCCTCAGCCAGGAAGCGAAGCAAGCGGTTCTGGAGATTCAGCAGGACAGACCCAAGGCTCTGGCGAAGGATCCGGTTCAGCAACTGAAGGTTCTGGACAGGGCTCCGGCTCAGGTTCCGGCTCTGGCTCAGGACAAGGTTCTGGATCCGGCTCAGGATCCGGTTCCGGTGAAGGTTCCGGAGAAGGCTCTGGCGAAGGATCGGGCGAAGGTTCCGGTCAAGGCTCAGAACCAGGCTCTGGAGAAGGCTCCGGAGCAGGCCCAGGTCAGCCAGGTCAAAACCCACATACCGACATCATTTATACCGGAGATGGAACAGTTGAGTACGGCAGCGTAATCGACAGCTACGGCGGCGCATATCACGACGATATGGGCGGCGGTGAAGGCGACGATGGCGATGCAGCCGACGACTACTTCAAATATCTATACGGTTCAGATGGACAAGGCGGAGGAAAATAATCCCCCGCTTTCTCCAAGTTTAAGGAAGGTTTCTATTTCAATAGGATATAAAAACAAAAGGCTCACTGTGAGCCACAACAAAGGAGTATCAAACAACAATGGAAGAAAAAGAGCAAATGATTCAGGAATTCAGTGAATCAGTCGCAAAAATCAAAGCAGAGCTTCATAAGGACATCATCGGTCAGGAAGAAGTCATCGATGACGTCGTTATCGCTATCATCGCTGGTGGCAACGTCCTTCTCGAAGGCGTCCCAGGCACCGGTAAGACCCGTCTTGTCCGTTCTTTAGGCCAGACCCTCGACTTACCATTCAGCCGTATCCAGTTCACCCCTGACCTCATGCCAAATGACGTCACCGGTACCAACATCATCAGAAAGGATGACGATGGCAACTTAACCACCCACTTCCAAAAGGGTCCTATCTTCGCCCAGATCATCCTCGCCGACGAAATCAACCGTGCTACCCCAAAGACCCAATCCGCTCTTCTCGAGGTTATGCAGGAGCACAAGACCACCGTCGCCGGCAAAACCTACGTCATGCAGGAACCATACTTCGTTCTCGCTACCCAGAACCCAATCGAGCAGGATGGTACTTACCCACTTCCAGAAGCTCAGATGGACCGTTTCATGTTCAAGGTCGCCATGGACTTCCCAACCGTCCAGGAACTCGCTGACATCGTCAATTTGACCCAGCACTCTCAGGCCGAGAACGCCACCAAGGTCGTTGATGGCCCAGCCATCATGAAGATGCGTGCCCTTGCCCAGGATGTTCCATGCATCCAGGAAGTCATCGACTACGCCATGACCTTAGTCCACAACACCCACCCAGAATTCGAGGAGACCTCCGAGGTCACCAAGAAATACATCCGTTATGGCTGCTCCCCACGTGCTGGCCAGGCTTTAATCACCGGCGCCAAGATCCGTGCTTTAATCCATGGCAACTATAACGTTTCGTTCGACGATATCGACGCTTTGGCTTTCCCAGTCCTCCGTCACCGTATCAAGATCAACTACAACGCCATCAACGAAGGCCTTTCGATCGACAAGGTCATCGAACTCCTCATCAAGGAAAACCGTAAGAATCGTTAATTAATATGCAATCGGTTATCGACGAAAGCTTTTTCCAACAACTTGAGCTATTCTCACTAGCGGTAAAGGATAATGTCGCTGGTCTTTTTGGCGGCAATCATAAATCGAAAAAGTTTGGTTCAAGCAGTGAATTCGCCGACTACCGCGACTACCTCGAAGGAGACGACATCACCAAGATCGATTGGAACATCTACGGACGAACCGAAAAGATGTACCTCAAGTTATATCTCGATGAGAGACAGATGCAGACCCGTATCTACATCGATTGCTCCACTTCCATGTCCTACAATGGAAAAGACGAGATGGCAGTCCGGTTGGCCACTGCTTTGGCCTATCTCTCCATCAAAGAGATGGACCGTGTATCGATCTATGCCATCAGAGGCAAGATCGTTGAACCAATTTTAGAGAAGATTGTCGGAAAAGACGCCTTCACCCAGACCATAGGCCGCATCAACAAACTCAAGTTTGGCGGCGATGCCTATATCTCAGAGGCTCTTACCCGTTCGGTTGTTGGATTTGGCGATGGCAGGTCCATCATCATCAGCGACTTTTTAACAGACAACAATTTCTTCGACAGCATCGATTATCTTCGTGGAAAGAAGAGGGACGTACTTTGCTTACAGGTCCTCTCCCCGCAGGAAATCAAGCCTGAGATCCGCGGAAAGACGATCATCCGCGACTCCGAAGACTCCATGAGATTCTACAAAGACAACATCGGCCGTGAGATCCTTAACGCCTATAAGAAGGCAGTTGAGTACATCACCAGCCGCATTGACAACTTCTGTACCTCTCGTGAAGCAGACTATCAGCTGGTCACCACCGACCAGTCCGTTAAGGAGGTTCTCCTTAAGACATTAGCAGACAAGGGGGTAATCAAATAACATATGAGTTTCTTATTCCCTTTTGCCTTATTTGGCTTATTGGCGATCCCTGCCTTAATCATCATCTACATATTGCGCAATAAATATAAAGAGGAAACCGCGCCATCCACCTATATCTGGGAAATGGCCGCCAAACTCTTAAAGCGCAAAAACCCACTCTCCCGTTTCGAGCATCTCCTTGCCCTTATCGTGCAGTGCCTTGCCATCGCGGTCTTCTCCGTCGCCTTGGCTCACCCGGTCTTCACACTTGAAGGACAGGCCGATGACATCGTCTTCATCCTTGACTCATCTTCTTCCATGGGCATGGTCCATGAAGAGAAAACCCGTTTCGAGAGAGGCATCGAACTCATCAAAGAGAAAGCGGATGCCGCCGTCAATGGCTCCACATTCACTCTCATCTTAGCTGAGAAAGAACCACGTCTTGTTTGCCAGAATGTCGACGACATCTCTAGTTTCGACATCATGCTCACCGGTCTTGGCGAGCCAAGCAAATACGAGACCTCCCTTGCCGATTCCATCGCTTTGGCCCAAACGCTTTACAGCGAAGGAAAGGCTAACCTCTGCTATCTTGCGACCGATCAGGATTGCGCTGAGAACGTTCTCACCAACGTTGAGTGGCTTGACTGCTCCGATAATGAGGAGAACTACTCCATCACCGATCTCAAGTACAAGGTCGACAAGAAAACGGGCATCATCACCTTCGACGCCGTCCTCAGTTCCTATGCAAGTGACAAGGAAATTGAAGTCATGTTCTACATGAACGGCATCGAAATGGTCAAAAAGACCTATGCTTGCGAGAAAGGCCTTCATTACGCCATCTCCGCGACTGCTCCTACCGGCGGCAAACCAGTTGAGAGCGTCAAAGCCGTCATCACCAACCTTACCGATGGCTTGATGGACGACAACAGCTTCACCGTGTTCGCCAACACCCAGCAGGTTGACACGAAAGCCTTGATCGTCAGCTCGGCCCCAACTTACTTAGAGGCCATCTTCAACGCCATGAAGATTGACTATGTCACCATGACCCCAAGCAGCTACAGGCTTGTGTCAGGCTATGACCTCTATGTCTATGACAACTTCACGCCGAACCAGCTTCCACAGATTGGTTCCTCAATGTTCTTCGGACTTAAGAAGTCCGTCGAAGGCGCCGGCTTCCTCGTCTCCACCGATGAGATCACTCCAGATGAGGCCACTACCCTTGCCTGGGCCAACAACGAGGATTCAAACCTCTACAACACCCTTACCCGTGGTATCGGAAAGAACCGTGACATCGTCCTCAAGCAGTACATGCAGTACTCCCTTGTCAACGATTTCACCACCATCCTAACCTCGAATAAGAAACCATCTGTCTTCGTCGGAAGATCCGACTATGGCACCCGTGAGGTCGTCTTCAACTTCGATCTCCATAACTCCAACCTTCCGCTTCTTTACGACTTCGTTCCGCTCATGCGCAACCTCGTCGACTATTGCAAGCCGAAATTCCTCACCACCTTCGATTACACCGTAGGTGACAAAGCCGTCTTCAGCATTGCTGACGAAATCATGCAGGTCACTGTTCATAGACCTGATATGAAAGAGGGCGATGTCGAGCCTATCTATTTCGAGGAAGGTCAGGAACAATACCTCTACGAAACCCGCACCGTCGGTGAGCATATCATCACCATCAAATACAAGGATGGTGAGACGAAGGATGTCAGATTCTTCGTGCATATGAGCAAACCTGAGATGGACCCGCAACCAGCCGCTCAGGCCAACTTTGCGCTCGCGATCACCGATAATACCACTAAAGGCGATGGCTTATTGGACAACATCTTGCCTATCATCATCGCCGCCGCAGCCTTCTTCGCTGCAGATTGGATCTTGTACACTCATGAACAATATTGAAGTCAGAAGTCCATATTTAGCGTTTATCGCTATTCCTTTGGTTGCAATCGTCATCCTTTTCTTCTTCCACATCCCAAAGCAGAAGAGATTATGGACGAAACACATCATCTCGCTCGTTCTCCACTTCTTCATCGCAGCGACCCTCACCCTCACCTTCATCAACATCGAATATCTCCATACCACCATGGAAACGGAGCTTATCGTCCTTGCTGACTGCAGTGATTCTGAGATCGACTCGAAAGATAAACTCGATGACATCATCAGCGACATCTATGGCAAGCTTAACAGCACCACCAAAGCCGCTACCGTTGCCTTCGCCGAGTCACCAAAGACCGTTGTTGATTTCGGCGGACGTTACGACGGGGCCATCAAGAAGGTCTTTGAAGATGAGAGTTTCAAGAAGAACTCCACCAACTTCGAGAAAGCCCTCAAGTACGCGAATTCCTTATATACCGAAGGCAAAGTCCACAGACTCGTCATCGTTTCCGATGGCATTGAGACCGATGGCACTGCCAATCTCGCTTTAGAGGATCTCCGCCACAACGAAACCAAAATCGAGTGCATCTACACGAAAAACCCGAAAGAAGCCGCTAACGAGATCGCTATCACTAGCCTCAAGTTCGTTGATACCGTCTTCCTTAACAGAACCCAGACCGTCGAAGCCTCAATCCGTTCCTTCAAAGAGCAGAATGACGCCATCGTCTATCTCTGGAAAGGTGATGCCGTCATCGATCAGCAGGACTTCCCAATCAACCGTGGTCTCAACACTGTTGAGTTCATCCTTCCTACTAACGAAGTCGGAACCTTCGATTACAAGATCACCGTTGAAGCCAAAGACGGCAAAACTCTCGACGATGTCTATGCCGAGAACAACACCCGTAGCTTCACCCAGGAAGTCACCGATCAGTTCAAGGTCCTTATCCTTAAAGGGGATCAAAACACGAATGTGCGTAACATCTTCATCAACGACCTTAACTGCTTCACCCAGAACACCGACGTCACCGAGTATTGGTACAAGGACAACTCCTTGCAGCTCGATCTTGATACGCTTCTTAAATACGACGAATACATCCTCTACGATGTTTCCGTCAAAAACATCCCTCACTACGACACCTTCGTCGCCAACCTCTTCACCTGCGTCGCTTCTTATGGCAAAACCCTTCAGAACTTCGGAGAGCTTAACTTAAGCAATGAGGATACCGACGCGCTTAGCCTCTTCTCCGACATGCTCCCTGTCCAAATCGAGGGATCAAGCGAGAAAGCCGTCGTCCTTAACATCGACGTCTCTGGCTCTATGTACGGCCAAAGCATGGATCAAGCCAAAGCCGGCGCCAAAGCCTGCGTCGACATCCTTGGTGATAGAGACCTCCTCGGCGTCGTCTCCTTCTCCGATGATGCCAAAGTCGTCGCTCCACTCTCCTCTGCAAAGAGGAACTCCGATTCCATCAAAGCTGCTATCGACAGAATGGATGTCGAAGGCGGCACTGAGATGAACACCGGTCTTAAGAAGAGCTTCGACATGCTCTCCAACAGCGGATTCGAGTACAAATACGTCATCACCCTTTCCGATGGTGAGCCATTCGAGACCGAGAGAGAACTCGTCGAACAGGTCGAGAAGATGGCAGCTTCAGGCATCGCCTGCTCCTTCATCAACATTCTCAATCCAAGCGGCGAGCAGCTCCTCCAGACCCTCGCAAACGCTGGTTATGGCGCATACTTCTACTGCGACAACACCAATCAGCTTGTCGACACCATGATCGAAGCCGTCGGCGCCCGTTCCCTTAGCGGAATGATCGACAACAAAGACCTTCCTGTCGGCGTTTCCGAAAAAGAAGACCCAATGATGGCTAACGTCAATCCAGATGCCTTAGGTTCCGTCAACGGCTCCTACATCTGCTACAGAAAACCAGACGCCACCACCGTCCTTACCATTCCTTATCAGAAAGAGGCCGAAAACGGTTCTGGAAGCGCGAACATTACCCTTCCGCTCTTCGCTTACTGGAAGTTTGGCAAAGGCGTTGTTTCCTCATTCACCTCTAACTTAGGCACCTGGACCTATACCTTCAGAAGAAGCGCCGAAGGAAAGCAGTTCTTCCAGAACGTCTGGAACAACCTTCTCCCTGAAACCGCTTCTCACGATCAGATTCAGTTCTCCTATGAAACCAGAGGCGTCACTTCCGACATCCACATCTATGCGGCTGATACGGACACGAACGCCGACGTCAAGGTAACGTTGATCGGTCCAAAGGGCGAGACCGCCGAGTCACAGCTTTTCTTCGATGGAAAGCAGTACAGCGGCAACATCCCGACCGCGAATATCGGTACCTATTCCCTCCACATCAACTACAAGCATCACATCACCATGACCAATGGCGAAACGATGATGGTCCCTCTCGGAGAAGGCGATTACCATCTCTTCTTCGACTATTCGAGCGAATATAACGTCTTCGATGCCTCTGAAGGCGAGCTTCTCTATCAGTTGGCCAGCACCCGTGACCAGGTCTCGATCAACGAGCCTAACTACGCGGCTATGTCCGAAGAGCTCACCAACCAGAGCTACCGCTCAACGAGCCTTTGGTTCCTCATCGCCACTCTCGTCCTCTTCCTCGCCGATGTCTTCGTCAGAAAAGGCGAAGCCAAAAAGAAGAAGAAGCCAGAGTACACGGTTGGCACCAATCTCGGTTAATTCCTCAAATAACAATTAAGGTCGCTTCTGGCGGCCTTTTTTGTTTGTCTCATATAAAATCATGGATTTGCCGATGATTTTTAAATTTGAGGGGTTTTTGCGAGGGATTTCTAGATATTAAAAAAGCCCACATTTCTGTGAGCTTTGTTTTTGGTTGATTTGCCTTAATTCCTTGGCGCTGTGCAGGTGACGTCGAGGAAGGCAACGACATCGTCGGCGCTAAGCGAGGAGAAGCTTCCATCGGCGGCATCACCATAGAGCTTAGCCTGGATGGTGTATCCGTCAGAGAAGGTCTTGGTGAAGGTATAGGTCGAGGATTTATAGTGACCAGAACCAGTCACATTGCCATTTGTCTCAGCCCAGTTCTTGCTCGTTGAGAGGGCTTTTCTCGCAACGGCCACGATTCGTTTCTCATAAGAGATCCAGTCGCCGCCTTTGATAATAGCTTTCTTGTTGGACTTCTTCTCGGCAGTATCGTTATAGGCGGCCAGATAGACATACGGCAGCATGTGTGGGACCTGAACGCCGATCTCGCTAAGAACCGAAAGGGTGTTATCGGACCAGTTAGTGCCTTTGACAGGTTCGTTATAGACTTCGGTGAAGTAAACTTCAATGGCCGGGTAAAAGCTGCCATCGCGGCCGTTTGGTTTGCCATACATAGTGAGGCTGATGCCCTGTTCATCCTGAGAAGCGTCAAGTCTCATCTGGGATGGCGTAGCGGCGTTGTTATAGGAAACGGTCCAGCCAGCAAGCTCGAATTGAGTCTTGGCTCTATAAACAAGATGCTGGTCATACGCACAGTCGCTCGTGATGAGCATGTGGGCATTGGTGTCGGCAGTTTTATCAACATGTATAATCTTGATCTCGCCGGTAAGATCGAAGAATGGGAGACCGTTGCCTCCTAAGCTTCTTCTGATCTCGGAGTCGATTGCTGGGTCCCAACCCTCAGTGTAATCGACGGAACTCTTCTCAGAAGTGGTTTCTGAAGCGATTAAACCAGAGTTATCGGAGGTATAGCTCTCTTCCATAGAAGTATTAGAAATGTTCCCGGAATTCTCATTTGAGGCAGAATCAGCCGGATTGTCGGTGCAACCAGTCAAAAGAAGGCTGGTGGCCAGTAATAATAATGCTTTCTTAGTTACGCGTGTGTACATAAATGCTAAAACCTCCTAATCTCCGTAGAGATTATTCCTATATTACGCAAAAACGCGAAAATGGAAATGATTATTTTATGTTTTGAAAATAATTAGCAAAAAATGCAATTAATTGTTGAAATAGTGAAGTTCGTTTCTATAATGCCCTCAAAAGACCACGAAAGGAGGGTCACAAAAATGAAAAAATCTACAGGCAGCATCTTGCTTCTCAGTGCTTTTGCGGCAATGGTATTAGCGGGATGCAACAACGGCGGAGATTCCTCATCCACCCCTGCGACTGGCTCATCTGACACAGCAGTCCAGACCAGTGCGGATGAAACTTCTGCCCCTGAAGGTACTAGTGAGGCCGGCACTTCCGCTGCGGGAACTTCCGCTGCTGGAACATCTGCTGCTGGAACTAGTACTGCATCATCTTCTGCTGCAGCTTCATCTGCGGCGTCTTCAAGCAGCACACCTGCTGTTGAGACCGATTGGAGCCAGAAGAGCTTTATCGGCGAGTATAAAGGCGGCATGAACAACCTTATCATCAATACTGATAAGACCACCAGTTGGGGAACTTCCACTGATAAATTCGCTGCTACTTATACTGACTTAGGCGGAGGAATCTATAAGATCCAGTCTGCCTCCACAGTCGACGACGAGGACTATGTCGAGGTCATCACCGACGGCACCATGGCTTATGTCTTACACGACAAAACCTCTAATGACTATTACGTCATGGACAAAGCTGCTTTAGGCAGCGCGGTCATCGCGTTCTGCGAAACCGCTGACGAAGAGAATTTCTTCGGCGGCATCGAAGTTTCTGCTGGACATTGGAAATACTTCGCTTGCATTGGTGGAACCTATGAGTTCAACGTCACCATCACTATGCAGGCTGGTACGAACATCAATGCCGGTGGAGCTATTTTTGATTATGGCACCGGCGCGAACAAGACTTCTTGGAAAGTCACTTCTGGCGCTGTTGCTGCAACTGCCTTTGCAACAATCACTCAGACCAACTTCACCAAGACCGACTATGTTGCCGCTCCTGGCACCGATGGTCATGGCACCCTTACGATCGGCACCGATAACGATGGCTTAGTCTTTGCCACCCTTAACGGCACCGCTCTTCCTGGCGCGGCCTTATCCGCAGATGGCAAGACTCTCTCCGTTCCAAACGGAAGCGCCCCAACCACAGTCGATACCACCGACCCAGCCGGTCCTATGATCGTCACTCCAACCACAACTTATACCCTTAGCACTATCGCTCAGACCTATGTAGAAGGCGAAGGAACCGCCAAGATTCCTCTCTTCACAATCATCGAAGGCGATAGCGGCACTTATAACGCCGACACCGACGCCTCTGGTAGCGTTTGGGTCACTTGGGTCGCTCCAGACAGCGGCACCGTCGTCGTCACCGAGACCGCAGGCGCCGTCAGCGATTCCTACCTCATGATCTTCGAGGCCGACGCGACGAACTGGACCAGCACCGCCGCTTCCCTTGACTACGACGATCATGGAACCACCACTGGTTGTACCGTCGAAACGGTCGTCGAAGCTGGCAAAGCCTACGTCATCAAGCTTGGCGCTTGGGCCGATTACAGCAAGAATTACAACGCAACCAGCTCCTCTAACGCTGATTTAGAGGAAGAATTTGAATGGACATTCACCCCATTCACCCATGACATCTACACCGGTGAAGCTGGTGATCTCGATCTCATGATGGATGGATCAGACCTCATGTCAGTCAGCCTTAATGGAGTCAAGATCGAAGATTACGAGACATTCGGCAGCAACATCACTTTAGTGAGCAGCGTCACCGATATAAGCAACCCAGCCGACATCGTCATCACAACGACCACCAAGACAATCAGCCTTGACACGACTGCCAAGACCTACACGATTGCCACTTCATCAGCCGATTCTCACCCATTCAGTTCCATCACCGCAGCCGATACCTCCTTCAGCGGCGTCACTGCCAGCGATGGCAACCTCTGGGTTACCTTCACTCCTAGCGTCAGCGGCATGATCACCGTCGAAGAAACCACGATGGGCGTCTCCGACTCCTACCTTCAGGTATTCGAATACGATCCAGCCACTGGCTTAGCCGGACTTACCGCCAATGGCGCAAAGAGACTTGGCTATGCCGATTACGCACCAGTCAAAGTTACCGCCACCGTCAGAGCGGGTGCCACTTACGTCATCAAACTTGGCGCTTATGCCGAGAGAAACTCCTTACCTGGAGACTCTGCGGCCGCAGCCGCCAGCATCGGCGCTACCGAAGCCTTTAGCTTCACCTTCGTCGATTACCTCATGGAGACCTACACCGGCGCCAATGGCGACCTTGTCATCGCTTCCAAAGATGGCGAATATAAGAGCGCCTCAATCGGCGGAACCCCAATTACCGGTAAAGTAAGCCTTGATGTGGCTAACAACTCCTTCACCGTTATCGGAACTCAGACCCTCGATACGACCACCGATCCTGATGATCCAGTGCTCAACAGCACCGATGAGGTCTACACTCTTGACACCGCCAACAACACTTACACCAAGGCGACTGTCAGCAATTCACGTCACGTCGTCACCACTTTGGATGATGACTCCACCGGACTTTCCGGATACCTTGGAGAAGATGGCAACCTCTGGGCTTCCTTCACTCCAACCACTGATGGTCTCATGTCCATCGAGGAAACCGTCCAGGCCACCAACGGCAGCACCGGTCACGATACCCTCCTCGCCGTCTATGAGAAGACCGCGACCAGCACTTGGGCCGACTACGTCTACTACAGCAGCACTGGCGGAACCAACGGTCTCAAAGCCCTCAACGCTGTCACGCCATATAGCAGTGGCGCTGACAACGGCAGCAACCCAGTCTATGTCAACTACTTACCAGTCCAAGGCGGACACACCTACATCATCAAGATCGGTGCCTACGCAGGTAACGGCGTTGCCATCGGCGGTGCCGTCTCCTCTTACAGCTCTGGCTATGTCGGAGCTCCTGAGGCCTTCAGCTTCAGCTTTGGTCAGCTCATCACCAACACCTACACCAATGACACTGGTGCTGACTTAACCCTCCAGACCGTCAAAGGCAAGGTCTACAGCGCACACTTAGGAACTTCCGTCATCAACAACGGCAGCCTCGACGAAGATGGAAAGACCTTCACCGTCAACGCCACCACGCCGACGATGAACAACAGCAACCCTCTCGACCCAATCGCTGTCTACACCAACACTGTCTACTACCTCGACAATACGGAAATGACCTATGAAACCGATACTGCCATCGAGGAAGTCCACTTCTTCCAGACATTGAACCCAACCGACACCTCCTTCACCGGAACCGTCGGCGCTGATGGAAACCTCTGGGGCGTCTTCACTGCTCCAGAAGATGGTGCCATCTCTTGTGCTGAGACAGTTACCGCTGCCTCCGGTGGCGATGGTTACATTGCCGTCTACGATAGCACTGCTGCTTCCTTCTCCAGCCCAGGCACCAACGCCGTTGCTTATAACGACAATGGCATGGGAGCTGGCGTTCTCACCGCTGTTCCTGTCACGGCTGGACACACCTACATCATCAAAGGTGGCGCCTATGCCGATAAAGACAGACTTCCTGGCGGCACCGGATCAACCAATGCCGGCAACACCGAGACTATCTCCTTCAGCTACACTGGCTACACCTACGAAACCTACACCGGTGACGAAGGCGACCTCGTCCAGAAGTACTTCGGTGAGACCTACATGAGCGCGACATTGAACGGTGCTAACTTCACCGCTTCTCCAAACGCTGATCAGAGTGTCTACACCCTCAGCTCAACCGCCTTCGATTCAACTGAGATGAAGATCGCCACCACCACCAAGACCTATACTCTTGGCGAAGGTGCCTACGAGACCAACACCGAATCCAATGAGATCAACCTCCTTGCCGATTCTTGGACTGGCGCCAACACCGGCACCTACGAGACCCTTGACAATGGTTCCGTCCTCATTGCCTTCACTCCAGAGGCCGATGGCGAATACACCTTCACCTTATCCGGCATCCCAAGCATCGATACGAAGT
>JAEEWP010000065.1 GCA_016287465.1 Caryophanales bacterium | reverse complement strand
CTCAATGTCGGCGTCACCGGTGGCCAAGGAGCCCTCGCCATCCCTGATGTCATCTTCGGTGATGTCACCCCTTCTGGGCATATGACTGATACCACTCCATATCGCCCAGAATATAACATCACTTACTACCGTTCTTGTGCAAAGCACACCCGCCACTACACCGGCGGAAGATCCTCTGACTTCTTCAGCAAAGCCGGCAGAGGTTCTGGCGGTGCCGCTTTCTACAACTACGCCTGCTACTCCGAATACACCGAAGGCATCTACATGGGTTATCGCTGGTTCGAGACCGCTGATGCTGAGGGTTTCTGGGAACCATATGGCGGCTATGACAACGTCGTCCAGTATCCATTCGGTTATGGTATGTCCTACACCGACTTCAGCTGGAGATTCGTCGAGGCCAATAAAGTCAGCGGAAGCGAAATCGAAGCTGACGAGAAACTCAATTTAAGGGTTGAGGTTACCAACACCGGTGAGCACAAAGGCAAAGATGTCGTTCAGGTTTATCTCACCGCCCCATATACCCCAGGCGGAATCGAAAAGTCCTACCGCAAATTAGTCGGTTACGAAAAGACTCCATTACTCAAACCTGGCGAGGTCGCCACTATCGATATCGAAGTCGATACCAAGGACTTCAAGTCCTATGACGACTATGATGCCAACAATAATAACCACACCGGTTACGAGCTTGAAGCTGGCGATTACGTCCTCAACTTCATGACCGATGCCCACAACGTCAAAGAGAACATGTCTCCACTTACCTACAAAGTCTCTTCTGACGTCATGATCGACAAAGACGAAGTCACTGGCGAGACCGTTAAGAACCGTTTCACTGGCGATAGCGCTTATGAAGGCATGCCAATCGATGGTTCTTCCGTCGACCAAGACATCCATTTCGTCCACCGCAACGAATTCCCACCTCTTCTTGAAGAGTGTGAGGAGAATAAGCCATGGACCGACAAGCTCATGGACCGCGCTTCCGATCCAAATCCAATCGCTAACTACAGCTACAGCAAAGCCATGTCTGAAGCTTGGGATAATGCCACTGAAGATTACTGGGGCAACCCAATCCCAACCGAAGCTCCAACATGGAACAGCGGCGGAGACCTTAAGCTCATCGAAGATGGCAAGCTCACCGATGTCGGTAGAGCCTGCGGTGCTGACTACGATGCCGAAGAATGGAATGGTGTCCTTGACCAGCTTGACTTCAATAACTCCAAGAAGATCGTTACCGAAAACTCCAACTACGCCGGACGTGGTATGACCGAGATCGGCTTACGTGATTCCAACAACGCCAGCGCCTTCAAGTTCGAAGAAGGTGCCGCTATGATCGGCGGTGGCTTAGGACAGAACGATGAAATCAACTGCCCAGCCTACCCTGGTCCAACCATGGGCTGCCAAGCCTGGAACAGAGCTCTTACCTACAAGCTCGGCAAATCAATGGGTAATGACATGAACGCCTCTGGCGCTGATGGCATCTTCTCTCCAAACTGCAACCTCCACCGTTCAACCTATGGTGGCAGAAACTGCGGTTATCAGTCCGAAGACCCAATCCTCTCCGGCCGTTATGTCTCTGAGATCATCAAAGGCATCAGCATCTATGGCCGTATGACCTTCGTCAAACACTTCGTCGCCAACGACCAAGACTTCAACCGTATGGCCAACATGGCCTGGATGACTGAGCAAACCTTCCGTGAGCTCTATCTCCGTTCCTTCGAAGAAGCCGTTAAGAATGGCGGCACCGTCGGTATCATGACCTCCTTCAACCGTATTGGTGGCATCTGGACCGGTGGTAACGAAGCCCTTATCCAAGGCGTCCTTCGCAGAGAATGGGGATTCCGTGGACAGATCATCACCGATATGACCGAGAACAAGACCAACATGGATATCGGATTCTCCTTCCGTCATGGTGGCAACCTCAACCTCGGTGGTGGTAACACCGTCGCCGCTGCTATCGGCACTGCTGCTACTACCCCAGTTCGTGTTCAGTATCGTTTACGCGAAGCTATGCACGAAATCGCCTACGCTTACTGCCACGCCATGTGGAGAAACGCTACTTACAACGCCTCCGCTGACCCATCAGAAGCGATTGTCTCCATCCCACCAAAAGACGCTTACTTATGGTGGCAACCAGCCCTTGTCTCCATTGATGCCTTCGCCTTAGGCGGACTCATCATTGGTGCCGCAGCCGCTATCATCACCATAAAAGCGACTCTCACTTACAAAGAAGAGGAGGACCTTGCAAATGAATAAGCTCGAAAAGTTCTTCAACTTAGTCAAGAAACACCTTCTCATCTCCCTTGCCATCGTTCTTGGCACTGTCGCAGTCATCATGACTGGCGTCTCATTCCTCACCAGCTATCTCAACTACGTCCAGTACAGCGAGAACTATGAGAAGACCAAGAAAGATCTTCTTGCCAACACTCCTCAGCTTCCTGAAGAGGTCATCAAAGACAACGAGTACGTCGTCTATGACGATGCGGCCGGAACCGTCAGTTCCACCAAATCCGAATACGGGGCCACTTATGTCTTGACCGCTCGCGATGCTGAAATCGACCTTGATGAAGGCGAAGCGGATTACGCTACCCTCGAAGGCACTTCCTGGGAAGTCGCTACCGGATTCAAGAAAGGTGGTTCGATGAAATACACCATCACCACTTCCACCAACGGTATGTCCGACATCGACGTTTACCTTGGACTCGGCGAAGTCAAGAATGTCCCAATCGACAACCTCATCGACTTCGTTTCCATCAAAGTCAACGGCTTACCAGTCAACACCGTTGGCTTCAAGCTTCCAAGCGATGGCTCTCTCCAGCAACTCGTTCTCAAGAATACCAACCTCATCAAAGGTGAGAATACCTTGGAGTTCGCCACTACCGTTAGCAACGGAAACGACTTCATCATGCCAGCCATCCCGGCCGTTACGTTCATCACTAACGTCGCCATGGCGTAATCTTCCCCAACAACAAAATAGGGCCGCATAACGCGGTCCTTTTTCTTTTCCTCAGTCATTCTTATTAGAATGATTGAAACGAAGCCCAATATGAATGATAATTTACATACTGATTGAACTATAGGAGGTTCAAAAATAAATGATCGTTAATGCAACAAGAATGTTGAAGCTTGCCCACGATGGTCACTACGCCGTCGGCCATTTCAACATCAACAACTTAGAATGGACCAAAGCCGTCCTTCAGACCGCTCAGGAACTCAAATCCCCTGTCATCCTTGGTGTCAGCGCTGGCGCTGCCAAGTACATGGGCGGATTCAAAGTCGTCGCCGCTATGGTTCGTGCCATGGATGAATCCATGGGCATCACCGTTCCAGTCGCCCTTCACCTTGACCACGGCACCTATGATGCCGTCAAAGAGTGCATCGCCGCTGGTTTCTCCAGCGTCATGTTCGATGGCAGCTCCCTCCCAATCGAAGAGAACCTTGCCAAGACCGCTGAACTCGTCGCCCTTGCCCACGACAAAGGCCTCTCCATCGAGGCTGAGGTCGGTGCTATCGGCGGAACCGAGGATGGCGTCACCGCTGACGGTGAAGTCGCTGACCCAGAAGAGTGCAAGAAGATCGTCGCCCTTGGCGTTGACTTCCTCGCTGCTGGCATTGGCAACATCCACGGCATCTACCCAGAGAACTGGACTGGTCTCCACATCGACGCTTTAGAGAAGATCCAGGCTGCCACTTCTGGCATCCCGCTCGTTCTCCATGGCGGAACCGGCATCCCAGATGAGCAGGTCAAAGCCGCCATCGCCAAAGGCATGTCCAAGATCAACGTCAACACTGAGTGCCAGTTAGTCTTCGCCGCCGCTACCATCAAGTACTGCGCTGAAGGCAAAGCCGACCCAAGTGCCGCTAACAAAGAGAAAGGCTTCGATCCACGTAAGATCCTCAAGCCAGGCGTTGAGGCCATCAAAGCCAAAGTCAAAGAGAAGATGGAACTCTTCGGTTCCGTTGGCAAAGCTGCCTAATCTCCCTTTTGAACCTCATGGGCTCCCTTCGGGGAGCCTTTTCTTTCTCTTTAGATAGACATATAATTTGCCTGTTCAACGAGGTTATCTTATGAATTCTTACATCAAGTGGTACGACTCCTTAGACAAGGTCGTCAAAATCATTTTCTCCGTCTTCTACTTGTTCGCCTGGATCTACCGTCTTATGTTCCTTATCGAGGACAAAGCATCAAACACCGGACGTTTGGTCTTCTTCATCCTCAGCTGCATCCCAGGCATTAGTTTTATCATCTACATCATTGATATCGTCTTCGCTGCCACAAGAGGAACCGTTCCTCTTAGCTTCGACGACCTTAGTTCTGACGAGCCAAAGAAAGACGACGACGTCATCGACGCCGAATAAGAAAGAAAAAAGAAATGCCGACCCTAATGGGCCGGCTTTTTTATTCGAAGATTGACCAGGAATGAGGGCTATCGGCGAAATACTCGATGGAGAATGTTCCTGGGCCTGTGTGGGTTCCGATTGTGGCACCTGCTTTGGCAGTGAAGACATTCTGGAATCCTGCTTCCTTGAGCTTTCTGACAGCAGTCTCAGTTGCTTCAGGCATATCGGTGGTTGAAGAGACGAAGACGATTGTTTTGTCTGCGCCTTTCTCGATCTTCGACATGATGAAGTTGATATAGGCGTTGGTCCAAAGTCTACGAGGACCGATGAACTTCTTGGCGAGTTTGATCTCACCTTGACGGAGTTCCACCATCGGGCGAAGGCCAAGGATGTTGGCGCCGATCATGGCAAGGGCGTTGCATCTTCCTCCTTTGTAGAGGTAATTGACCGTTTCGAGTGTGGCGGTCGTGGATA
>JAEEWP010000017.1 GCA_016287465.1 Caryophanales bacterium | reverse complement strand
AATCAAAGAGCATGGACTCTCTAACGAAGAGGTCCTTCGCCAAGCGCTTAAGAAACTCAAATAACCATGAAAAAGAGCGAGAACAGAGAACCTGAGCGTCTTCTAGACGCAAGAAGGGAGTCGGAAGATAACTCAACCGACCTCACCTTACGTCCTAAAGACCTAAAAGAATATGTTGGGCAAGACGCCCTCAAAAAGAACCTCAGCGTTTTCATCGGCGCCGCCAAAAAGAGAGAAGAATGTCTCGATCATGTTTTGCTATACGGCCCACCAGGCTTAGGCAAAACCACTTTGGCTTACGTCATCGCTAACGAAATGGGTGGAAACATCCGTGTTGTCAATGGCCCATCCGTTGAGAAAAGCGGAGATTTGGCCGCTATTTTATGCGACCTTGAGCCAGGCGATATCCTCTTCATCGACGAAATCCATAGGCTACCTCGCCAAGTCGAAGAAGTCCTTTATGGCGCGATGGAGGATTTCCAGCTTTCCATCATGATCAATAGAGACGGAGCGGCTAAGTCGCTCAACATGGCTTTGCCTCCGTTCACGCTTGTAGGCGCAACGACACGCGCTGGCGATTTGTCCTCGCCTCTTCGCGCCAGATTCGGCATCAGTGCCAAGATCGATTTCTATAATGAAGAGGAAATCGGCCAGATCATCGAAAGAACCTCGAAAGTTCTTGGAATGCCGATCGAGAAAGATGCGGTGGAGCTTTTGGCCAAAAGAAGCCGTGGCACCCCACGTATCGCAAACCGTATTTATAAGAGGGTCCGCGATTTTGCCTCGTTCGAAGGACTTAACAAAATCGATGTCGACCTCGCTAGGAGAGCCCTTGAGGCCCTCAAGATCGATGACCTCGGTCTTGATGATGTTGATATCAAGTACCTTAAGGCTATTATCGAACGCTTCCAGGGCGGACCAGTCGGCCTTGAGAGCATCGCCTCATCAATCGGTGAGGAAATCACTAATTTGGAAGACGTTTATGAGCCATATCTCCTGATGATTGGGCTCGTCAATAGAACGCCCCGCGGCCGCGTAGCGACCGCCAAGGCCTACGATCACCTCAAAATTACCCACGAATGGTCGCTCTTTTGACACCTATTTACCCTAAATGTGCGTTTTCTCTTGTGCGTACGCTCGCGTATGGGGTAGACTTATAAACGCTTGCTAAACACAATTTTTTTGTGCAGTGCAATTGGTTGGAGGATTATTATGCGGAGAACATTAGCTTATTTGTTCCTTGGCGCCTCTTTGCTCGTCGGTGTTGGCGTGACCATCACCTCGTCTTTGAGCAAAATGGATACTGACGTTTCCTATGGAAGCGGCAAGGATTTATATTTCCGTATTTCTGAGAAGGGCAGCACCCTTGAAGGTGTTGGCACTCACACCTACGTCGTCGACGATGGTTACAATGCCGTCAACGAAGTCGCCAAGGAAATCGAGGATCGTCTCGAGTTCTGGGATATCAATGCGACCGTTGCCAAAGAAGGCTACAACACCGTCAAAGTCTCTGTTCGTACTCAGGGCAGCGACGAAGTCGAGTATTCCTATCTTCAGACTTATTTATCTTATAGCGGACAGCACATCACCGTCGAAGCCGGCACGACCGACGAAGACGCGATGACCGAAGCCCCAAACAGCGTTGATTTCGCTGACAACGGCTTATTCGAGGAAGGCACCAACGCTGAGATCGAATACGTCAACACCGTTCCAGTCGTCACCGTTCCTGTAAAGGAAACCTTCCAGGGCGAGAATGGCAAACTCAACGAGCTCATCAAATTCTGCACCGAACACACCGTGAAGGAAGAAAAGGATGAGGACGGCAACGTCACCACCCCAGGCAAATCCTGCCTCTTGGTTCTCTGGCATCACAAACAGGAAGCCGACAGCTACGCTTCCGTCCAGAACCAGGGCACTGAAGACTACAACCCAAACATGGCTTCCCGTCTTCTCTTTGGTGAAGATGCGAGCAACGCTTGGTATGTCGATGCCGCTGACGAAGACAACAATTACAAGAAGCTTCAGCTCATCCCATCGAGCGCCGCTATCAAAGATGGCAGCTACGATCCAGCTAAAGCTGATGCCGCCTACAAAGCCGCTAAGTTCTATCGCGATATCCTTAATGCCAAAGAATACAACTACGATGTCAGCTTCGCTTATTCAAGCGTCGTGACCGCTGGCGTCGATCCTCTCACCCACGCAGGTGATTGGCATCTCTCCATCAACTTCGGTCCTAGCGCCATCGCCGCTCTTGTGGCTTTGGTCGCCGGAGTCGTCGCTATCTCCATCTTCTATCGCTTAGGCGCTGTCGCCATTCTTGGCAATGCCGCCGTCGCCCTTGAAGCTGGCGTTCTCTTATTCGCTTACTTCAGCGCTCAGTTCGGTATCGGCGCTCTCGCCGGATTCGGACTCGGTGCCATCGTCACTGCCTTTGGCGGAATCTATTACTTCCACAAAGTCAAACAGCAGCTCTACGAAGGCCGCACCCTTAAGAAAGCCCATCAGGAAGGCGTTAAGAAAGCCCTTTGGCCAACCATCGACGCTTCCGTCATCTCCATCGTCATCGGCGTTTGCCTCTATGGCTTCGTCCATTCGACCATCGGAAACCTCGGCTTAGCTCTTACCTTGACCAGTGCCTTCGGCCTCGTCCTTAACCTTATCCTCCTTCGCATCGAAGGCTGGCTCCTTGCCAACGACCAGGAAAACGAGAAACACCTCAAAGGTTTCTACGGCGTTGATCCAACCAAGGTTCCAAATGCCCTCAAAGATGAGAAGCAGACTTACTTTGGTGGCTTAGCCAACAAAGACTTCTCCAAACACAAGAAGCCATTCTTGATTGGCGCTCTCGCTCTTCTCGTTGCCGCCATCGCCGGCGTCTCCGTCATGAGCGCGACCATCGGTGCCTTCAACTACAGCGGTGCCTATGACAACACCACCTCCATCAGTGTCGAATACTGGATCAACAAAGATTCCTATTCCACCAAGAAACTCGCTGACAAGCAGCAGATGATGGATAATTTCCTTTCCCTCATCGAATATGATGGAAAGAGCATCGGTGAGCTTACTTCCGAAGAAGATATCACCCTCGAAACGAGAATGGTTTACCTCAATGAGGACGATGTCACCTATAACATCTATAACTTCGAGATTCCTCTCAGCGTTTATTTCGATGAGAAATCCGATGCGAACACCTTCACCGTTGCTGGAACTCAGTTCCAGAGCCTTGATCGTGCCGTCAAAGAAGCTGCCGAGCAGTTCACCAGCGACAACAGCGTCTATGCCAGCGCCAACACTGTCTTCTACCAGGCTGGAACTCCAAACCTTGGAACAGTCTATCTTGGACTTGGCGTCGGCGTCGCAATCGCCTTTGTCTATCTCTTATTCAGATTCGGCCTTGCCCGTGCCTTCGTCTCTTCTGTTATCTCGCTTGGCTCAAGCGTCCTCGTCGTCGGATTCTTCGCCCTTACGAGAATCGCCGTCACTCCGCTTGCTTCAATCGGCGCGGCAGTGGCTGCCTTAACCGCTCTCTATGTCGCCATCTTCACTCTTAACAGAGCGAAGGAGATCGTCAAAGACTCCCGTGAGCGTGATAAGACCGCTCTCGAGTTCAAGAACGCTTGCCTTGTCAAAGCCAACGCCGAAGAGGCCGTTGAGATCATCATCTTCTCTTCGATCATCGCTGCGCTTTGCTTATCGCTCGCCATCCTTGGCCCACGCGAATACGGATTCATTTTCGTTGGCGCCCTCATCGGTATCGCCTTTGCAGTTGTTTGTGCCTTATTCGTCCTTGTCCCATGCGTCAAGTTCCTTAGTGTCTACATCAAGAGAGCCGGTGATTCCGTCACCAACGCCCGCAAGAAGGCTCAGGAAGAAAGACGCGCTAACGAGAAGAACGCTGCTCGCCGCAAAGGCAGTGAGCCAGAAGAAGCCATCTTCATCGGCATCAACGATTAATGGAAGGCCTTCTCGAGCGTTTACTCACATATTACGGCCTAACGAGGGAGGAGTATGAGAAACTCATACTTCCTCCTTCTTTTCGTTCAATCCCTTTGATCGATGATCGTCCTATCGTCAAGAAAGCCATTGAGCGCTTAACGAAAGCTCGTGATGCCAAAGAGAAGATTCTCATCTACGGCGATTATGACGCTGATGGCGTTTGCAGCGCCTCGATACTCCTAAGATCCTTCAAGGAGTTTGGAATCGACGCTAGTGGCTATCTCCCGTCCAGGTATCTTGATGGCTATGGTTTAACCGTAGAGAACGTCAAGAAGATCGCCGCCAAAGGATTCTCAATCATTTTCACCTGCGACAACGGTGTGACCGCCCATGACGCGCTTAAGTGCGCTAAAGAGCTTGGCGTTGAGGTCATAATCCTCGATCACCATGAATTCGATGACGTTGAGCCTGAATGCGATATCGTCATCCATCCGGAAACAATCTCCTACGGAGAATACCCAATCAGCGCCGGATATCTCTCGTTCGTCTTTAGTGTTGCCTTACTCGGAAGAGTGGACAATTACCTTCTTGTATTAGGCGCTCTTTCGACGATAAGTGACATGATGCCAATCCGTGGGCACAACCGCGAGATTGTCAGGCTCATGCTTCAGATAATGAATAGCGAACCGCCAGAGGTTATCACGCTCCTTACTGATAAGCGTTATTTCGAAGTGGCGACCTTCCAAATGGAAATCTGCCCAAAGATCAATGCAGTGGGAAGGCTTGAAAAAGGAACCGAGATCAATAGGCTCCTTCATTATTTCGCTAACGACAACGCGGATAAGATCAAACTCGCTCAGTACTTCAATGAAGTGAATGACAGAAGAAAAGAGATCACGAAAGAAGCAGAGGAATCTATCGAGATAAACGAGAACGATGAAGCCATCATCGTTAAAGCCAATATGCCAGAAGGCCTTAATGGCCTCCTTGCCTCAAAGCTTCTCGCTACTTATAGAAAACCGGTTTGCGTTTTCTCGGAGATGAATAAAGACCCAAATGTTCTTGTTGGCTCTCTTAGAAGCGAAGAAGGCTTCGACGTTGTGAAAGCGTTAGAAGAAGTGCGGGTCCCGTTGCTCAGCAAAGGCGGTCATCCATTCGCTGCCGGTGTCTCCATCAAGAAGGAAGACTTTGAGGGTTTCAAGAAGGATATTCTCTTCTCTGCAATCAAACATAAACTCGCTCCAAAAGCTAAAAACCTAATTCCGCTCGCTTTGAACGAATGTACTATGCAAAGCTTCCGCATCATCGAATCTTTTGGTCCATTTGGTTTCGACTATGAATCTCCTAAATTTCTACTAAGTGGTTTAGACCCGAAAACGTTTACTTACATCAAAGACGGAAGGTTCTTATCCGTTAAACTCTCCTCGGATGTGAGGCTCTTTTCGTTCGGAATTAATGAGAATTCCTTCGATCTAGAATCCAAGGTTGACCTCGCCTGTTCCTTTAGAATTAATGAGTTCAGGGGAAGGCGCAGTTTAGATATTTTGTGCGAAAAGAACTTCTAAACTTGTTTAGAATCAAGAAGTTTAGAGTATAATCAACTTGTTATGACTAACAAAGTTGAGCCAAAAACAGAAAAAGAAAGCAAGAAATTACTGCCTAATGGCGGTTATCCGATGCATTCTTTTGACGATGTCAAAGAGCTCTATTTCACATATATTAAAAACTCAAAGGATAGGGAATTGATCGAGAAAGCCTATCTTTTTGCCGCGAAGAAACACGAAGGTGTTTTCCGTAAGAGCGGCGAAGCATACATCCAGCATCCAATCGAAGTCGCATATATCTTAGCCTCTCTCCAATGCGGACCTGAGACGATTGCGGCCGGTCTTCTTCACGACGTTGTCGAAGACACAGATGCCACAATTCAGGATATCGAACGCGAATTCACGCCAGATGTTGCGCTTATCGTCGACTCTTTAACGAAGATTCAGCGCATGAAGCTCTCCCATAGGACTGAGCAGGATTTTGAAGCAGAGGATCACCGTAAGATCTTCCTTGGCATGGCGAAAGATGTCCGTGTCATCATCGTCAAACTCGCTGACCGTCTCCATAATTTACGCACTCTCGAGGCTTTGAAACCGGAAAGACAACAGGCTCTTTCTAAAGAAACCCTCGACGTTTTCACTCCGATCGCCCATCGTCTTGGTATCTATAAGATGCAAAGCGAAATGGAAGACCTTTCCCTTAAGTATCTTGAGCCAACCAAATACAACGAGATCCTTGCTTTGCTAAATGCAAGGGAGGCTGATCGCCAAGGCTCACTCGATGCGCTTCAGAAACGTATCGCCGATCTTCTTTTTGAGAACAAGATCAAGTTCCGCATGGAATCGCGCATCAAATCGATTTATTCGATTTACCGCAAAATGTATCTGAAGCACTATAACTTCGATGAACTCTACGATATTTTGGCTGTCCGTATCATCACTGACAGCGTCATGAACTGCTATACCATTCTTGGTATCATCCACGCTACATATAAGCCTGTTCCAGGTCGTCTTAAGGATTACATCGCTATGCCTAAGCCGAACCTTTATCAGTCTTTGCATACGACCATCGTCTCAGGTGACGGAAACATCTATGAGGTTCAGATCAGAACCGAGGAGATGGATGAAGTCGCTGAAAGCGGTGTTGCTGCGCACTGGAGATATAAGGAAGGCGAGCACTATAACGCCAAAGAAGAACAGCGTGACATCGAGGAAAAACTCCATTGGTTCCGTGACTTCGTCTCTATGAGTGCCGAGAACGAGACCAGCGATGCCAAAGACTATATTGCGACTTTGGAGCACGACGTCTTCAACGCGAACGTTTATGTCTTCACTCCATTAGGTAAGGTCATCGACCTTCCAGCCGGTGCGACTGTCCTTGACTTCGCGTACCGCATCCATACGAAAGTCGCAGAAAGCGCGATTGGTGCCGTCGTCAATGGCGCTAACGCCGCTTTGTCTACTGTCCTGAAGACAGGTGATGTCTGCGAAATCAGAACTGCCAAAAACGCGCCAGGACCGAATGATTCCTGGCTTGAGATCGCTAAAACATCCTCTGCCAAAGGCCATATCAGACGCTTCATTCAGAAGAAGAACGACTTCTTACGTGATGATCTTATCGCCAAAGGGCGCGAAAGCTGCCTTGAGGCCTTCGGTCAGCAAGATATCGGTCCAGGGGAGATGGAAAAACTCCTTAGCGACCCGAAAACCCTTGAGCATTACAACGCCAAGAACCTAGAAGGTCTCTATGAGCTTGTCGCCAACAGAAACCCAGCGCCTCTTGCCATCGTCGATTTCTTGCACGTGCGCAAAAAGAGCTCCAAACCAAACCTTGTATCGGTCGTCAGAAGTGATTCGAAGAATCCTGTCTTGGTCGCTGGTGTAGACAACATCGCAATTTCCTTAGGAAAATGCTGCACGCCAGTTCCTGGGGATGACATCGTCGGTTACGTCGTAAACGGTAAAGGAATCGTCGTTCATAGAACCTCATGCGCCAACGTTTCCAAAGGAAAACCTCGTCTTATTGATGTTCATTGGAATCCTGATCTCGGCATCACATCGAAGTTCCCGGCTCTCATTAGGATTTACGCCAATGACCGTCCGAACTTGCTCGTTGATATCATGGGTGCTCTCTCAACGAGAGGCGTCCTTGTCACCGACCTTAAGATCCATCTTGTCGAAAAAACGATGAATGACGTAGTCAACCTCACCATTTATGTCAGCGATAGTGCTACAATCTTACAGGTCTTCCAAACCATTCTCGAAATCAAAGGCGTTTACAACGTTGAACGCGTCATGAAATAGAAAGGAAAGTCACATGCCAAATTACCAGCCAGTCAAAGGTACACACGACATCTATGGCAAAGAAGCCATCGGTATGCGTTATATCGAAGCCGTCTTAGGAGCGGCCTGCGAACTCTATGGTTATAAGGAAATAATCGTCCCATCGATGGAATACACCGAAGTCTTTGCTCGTGGAACGGGCGAAGGCAGCGACATCGTCCGCAAAGAGATGTACACCTTCCTTGATAAAGGTGACCGCAGCATCACCCTCCGTCCTGAATTCACGGCCGGTGTCATGCGTGCCATCATCTCCAACAAGCTTTATGCAGGGGACCTTCCTCTCAAACTCTATTACCAGGGCCCGGCTTTCCGTTATGAAAGACCACAGCTTGGCCGTTACCGCCAGTTCCACCAATTTGGCGTCGAAGAAGTTGGCTTAGATAGCTCAAGAGCCGATGCCGAGTGCATTTGCTTGGCTGTCAGCGCCCTTCAGATGCTTGGTTTTGAGAACGTAAAACTTAAGATCAACTCCTTAGGAGACAACGAAACCAGAGCCGCCTACCGCGAAGCTTTGGTCAAATACTTCAGCGAACACATCGACGAGATGTGTGACGATTGCAAAGAGCGTATCAAGCTCAATCCTCTCCGCATCCTCGATTGCAAGGTCGAGCACGACCAGGAAATCGCCAAAGGCGCCCCGAGAATCAAAGACTATCTCAGCGAAGCCAGCGAGAAGCGTTTCTACGAAACCTTGAATATCATCAATGCGATGGGAATCGATTATGAGATCGACGAGAATCTTGTCCGTGGACTTGATTACTACAGCGAAGTCGTCTTCGAAATCCATCTCACCAGCCCAGAAAACAAAGACTACGGCGCAGTTTGTGGCGGTGGTCACTATGGCGGACTCATCAAAGGTCTTGGCGGACCAGATTTGGCCGGCGTTGGCTTTGCCATGGGGCTTGAACGTGTCTACAGCCTTATGGAAGACAGCCATCTTCTTGATCATATCGAAGAAGGCGTCGATCTCTACGTTATGCCAGTCGGTGACAAAGTCCTCGATGAGGCCTTCGAAATCACCATGGCCTGCCGTTCCTTCGGCTATTCTACCGAAACCCCATTGGCCGCTCTTAAGTTCGGTGCCATGTTTAAGAAAGCCGAACACTTAGGCGCGAAGTACGCGCTCATTGTTGGCGAAGAGGAAATGATCCATGGCATCCTTAAGATCAAGAATCTCCAAAGCCAAGAGCAGAAGGAGATCTCGTTAGAAAACCTTCAGGAAGAACTCGATAAGATCTTCCACGAAGGACATGAAGAGCATCATCATCACTGTCATTGCCACGAAGAGTAATTGGAAAGGAGAAAAAAATGGAAAGAACAGATTACAATGGCGAGCTACGTTTATCTGACGTTGGCCGCGAAGTAAAGCTTGTTGGTTGGGTCTCAACTAGAAGAAGACTCGGTGCCATCGAGTTTATTGACTTACGCGACAACACCGGTATCGTCCAGCTCATGATTAAAGAAGGGGTCGAAGTCCCTGACGTCAGAAATGAGTATGTCATTTCGGTCACCGGCACCGTCTCCAAGAAAGAAGTTCCAAACCCAAAGCTTCCTACCGGTGATATCGAAGTTATCGTCAAGGAACTTAAAGTGGTCAACAAAGCCGAGAACCCGCCTTTCATAATTGCCGATAAGACCGATGCTTTGGAGGAAACCCGCCTTCAGTATCGTTATCTCGATCTTCGCCGCCCAGAGATGCAGCGCCGTCTCCGCGTCAGAGCTAAGATCGTCCAGCTTACCCATGAGTATCTCGATAAGAACCGCTTCTTAGAAGTGGAAACCCCGATTCTCAATCTCGCAACCCCTGAGGGCGCACGCGACTACATCGTCCCATCCCGCCTTCACCATGGTTCTTTCTATGCTCTTCCACAGTCCCCGCAGCTCTTCAAACAGTTGCTTATGATCGGTGGCATCGAGCGTTATTACCAAATTGCAAAATGCTTCCGTGACGAAGATTTACGTGCCGACCGTCAGCCTGAGTTCACTCAGATCGACGTCGAGTGCTCCTTTATGGAACAGGATGACATCCTCACCCTTTGCGAAGGAATGCTTAAGAGCTATTTCAAAGAAATAGTTAACTATGATGTTAAGCTTCCTCTCCGCCGTATCGATTATTGGGATGCCATGGACACCTATGGCAGCGATAAGCCAGATACCCGTTATGAGTTAACCCTCAAGGATGTCTACGCCATTATGAAGAAAACCAGCTTTGCTGGATTCGAAGATGCCAAATACATCCGTGCCATCGTCATTCCTAACCATGCCACCGAAACGAGCCGCAAGGTTCTTGATGAGCTTCAGGTCGAAGCCAGGAAGTTCGGTCTTAAGGGCGTTATGTCCCTTAAATACAACGGCGGTGCCCTCAGCGGCTCATTCACCAAGTTCATGGATGAAGCTGCTCAGAAGGAATTAATCGAGACCTTATCCCTTAAGGAAGACGATCTCGTCTTATTCGCCGGCTCTCCATATCGTCGCTTTGTCGACTTTGGTCTTGGCGCTTTAAGAACTCGCTTTGCTAAAGAGATGGGTCTTATCAAACCTGGCACCTACGATCTTCTTTGGGTCATCAACTTCCCAATGTTCGATAAAATCGAAGGAACCGAAGATCAGTACACGGCCGAGCATCACCCATTCACCCGTCCACGCGACGAGGATCTCAAATATCTCGACACCGATCCAGAGAGGGTTTTGGCCTACGCTTACGATATCTGCATCAACGGATACGAAGCTGGTGGTGGAACCTTAAGAATCTATGACCACGATACCCAGTGGAAGATCTTCAAACTTCTCGGTCTTAGCGATGAAGACGTCGCTAGGAAGTTCGGTTGGTTCATCGATGCCTTTAAGTATGGCGCGCCGCCGCACGGAGGATTCGCTCTTGGTCTCGACCGTTTGTCGATGATCCTCTCCGGCACCGATAACATCCGCGATGTTGAGGCGTTCCCAAAGAACCTTCAGGCCGTCGATCCGATGTCCAAAGCCCCGGCTGGAGTCAGCCAAGAGGCACTCGATACTGTTGGTATCGAATTAAAGAAGGAGTAAATAATATTCTTAAGAATATTAATGAAACTATAAATTGACTAAAAATCTACTAAGGAGAAAAACAATGATTAGTCACTTCAATGAAAAGGATGCGCTCGCAGTCAGTGCTATCCGTGCTCTCGTAATCGACGAGATCAACAAGGCCAACAGCGGCCACCCAGGCATGGCGCTTGATATCGCTCCAGCCCTCTATGTTCTTTATAAGAACCATCTTGTTGCTGACCCAAAGCATCCAGAATGGATTAACCGTGATCGCTTCGTTCTCTCTAGCGGCCACAATAGCGCCCTTCTCTACGCTATGCTCCATGTCGCTGGTTACGAAGTAAGCCTTGATGACATCAAACAGTTCCGTCAGCTCAACTCCAAGACCCCAGGCCACCCAGAATTTGGTTGGACCAAAGGCGTTGATGCCACTGGTGGACCTTTAGGTCAGGGTGTTGCCCAGGCTGTCGGTATGGCCATGGCCGAAGAAAAGATCCGTGGTTCCTATGCCGAAGGCGAGAAGATCATGAATCACTATACTTACTGTCTTTGTGGCGACGGCTGCTTAGAAGAAGGTATCGCTCAGGAAGCCATCTCCCTTGCTGGTATGCAGAAGCTCGGCAAACTCATCCTTATCTATGATAAGAACACTTCGACTCTCGATGGCCCAACCTCCAACTCCATGACCGAAGACGAAATCATGCGTTTCAAAGCCATGCAGTGGAATGTCCTTGAAGTCAAAGATGGTAACGACCTCGATGAGATCGATGCTGCCTTAGCCAAAGCCCGTGAGCTCTCCAACGCTCCAACCATGATCCTTATCAACACCGTCATCGGTTATGGTTCTCCAAAAGCTGGAAGCCACACCACCCACGGTTCTCCTTTAGGAGAGGAACTCGGAAACGCCACCAAGAAAGCTCTTGGCTTCGACTTCCCTCCATTCACCGTTCCAGAATCCACCTACGCTGAGTTCGATGAGAACTTCGGCAAGCGTGGTGCCAAAGCCTATGCCGAATATCAGGCTGCCTATGCTGCCTATGGCAAAGCCCATCCAGAGGACTTAAAGGTCTTCGAAGCCGCCTTCAAGCGTGATGTCAAAGCCTTCAAGTTCGCCGATCCATCCGTCGCCGAGAAACCAGAAGCCACCCGTAATTCCAGTGGCCGTATGCTCGTTGAAGTCGCCGCCAACATCCCATTCACCTTTGGTGGAAGTGCTGACGTCGCCTCCAGTGTCAAGACCGCCATCCCAGGCGATCCAGGCTTCGATGCCGAACATCGCAGCGCCAAGAACATCAACTGGGGCATCCGTGAATTCGCCATGGCCGCTGCCCAGAACGGTATGTTGCTTCATGGTGGTTTAACCACCTATGTCGGCTGCTTCTTAGTCTTCAGTGACTATATGAAGAACGCCATCCGTATGAGCGCTATCCAGCATTTACCAGCCATTTATCTCTTCTCCCACGACTCCATCGCCGTTGGCGAAGATGGCCCAACCCACGAACCAATCGAACAGCTTGTCGCTCTTAGAAGCATCCCAGGCGTCGAGGTTCTCCGTCCAGCCGACACCAGAGAGTGCTTCGCCGCTTGGCGCTTAGCCCTTGAGACCAAAGATCACCCAGTCTGTCTTATCCTTTCCCGTCAGAACCTCCGCAACCTCGAGAAATCTTCTCTTGAGAACGTTGCCGATGGTGCCTACGTCGCTCAGAAGGAAGAGAAAGCCGATCTTGAGCTCATCGCTACCGGCAGTGAAGTCGGTCTTGCCCTTGATGCTGCCGCCCTTCTCAAAGAGAAAGGAATCAAAGCCAGCGTCATCTCCATGCCAAGCTGCGAGCGTTTCGATAAGCTCCCACAGGCCAAGAAAGACGCCATCATCACCTTGCCAAAAGCCAAGCGTGTTGCCATCGAGATGTTAAGCGGACTTTCCTGGTATAAGTATGCCGATAACGTCATCTCCCAGGATGGCTTCGGTTACAGCGCCCCAGCCGAGCAGGTCATGGATGTCTGCGGCTTCACCGCTGAGAAAGTGGCTGCCAAGATTGCCAAACTTATTGCCTAACGCTTCCTTTATATCGACCTTTTCAGTAAAATAAGCTCATGAGTGATTTCTACTATCTCAACAATTACCAGCAAGCTGGCAAGATGGGTATTTCGAGAAAAGCTTTCGAGAATATCGTCACCATCGCGAGCAACAACCTCCAGCATGTTAAGATCAATAACTACGGTGAGGCGCTTACTCGTCTTGGCAACATCATTTCAGCTGTTCGCCCGGTCAAAGCCTTCTTCAAGAAGGATGGCCGCGTGGATTTGATGCTGGATGTTGTGGTGGGCGATAAAGTCACCGCGATTGCCGATCTCTGCGCAAGCATTCAGGAAGAAGTCGCCAACAGCATCTCGATGATGTGTGAGACCGTTCCTGTCTCCGTTGAGATTCGCGTCTCAAAGGAAAAGCCGGCCAAGAAGGCTTCCAAAAAGGCCAAGAAGGCTTAGAGGATTACATAAGTAATTAGGGCGCTTCCAAAAAGTGGTGGCGCCCTTTTTGTTCCCTCTTTCCCTTTTCCTTGGATGTGATAAACTTAGTAGCCTTAATTTCAGGAGGCTTGATCTTTATGGAAAAAACACTATCTCGCAACAAAGCCCATGACATCGCACTTTTCGCGATTTATGACGTTCTGACTTACTCTGCGGCGAAGCTCCCAGCTCCAATCGAAGACATCGTCAGTGGCTTAACTGAAAAATCTTTTGCGGATAGTGACTTTTTTGTTAAAGAGATGGTTTTGGCCATGGTCAAACACTATCAAGAGATCATCCCTATTTTTGAGAAGAACATGAGAAAGTGGACGTTCGATCGTCTTAACCTTCTCGAGCAAGCTCTGCTTTTGCTTGCATATTGCCAATCTTATTACAGTGTCGAGAAAACAGATAAAGCCATCATCATCAACGTATCCGTTGAGTTGGCTAAGAAATATCTGAGCGATAACGACTACAAATTCGTTAATGCGATTCTGGATAAGGTCTTGGCCTAATGGAACGAAATCAATATTTCAGCGTAACAGCGCTTAACACCCTCATAAAATCGAAGATCGATGGAGATGAGGAATTACATAACGTTTACGTCAAAGGGGAGATTAGTAACTGGAAAGGTTACAGCTCCGGTTATTTCTTCGACCTTATTGATGAGAAGAAAAGCGTGATTTCATGCGTCGTTTGGAGAGACAACTATCTCTATCTACCATTCGAACCAAAGGATGGCGATGAGGTGATAGCCTTAGGCTCGGTTAGCGTTTATGTCGGCAGAGGCCGCTATAACTTCACAGTCAAAACACTCGAGAAATTCGGACAAGGCGCCGCATTACTCGCTTTAGAAGCTTTGAAAAAGAAACTCCAAGCTGAAGGCTTGTTTGATGTTTCTCATAAACAACCTATCCCTGAATTTCCAAGAAGCATTGGTCTCATAGTAGGGGATCAGAGCGCAGCAGAGGCCGATCTCATCAAAAACATCTCTAGACGTTGGCCATTATGCGATATTCTCGTTTTTCCATCGCTCGTCCAAGGCAAGGATGCCCCAAAAGAGCTCTTAAAGGCCCTCAGGAGAGCGGAAACGACTGAAATCGATATTTTAATCATCGCACGTGGCGGCGGCTCAAATGAGGACCTTAGCGCGTTTAATGACGAAACGCTTGCTAGAGAACTTTATGCTTGTAAGATTCCGTGCATCTCAGCTGTCGGCCATGAAATTGACACAACATTAATCGATTATGTCTCGGATTTGAGAGTCAGTACGCCGACAGGCGCTGCGGAAGCCGCAACACCGGATCAGGCTGAGATTAGAGCGGCATTACTTGGTGCAGAGGATGCTTTGGATACCGCTATCAAAAACATCTTTTCAAAGAAAAGGGATCTCCTTAATAATTTAAGTGCCAGGCCATTCTTCAAAAATCCTTCATCGAATTACGCGAAAGCTAAGGAAGAAGTTCAGCAACTATCCAAACGCTTAAGTGTTTCTCTTAGCCACATTTTTGAAAAGAATAAGAGCCAGGTTGAGTCCCTATCCTCGAAGCTCAACGCGCTTAACCCACGTAATTTAATCAACAGAGGCTATTCGATGACGACCGATGAAAAGGGGAATGTCATCACATCAATAAACCAAATAGCAGAAGGCGACACGCTAAAAAGCGTATTGAAAGATGGCGTGATAACGTCTAAAGTCACGTCTAAGGAGTAATCTATGGAAAAGAAAACCGAAAAGACTTTCGAAGAAAAACTCACTCGTCTTAACGAGATCGTTGAGAAAGTGGAGAATACGACACTTTCCCTAGAGGACGCCATGAAGCTTTATGAAGAGGGTAATGCCCTTATCAAAGATCTTCAGAAATCTTTGGATGAAGCAGAGACCAAAATCCAAGTTATCAAAGATAAACAATAACGAAATAGGATAATATTAGTAGTTTTTAAGTTATTTAAACATGTCCAAGAAGGTAGAGCACATCGACATAAAATCCATCAAGGATCCAAGCGTGGTTAAAACCCTTAACCGCGAATCTTTGAAGTTGCTCTGCGAGGATATAAGACAGGAAATCATACGCGCAACATCTGAATTTGGCGGACATCTTAGCTCGAATCTAGGCGTTGTCGAACTTACGGTTGCCTTGCATCGTAACTTTGATTTTCCGAAGGATAAGCTCATTCTCGATGTTTCACATCAGTCTTACACGCATAAGATTCTTACTGGTCGCAGTTTAGAAAACCTCAATTCCAAAGACGGTATTTCAGGTTTCATGCGCATGGATGAATCTGAATACGATTGCTATGAGTCAGGTCATTCTTCGACCTCGCTTTCGGCCGCTGAAGGTTTTGCCATTGCGAGAGACATTAAGAAAGAGGACTTTTACATTGTTCCTGTAATCGGCGATGGTTCCTTGGTCAACGGTTTGTCATTTGAAGCCTTGAACCATATTGCGGGACGCTTTGGAAAGATGATCATCGTCATTAACGACAATGATATGTCCATTTCTCGTCCTGTTGGCGGCTTAGGAAAATTCTTCCGCCGTATTTCAACCGCCAGAGGTTATAACTCTTTCAAAGAAAGATATAAGAACGCTTTGGAGAAAAATGCCGTTGGACGCTGGTTCTATAGATTCAGCTATGGAATTAAGAACGGCATCAAACGTATCTTGGTTCCGTTAACCTTATTCGATAATCTCGGATTCACATACATGGGTCCTTACGATGGACATGACATTAAGATGCTCGATAAGGCCTTTAAACGTGCTAAAAACGCGACAAAGACTGTCATTATGCACGTTTACACAACCAAAGGAAAAGGATACGAGCCAGCCGAGAAGGATAAAACCGGTTATTGGCATGGCGTAACTCCATTCGATGTTGAAACCGGAGACCCAAAGATCCAGCATCCTGATTTCTGTTCATGGCCTCATTTAGTTGGCGACATCGTCAAAATGGAAATGGAAAAGCACGATGATGCCTTATTAATTTGCCCAGGTATGGCAAAAGGAAGCCATCTCGAGGGATCCTTTGAATCATATCCGGATAGATGTGTTGATGTCGGCATCGCCGAAGAACACGCTTTGACAATGGCCGGAGCCAGCAATTTAGCTGGATTGCATCCGATTGTATGCGTTTATTCGACATTCCTTCAGAGAGCTTATGACGAATTGCTCCATGACTGCGCGAGGATGAATGTCGATATGACATTGCTCATTGATCGTGCCGGTCTCGTTGGAAAAGACGGCGAAACCCACATGGGCATTTACGATGAAGCCTATCTTAAATCCATCCCAGGTACGAAGCTTTATATGCCTTCGACACCTCAGGAAATGCGCGGTGTTATCGATTATTCCATGGAAAAAGGACATGGTATCGTAGGCATCAGATATCCGCATACTCTTTTCAAATGTAAAGAAAATGACGGAAGCGGGATCGAGGTCAAGCCTTGGGTTAATTTGCAAAATGTAAAGAAACGTAACGAAGCTGTAATTGCTGTCGGGCCTAAAGGAAGAGAGCTTTTATACGCTTTATCAGAGAACGGTTACGATGGACAATTGACGATTGCCATCAGACTTTTACCTTTACCTGAACGAGAAATCGACGAAATTGTAAAGATGGACAAGATCTATATTTATGATTCATACGGAACAGAAAAAGGTTTCGCTGAATCCTTAAGCGCAGCCTTGATGAATAAAGGTTTCAAAGGAACGCTTAAAGTATTTGCCGTTCCGAATACATACGTTCAGCACGCGACGATCTCCGAGCAAGAAAAAGAATTCGGTTTGGATATCGAATCAGTGACTAAACAGATCCTATAATTTAGTTAACATAACGGACTACATAAAATAAAATATCTACGTGGCTAAAATAATCATTCACGTTGATTTAAATGCGTTCTTTGCTACGGCTGAGCAGATTCGCCGTCCAGATTACGTTGGGAAACCCGTAATTGTTGGCGGCCTTGGTCCTCGTGGCGTTGTTTCAACGGCGTCTTATGAGGCTAGAGCTTACGGCGTTCATTCGGCTATGCCTATTGGTGAAGCCAGGATGCTTTGTCCGAACGGAATATTCCTTCCGGGAGATTATCGCTATTACGAAATGCTCTCTCGTTCTTTCTTCGGCTATTTGAAAAACTATTCATCTTTAGTCGAAGCAGCCTCGATCGATGAAGGGTTCGTTGATATGACGTCGATGCTAAACAAAGAGAAGGATCCAATGGCGAAGTTGGTTCAATTGCAGCGCGGCCTTTTAGAACAGATAGGTTTGAAATGCTCCATAGGGGTGGGACCAACCAAATTCCTTGCCAAGATGGCGTCCGACATGAAAAAGCCTATGGGAATTACCGTCATCAGAAGAAAAGACATCAAAAAGATGCTATATCCTCTCCCAATTGACAGTTTTTTTGGCATCGGAAAGAAGACAGCTGCATATTTGAGGAGCAAAGGAATCAACACGATTGGGGATTTTGCGAACGAAATCGCCACTAATGAACCTGAAATGCAGCGATACTTCGGCAAAAGATTCGATTATTACGTCGAAAGCATCAATGGTTATGGGGATGACGTCGTTAATCCGGATAGACCTGATCCTAAATCTCTCGGTCACAGTCAGACTTTTGTGACTGACACTGATGATTTCAGCGAAATCAAAACAGTTATTGAGAGTCTTTCCAAAGAAGTCAGCGAAGGTTTGATAAAAGAAAAGAAAAAATGTAAAAGAATCGTCGTAAATGTAAAGGACTCAAATTTTAAGGTCAGTTCTAAATCTCTAAACCTTGATGAGCCGGTTTACGATGCAGATGACATTATCAGGCTGGCAAAAAAGCTCTTCGCTGATTATTACTCAGGAAAAGTTATTCGCCTTGTTGGCGTAACGGCGGGCAATCTTGTGCCTTTTAAAGAGAGGAATGCGCAATTGTCTTTGTTTGATGAGGAAGAATACGAGGAAGATGAAACACAGGTTCTCATTGATTCCTTGAACAGGAAAGCTAACAAGAAGGTAGTGATGATTGCTAGTGAGGCATTGAAGAACAATGGAAATTAGGGATGGTGTCTCGTTGTTTTTGCAACATTTACAGGTAGAAAAAGGCGTTTCAAAAGCGACGATCGAGAATTACAAAGAAGACCTGAAGTTGTTTTTTGATTATTTCAAAGACACTAACAATACCGACGATTTGATGATCCAACAGATTGCTGAGTTTATCCAAATGCAAAGCGAAGATAATAAGGCTGCATCGACGATTTTGAGGCGTTACAGCTGTTTGAAAAATTTCTTTACATTTTTGGTTGGAGAAGGTGTGATCGACACCGATATCCCTGAGTTTGAGAAGCCTAAGAAAGATAAGAAACTTCCTTTGGTAGTCTCTAATGAGGATGTTGAAGCGCTGTTAGAGGCCCCAGACATGACCAAAGAAAGCGGCCAAAGGGATAGAGCGATGCTGGAAGTCATGTATGCGACCGGGCTTCGTGTTAGCGAATTGATCAGCCTTCAGTTCAAGAACGTAGATTTCCCAAGCCAAGTCATTACCGTCTACGGTAAAGGCAACAAGCAAAGAAGTGTCCCGGTTTCATCGTTTGCATTGGATTATCTATCTAAATACATCAATGGCGTCAGGAAAAGGAATCCTGGCCATGCATCGAATTATTTATTCCTTAATAAACAAGGACACCCGGTCTCTAGAGTGTATTTCTTTAAACAAGTTAAGAATTATGCGGCCATGGCCGGAATAGATGACGCGATATCTCCGCACACTTTGAGACATTGCTTTGCAACGCATTTATTAGAGAACGGCGCAGAGTTGAGAGCTGTACAGGAAATGTTAGGACACAGTAAGATCTCGACAACGCAAGTCTATACGCAAGTTTCGACCAAGAGGATTATATCTGCCTATGACAGATATAGCTCAAGGAAGTAATATGAACTCCTATTCATATTAAATAATTAATAAATACCTATTAATAGAGAAGGGTAAAAGCAGGATTCAATCAATTGGATCCTTTTTGTATAGCTTACTTGTTGTTATAGAGCCATCTATTGGTGTGGCAAAAGCGTTTTAGATCTAAATAAGGCGTCAGAAAACCCGTTAAAACAAGGTAAAAGAAGTAAGCGCTTACAATAGATTACAAAATTAGTCAGTTAAAAAATCAATTAAGGAATTGCGTATTTTTATTCGGTATTTTGTGTGGGTTTTGGAGGCAGCAAAAACGCTGATTCGATTAGTAGTTTAGATTAAAATCTAAAAGTAAATAACTAGTAGTTTTGGCTAATGTGTTAAAAACTCATTAATTAGGTGGATTAAATGGTCAATAGATTATTTGTGTCATTTCTAGAAACAAGTAGATACGCTATTTCCTATATATTTAGTTAACATAAAGGCTATTATGCGAAGATATAGTATTTTCGATGGTGGGACCCTAAGTAAGCATATACTTACTGCAACAAATGTAAACGCTTTTTGTGCAAAAATTGTTAAATTACAATTTCCTTCCACCGCTTAATTTCGTCTAAAAATAGGCCTTCAAAAATCTAGAAATGCCTATAGTCAATGAAAACGCTATTTCCCCTTAAATAGTGTACTAAAAAAAGCCACCGCTGGTCTTGCGATGGCCTTTAAGAAACCGATTATTATCTCTTCTCTATTTTGAAGAGGTCTTCCAGATTCATTTCTTGTCGTTTGGCGGCCGTGAATATATGAACGACGACTTCGCCGGCGTCCACTAACACCCAGCCTGACTCTGGCTGACCTTCAATTTGCCTTAAATCATCTACTTTGTTCTGAAAGAACTCTTCCAATGAATCAGCATATGCCCCTGCTGCGCGCATGTTCGGCGCTGTAACTAGGATGTAATAGTCTGTGAATGGCGTTCTATCCCTGACATCTACGATTGTGATGTCTTCTCCCTTTTTGTCTTCGAGTAATTCTTTGGTTTCTTTGATTAGTTTAGGATAAGCCATTAATTCATTCCTTCCTTTTTATCTAAAAAATATGAGTAGCTTTCTTCGGTTAATGGACAACTGTTGTTATGAGGTGTGTCCTTTGTTTTCTCTGCTAAATAGATCCTATTGGCGGCTAAGACATCCAAGAATCCCTGGTGATAGTCCTTTATGCAGCTCGCAATTAGGTCAGATGAGTCGTAACCCCTGCCGGGCTCAATTTTATCCGCGCTATAGATTGTTTGCTCAAGAGGGCCCATTTCTGCTCTTCCTGTGCAATGGTATGCGATTGAGTCGAGGATGTCTTTGTCCTTAATCCCGAATTCTCTTTCGGCCAAATAAGCTCCGACCCATTGGTGAAGAGCCCAATAAGGATACTCCGAATATTCTCTTGAATATTCCTTGGCCACAATATCTTTCGATTTATCGTTTGGGATGTATTTACCGATATCATGAAGAATCGCAGCTTGATAGGTTTTTAACGGGTCTAGGGCGTCTTGATTGTTTCTGGCGATATCCAAAGCAACGTTTGCGACTCTGATGGAATGGTTGAGCCTCGTTTGCTTTAGATATTTAGACATTCCTTTTATGAAATAAAGGCCGTTAGCTTCAACGTAATGTCTGATGTAATCCGGATAGTCGATCGATTTCATTTCGCGGATGTCCGTGCTCGATACTTCGTGTTCTTTGAAAGGCATTGGTCTCATATTGAAGCGCTTAATGATTTCTTCGTTCAATGGATAACCATGTCTTGGGACATAGTAGATTTGAGCGTTTGATGCGATGATATCAGGGTCTTTCCACTTGTCGAAGAGGTTTACTTGGTCCGCTCCGATGACAAAATAGAGCGTGTTGTATTCCTTTTTGAAATGAAGGATTGTGTCTACGCTGTAGGATGGCCCATCACCCGGAATGGTTATTTCATAATCTGAGACAGAGAAACGCTTCTCCGTCTTGTTTAGCTCATCGCAAGCGATGTTAAGCATGGCAAGCCTATCTTTAGGGCTAGCGTCGTTATCTTTCCATCTCGCGTTTTTGGCAGGAACGAACAAAAGAGGACAGCCAAGGTAATCAGATGCTGCCTTCGCTATTTCAACGTGTCCGTTATGGAGCGGATCGAAACTGCCGCCGTAAATGATAATCTTGTCGTTCATTTATGAGGAAGTGTAATCGTCTTGTTCTTTTTGCTTTCGCGGTAAAGGGTGATGATATGCCCTGTTTTGCCAACGAAATGGGAATTGGTTCCCTCGCAGAGGGAGTCAGCGATCTCATCAAACGTCGATGAGGCCGTTTCCAAAACACGGACCTTAACGAGTTCGTGCGCTTCAAGGGCTTTATCTAAGACTTCTAAGATGCTTTGGTCGATGTCGCCTTTGCCAATATTAAGCGATGGCTTCAAATGATTGGCTAGGCCTTTAAGGTATGCACGGTTTTTAGGAGAAAGCATTATTTCTTCTTTCCTTCTTTTTTCTTAATGATGATTTTCGCGCGTGACGCGTATGTGCCGATGTTCTTTGGAACATAGACTCTGTAGATATCGCCTTTTTTGCCTTCGAAGGAAACCCAGCCAACGCCGGCGATACCTAGGTCTCTTGGTCCGTCTTCTTCTAATTCGAAGTCGAAGACGTCAGCATCATTCTGACATTTGAACCAATCGACATATGGTTTAAGCGCTTTGTTCTTGATGTACTTCTGGAACAAGGCGGTCATATCGTTCTTTGGGGTTATGCTCTTCAAAGCGACTTTCGGCGCGAAGTAGCAAGTGAACGAAGTTCTCTTCTTCTCGGAAGAAAGACGAATCGGATCGATTCTTGCGATGCCGCCGATGAACAAGCTACCGTTTAAGGCAACAACCTGCTTTCTAGAGACGATCTTGTTTGTAACAAGGATCTCTTTTGGTGGGTTTGGCTTTCCGAGGAAAGAGTTCTTAACGCCCGTACCAGGAGTGTCGTAAATGTAGGAATGATCATCAAGAGGAATCTGCCACACTTCTAGAGAAGTGTTTTTGTACGCTCCGATCATGATTCCACGGTTTGAAGTATTCTTGAACTGCCTGATGAAGCTGTTAAGGAAGGCGCTCTTGCCAGCTCCCTTGGCACCGATAACGAAAACGTTCTTGCCGTTATGCTTCTTTTTAATCATGCCAGAGGCAAGAGTGACATCTGCTGAACTGTTGAAGTTCAAAAGAACAACATCAGTTGCCTTCGCTTTCTTAAAGCCTTCGGCTCTGAAACGGTGAGCGACATATTCTTTGGTGTGCTCGGCTTCGGCTTCTTTCGGCATCAAATCCCATTTACTGGCGATGATGACGATTGGGAGATCTGTGATCAAATCCAAGACATCCTTATTGAAGGAACATTCAAAAGAGATCAAATCAACGAGGTAGACAATTGTGGCGCCTTCTTTTTTGGCGTCTCTGAGCATGCTTAAGAATTCATCGGAAACATCAGCAACTGCAGGTACTGCATTTGGATGGAGCTCCTCATAGCACTCTTGGCAGAGAATCATTTGATTTGTGCGGACTGCAATCAAGGCTGATGGGTCGATGTAGCCTTCTTTTTGCGGGTCTTTGTCCTGAAGGACTTTACCACAATGGTAACAGCGGCGAACGGATGTGATGATGCTCATCTTTCTGCCTCCCAATTAAATTATAATTCTCAGAGAGAATTTTTTTGCGTTTCTTTTTTTCAAAAACGCGATTGAATCTAGTCCAAATGATATCTCCCTCACTGATCGGTTCGGTGAGGATGGTCATGATCCCGGCTTTGTTTCCTGCCTTAACGTCGGTAAGAACCTGATCTCCGATAAGAACAACTTCTTCCCTTTTAAATCCCTGCTTCTCGATTAGTTTTTTAAGCGGTCCGCTAAAAGGTTTCATCAATCCTGAAAAAACCGTGATACCTAGTTCTTTGCCGTAAAGTGAAACACGTTTTGAAGTGTTGTTGGAAGCAATATAGAAGTCGATTCCGGCCTCTTTGAGGCTTTTTACGAGTTCTTGGGTTCTTGGACTTGGGGTTTTGACCCTATAGTCATCAAGAGTGTTGTCGAGATCGGAGAGAACCACCTTGATTCCGTGTTCAGCATAGAAAGACACCGGTATCTCGAAGATTGAGTTAGCCCGATATGTTGGGAACCAAATGGGTTTCTTTTTCATTATTCTTTCTTTTCGTCCTCAAAATTTAGAATGTCGTCGAAGAGAGACATCTCTTCATAAACGACCGGGGCCTCCTCGGTCTTAGGCTCGGTCAGAATCTCTGGCTCTTCTTCCATTGGAGGGAGTTCAGGTTCAAAGGACTGGATCGAATCATCGAGGAGATAGGAATTCGAGTTGTCCCTAGAGACATAGTCGATGCGGTATTTGGCTGAGAACGAGTCTGGACGCTTTGCGTACCTATCGGTTGGAGTCAAATAGAAGTCTGGGAAGGTGATGTCATAACGAGTTCCGTCGTTAAGCACCGCTTCTACGGTGTACGGAGGGACTTGACCGTTCGTCCTTGAGATATAGACGACGCGGTGTGGTTCCTTTTTGAACATGTTGAAGAATGGGTTGGCCTTATGGAGCCTCTTTCCAAGGTTGATGTGATTAGTATCAAAGACTCTTGTTGACCCGCGGTCGGTGATAACGAGGATCTTGTTCTCTTTTTCGTCTTGGTTGAAAGCGAGAACGCCTGCCAAAGGCTTGCCACCAAAGGAACCGGCTTTCATGCCGCGGCTTCTTGGGTTGCTGATGAAGATCTCATTTTCGTTATAGAAAGCAGCGCGGCCGTCTTCGCTTGTAATAAAGAGGTTGCTATTACCAGTCGTGTAGGTTACACCGACGAGATAATCGCCCTTCTCAAGCCTGATGGCTGGGATTGGCTTGCTGCGTCTGATAACCGGGAACGAATCGAGACGGATTCTCTTAACGGAGCCGTTCCTTGATAAGAGGATGACAAAGAGGTCATGCCTGAAATGACGGACCGCAAAGGCCGAGATAAGGTGATCGTTTGGAGCGAGGTTGACGAGGTTGTTAACGTGATATCCTTCGTCGTTCCATTTAGCTTCTTTGACCTCGTTCACTGGAATGTAGAGGTAATTGCCCTGCTCGGTGAAAATGAGGATGAAATCGGTTGTCTCGCATTCGCCATCAAAGACGAAGGAGTCGCCGGTCTTGATACCTGCTCTAGCACCGTTCTGTCCGCCAGACCCTTTCCAGGACTTGATGGACGAACGTTTGATGTATCCATGTCTCGTAATAACGAGTTTGACTGTCTCTTTAGCGATGAGATCGCGTTTATTGAGTGCGGTCGTGGTCTCTTCTTCTCTAATCTCGGTTAAACGTTCGCCGGAGTACTTCTTGGCGACTGCTTTGAGATTGTCGATGATGACGTCTTCGCGTTTGCTCTGATCGCTTAACAAGCCATTTAGGTAAGCGATGTCCTCATTGAGTTTAAGGTTCTCATCCTCAAGGACTTTGATATCCGTGTGAGAAAGCTTATAGAGCGGCATCATGACGATAGCTTCGGCCTGAGGCTCGGTAAACCCGAATTCCTTTTGGATGTTGGCCTTTGAATCCGCTTTATCGTTGCTGGCTTTGATGACTTCCACGACTTTGTCAAGAATGCTGATGGCTTTGATAAGACCTTCAACGATTTGGAGACGCAAAGTGTACTTATTTAAGAGGAAGTGACTCTTTCTGGTGATGACATCGAGCTGATGCTGGATGTAGCAATCGCAATAGGAAAGAAGATCGAGTGTCTTTGGTTTGTCATCGACGATAGCCACCACTTGAGCGCTGAACGAAGTCTTGAGCTGAGTCTTGTTCATAAGGTAAGCCAAGACAGCATCAGGCTTGCAATCGTTCTTAAGGTCAACGCAGATACGGAGACCTTCTTTGTCGCTTTCATCGCGGA
>JAEEWP010000064.1 GCA_016287465.1 Caryophanales bacterium | reverse complement strand
AAAGATAACATCCCTCTCGAATCCAAAGATTAAAAAAGTCGCCAAAGCGCTTGACGCCAGAGGCGATTATTTCGTCGTCGAGGGATTCCATATGGTCGAGATGGCCTTAAGCAAAGGCGTAGTGGAATCCATATTCACCGTCGAAAAGACCATGAAGACGAACGTTCCTCAATATCTCATCAACGAGCAAATTCTTAAGAAAATCACCTTCAGCAAAACCCCAGAAGGTATAGTGGCCCTTTGCAAGAAGAGCCTTCACACCCCGATCAAGAACGATCACGTGTTATATCTTGAGAATGTCAGGGATCCTGGCAACCTTGGAACATTGCTTAGGTCCGCTTTAGCGTTCCATTTCTATGATGTCGTTCTCTCAAAGGGGTGCGCTGAGGTCTATTCGCCAAAGGTCCTTATGGCCTCCCAAGGCGCCATCTTCTACCTCAATATCAGGCAGAGTGAGAATGCCTCATCTTTAGATGATCTAAAAGAACTCAAGACCAAAGGCTATCACATATTAGGAACTGATTTAGCCTCATCTTCCCCATTAAAATCCCTGCAAATCCCGTCTAAAATCGCTCTCCTATTAGGAAACGAAGGCAAAGGCCTTTCTAAAGAAGCTATTGATTTTGCTGACCAAAACGTCCGCATCGAGATGGATGGTATCGATTCCCTCAATGTCGGTGTCGCGGGCGGCATCATCATGTACGAGATCTCCGTAAAATGAAACGTTTTAAAATCGCCCCTTTAATGATCCTTCTCTCTTTGGGAGGCTGCACTCCGAAGATCGAAGAATCATCTTCATCCATAGAATCATCGGAGCAGTGGACCGCGGTCGCTGATTCGGATAAGGCTTTCGACACGCTTGAAAACGCCCTTAGGCCATATCTCACCGACGACAAGTTCGGCTATTCCTTCATGAACGTCGACGAGAGCAAACCTTTAATCACCTTGGATATGGAATCCGATGAGGATCTTTTCGATTCTTCATCGAACTCTTCTGTGAAGAATGAGATGAAAGCCTATACCGTTGAGCTATACGGCAAGGGCGATGCCACGATGGTTAACTGCACCAAAGAGCACGCCTTCAAAGCCGCGAATATCTTTAACGCCAACAGGATGGCGGTCATCTCTGGCGGAAGTGAGCTCACCTCAATAAAGCAAACCTTCAAGTCTTATATCGCCGAGAACAAGAAAGGCGAATCAGAGGAGTATGAGCAGGGCTTCTACGCCGATCTCACCCAAGCCGCGATGAGCAAATTCCTCGTTGGCCAATTGTTAGGAAAAGACGACGGCATCGAAGAAAAGACATACACAGATATTTCGGAGATCTATAGAGACTCTTTTGTCTTTGCCGATGTCATGGATCGAGCGCTCCCATACTTCAGGGACGCCCTCAACGAGAGATACCAAAAAGGCAACATCGCCATCGAGAAGAACGACAAATCCGTGTATCGAATTGATGTCTCGATCAAAGACAAGGCAGATCTCAGCTCTCTCATCAAAAACGTCATCGCCGACGCTCTAAAGACTCCTCTTGAGCAATATCTCAGCAGCCTCACCTTCGATGATTATGTCGATCGGATGCTTGAGAACGTCGATACCGTTAAAGGCGACCTCACATTCACCTACACCGAAGAGGGAACCCTAGGAGACATCTTCTATGACTTCGATATCACGATGAAGAAAGAGGAGCCTTCCTCCTCAGAAGAGGAACTCTCGGATTTCTTCCTCAAATCCGCCTCCTTTGAAGGAAACATCACCCTCAAACACGGAAGCGATGTGAAAGAAGACATATTCCCAAATGACTTCCTTAACCATGAGGTTTGGAAGGAATTGGATTATTAAGGGGCGAGAGCCTCTTTTCTTTTAGAAAAAAGAGAAATACAATTAGTTGTTCGTTGAAGCGGAGTAGTACCTAGGGTGCCTTCCTCAAGTGGGAGAGATGATTAGAGTGACCATCTCGTAGAAGGTCTAGCGAATTCGCCGTCTGAGAACGGAGAGGAGACTCTCCCCGTCGTGGGTTATAGCCAAAAAGAGATGACACTCAAAGAGCGCTCAAAGAAGGATGGTACCGTGCGGAAGCACTCCTGACATCCTCTTTTTTATTTTTAGGAGGGACATAATGGAACCCAAAGAGCAGATTAAGGCCATTGAGGAAAAAGCCTTAGCGGACCTTAATAACGTCAAAGACCTAGAAGGTCTCACCAATTTCAGAAACACCTATCTTGCGAAAAAGAGCGAGCTTTCCTCGCTTATGGGCAAGATGAAAGAAATTCCAGCGGAGGAAAGAGGCGCCTTTGGCAAAGCCGTCAATGACGCTAGAGCCAATATCGAGGCCGCCTTCAACGAGAAGAAGGAAGCCATCGAGAAAGCCGCCCTTGATGAGAAACTCAAGAGTGAGCGTATCGACCTCACCCTCCCAGGCAGAACCCACGCCCCCGGCAAGATGAACCCATGCTGGGTCATCATCGATGAGATGTGTGACATCTTCGCCTCGATGGGTTTTGACATCGTCGAAGGAAGAGACGTTGAGACCGATCACTTCAACTTCGAGCTCCTTAATGTTCCAAAAGACCATCCAGCCAGAGACATGCAGGATACGTTCTATATCGACGATTCCTTGCTTTTAAGAACCCAGACCTCAGCGGCTCAGGCCCACACCATGCTTGAAAACGTCGAGAAGAAACCGATCAAGATGGTTTGCCCAGGCAAATGCTTCAGAAGAGATGACGATGATGCCACTCACAGCCATCAGTTCGGTCAGATCGAAGGCCTTGTCGTCGACAAAGGCATTTCCCTTGCCGACCTCAAAGGAACCTTAGAGCTCTTCGTTAAGAAGATGTTCGGCGAGAAGAGAGAAATCCGTCTCCGTTCATCCTTCTTCCCATTCACCGAGCCATCCGTCGAAGTCGATGTCTCTTGCGCCAAATGCGGTGGCAAAGGATGCAACATGTGCAAAGGCACCGGTTGGATCGAGATTTTAGGCGCTGGCGAAGTTAACCCAGAAGTCTTAAGAATGTGCGGATACGACCCATCCGTCTATAGCGGTTTCGCTTTCGGCGTCGGCGTCGAGCGTCTTGCGATGCTGAGATACGGCATCGACGATATCCGTAGGATATACGCTAACGACATCCGCTTCTTGAAGGATTTCAGCGAGAAATAAGGGAGGGCAAAGAAAATGAAAGTATCACTCAATTGGCTTAAGTCATTCATCGATCTTGAGGGATATACCCCTGAAGAGATCGCCTCCAAGCTCACCTTCGCCGGAGTCGAAGTCGATAGTGTCTCCAAACTCGCAAGCGCGACCAACCTCGTCATCGGCGAGATCCTTACCTGCGTCCCTCATCCAGACAGCGATCACCTTCACGTCCTCAATGTCGATGAAGGAAAGAAATACGGCGTCCACCAGATCGTCTGTGGCGCTCCAAACGCGAGAGTCGGCCTTAAAGTCATCATCGCTAGGGAAGGCGCCGTCCTTCCTGGCGGAACCATCGAGAAAGGCGTCATCCGTGGCGTCGAATCCGATGGCATGTGCTGCAGCTTAGTCGAACTCGGCGTCGATAAGAAGTTCCTTAGCGAGAAGCAAGTTTCCGGAATTGAGGAGCTTCCAACTGACGCTCCAGTCGGCGAAGAGAACGTCCTTGCCTACCTTGGCATCGACGATGTCATCCTTGACCTCGACCTCCTTGCCAACCGCCCAGACCTTTACGCGATGGAAAACGTCGCCCAAGAGGTCGGAGCTCTCCTTGAAAGAGAAGTCAAATTACCTGAATACAAAGAATACGCCAAAGGCGAGAGCGATTTCGTCGTTGGCTCGATAACCGAGAAGTGCAAGCTCTTCGGAGGACGCGAAATCAAAGGCGTCGTCACCAAACCTTCGCCAAAATGGATGAGCGAGATCCTCACCTCCATGGGCGTCCGTTCCATCAACAACGTCGTCGACATTGGCAACTTCGTCATGCTTCTCACCGGTCAGCCGATCAACATGTACGATGCCGATAAGCTCCCAAAGAGGGAACTCATCGTCAGAGAAGACTTCGAAGGCGAATATGTCGCGATGGATGAGAAAGGCTATCCTCTCATCAAAGGCGATCTCGTTGTCGCTAGCGACAAAGTCCCAATGTGCCTTGCCGGCGTAATGACCTCCAAAGCCTGCGCCGTCACCGAAGAGACCAAGAACGTCATCATTGAAGTCGCAAACTTCAACGGTGCCGCCATCCGTCACACATCCAACAGACTTGGCCTTGCCTCCGATTCCTCTTCGAGATTCGTCAAAGGCCTCAATACCGAGCAGTGCGAGAGAGTCCTCCGTATCTGCAGCGCTCTTATGGCCGAGCTTGCCGAAGCCAAAGAGGTCCTTTCCTGCAAGACCTATGACGTCATCAAACATGAAAAGAAGGTCATCAAGACGAGCCTTGGCTATATCAACGCCCGTTTAGGAACCTCCTTCGACAAAGAGACCGTCGTCAAAACCCTTAGAAGAGACCATATCGAGGTCAAAGAGGATGGCGACATCTTAGAGTGCACGATCCCTTATTACCGTATCGACATGGCAGGGGAAGCCGATATCTCCGAAGAGGTCATCAGGCTCCTTGGCTACGATAACGTCGCCGCCAAACTCCCTCCATTAAGCGCTCTCCAGGGCGGTTATTCCGAAGCCCAGAAGAGCAAGAACGCCATCAGACGTTTCTTGAGAAACGAAGGTCTCACCGAGGTTTTGACCTACTCGCTTGTCGATGAGAAGAAGAAAGATGCGTTCGCATATCTCGGCAAAGCCGAGAACTACAAGCTCATCAACCCTCTCACCGATGAGAAGGAATATCTCAGAAAGAACTTAATCGCCTCGCTTCTTGACTGCGCCGCTTATAACTTCGCACACCAGAGCAAAGACCTCGCCATCTATGAGATCAGCGACGTAGATGCGAAGAACTTCAAAGGCAGGCATCTTGCCATCGTCCTTTTAGGAAATGAATCAGTGGTCGGACAGCTCT
>JAEEWP010000016.1 GCA_016287465.1 Caryophanales bacterium | reverse complement strand
ATGTGGATTCACCCCACAGTACGCCCCGATCGAGGAGATGTATAAGAAATATCATGACAAAGGCTTAGAGATCCTTGATATCCCTTGCAATCAGTTCGCCGGCCAAGCCCCAGGAACCGATGAGGAGATCCATGAGTTCTGCACCATCCATTACAACACAACCTTCCCTCAGATGAAGAAGAGTGACGTCAATGGCAAGAACGAGATCCCTCTATATACCTATTTAAAGAAAGAGAAGGGGTTTGAGACCTTTGGTACAGGCTCTAAGGCGTTTGCCATGAGAGTCGTCGCAAAACTCAAAGACTACCATTACAAAGAGAACCCTGACATCAAATGGAACTTCACCAAGTTCGTGGTCGATAGAAAAGGAAACGTCGTCGCAAGATTCGAACCAACCATCGATATGCAAGAGGTTGAGAATTGCATCGTCTCCTTACTCTAAGAAATAATTAATTAACAGCCGACACATAAAATCCCAGGAGGAATATAAAAATGGAAAGAATCGAATTTCTCAAAGCGTTAGCCAGAGGCTGGTTTGGCAATAGCCAACAGCATAGCATCCACGCAGAGCTTTTAGCCGACAGAGGCTTCAAGGCCCTTGCCGATAAGATCGCTGCCGAATCCGAGGAGGAGTGGAATGAGGCCAAAGAGGTCAACAAACGCCTCATCGAACTCGGAGAGACCCCTGAAGTGGCCATCGCCCCATACCCAGTCATCAAAGACGTCAAAGAGATGCTTGAGTATGACTGCAAAGAAAGCGCCGAAGCTCTCCCAGCCATGTCCAAGGCCTTAGCCCTTTTCGCCGATGATTATGTGACCGCGAGCATGATCCAGAAATTCATCGTCGATGAGCAAGAGCACTATAACTGGGTGAGAGCCCATCTCAACCTCATCAAAGAGATTGGCTACGAGAACTATCTCATCGAGCAGATTGGCTAATATGACTAACGTTGAAAGAGTCTACGAGTTCCTCGAAGCAGCAGGAACTTACTATCTTGCCACCGTCGAAGGCGATCAGCCTCGCGTAAGAGCCTTTGGCACCCAACTTCTCTACGAAGGAAAGCTTTATATCCAGACTGGCAAAATCAAACCGGTCTCTAAGCAAATCAAAGCCAACCCGAAAGTCGAGATCTGCGCGTTCAAAGATGGGCAGTGGTTACGTCTATCTGGAATCTTAGAAGAAGACGACAGAAGAGAAGTCAAGAAAGCCATGCTCGACAAGATGCCTTCACTTCGCGCGATGTATAACGAAGACGATGGCAATACCGAAATGCTTTACTTTAAATCAGGCGAGGCTACCTTCTCCTCGTTTGTTGCTCCCTCTGAAAAGGTGATCATCTAGCGCCCTTTCAGAAACGTATATCGAAATGGCACCCTCCTTACAGGTGCCATTTTTATTTTCCAAAAAACAAAAAGAAGCGGCAAATCCCGCTCCTTTTTTGCAAAACCCGCTTATTTTTCCTCTACGTAAGGGAGAACTGGGTTCATGTATTTCTTGGTTGCGCCGTCCTTGACTCCGTTATGATCAATTCCTGCGTAGAACTCATGAGCCTCTTTAGAAATGTCTTCTCCGTTCTTGGCTTTCTCTAAGAGAGGTAAGAAGGAGAGGTATTCCTTTTTGGCGTTATCCATAAGGTCATACCAACTCTCTTTTCTCTTTTCGCCAGAGACTGGATCAGGCCATTCCTCTTTGGTTGCGTTCATAAAATCGATCTTGCCATAGGTCTTCTCTAGGTTACGAGGATAGTTGAGCGCAAAAGCGACGGCATCCCTTCCGAAGAAGGTCTTAAGGAACCATCTCTTGAGTCCATGAGGTTTGTTCACGAACTTCATGATAGCCGCGTAATCCTTCACTGATGTGAAATAGGAATTCTCATCAAGGCCAGGAACGTTATCGCTGGCTTTATTGGCTTCATAGATCATCTTAGAGATCTTGTGGAGCTCTTCGTCGCTAACGGTCTTAAGGGAGAAAGCAGGGTTCTCGTTAAAGACACCTTTCTCTTTGGCGTATATGCAGTCGATCGCACTTTCGAACTTGGTGTGGAAAGCAGAGTAGTATTTGGCTTCCTTGGAATCATCCTCTTTATATCCAGCGTGGCTATAGACAAAAGGATGGCAGTTCCTGTCTAAGATGTAGTGGAGATACACCCCTTCGATAAAATCGAAGAGGAGCTCTTTGTCTTCACTCTTATTCGCGTAATCGATCATGGCCATATAGAGAGCGGTAACCTCTCTCTTATGAAGTCCAGACCCGAAAGTGTTCACGACCTTGCTTCCTTTTCTCTTCTTCCAAGGAAGCATTCCATAGAAGAAGAAAGGGTCAGGTCCTTGCGAGCCTAAAACAAGGGCACCGAAATGCTTTCTTTCAGGGTTAACGCCTTCGAACTTAGCGAAGGTGTAGTGAGTTAATATTGCTGGCATTAGTCATCCGCTCCAAGAGCTTCTAAGCCTTTGACGTTCTTGCCGGTGTCTTTGTTGTGTGGGGCTTTGACGAAGAAGAAGACGATGCCCGCAGCTGCCATAAGGACGGTGCTGTAAATCGGAAGAGCGTTCCAGAATGTGGCGTGCTTGAGGATAAGACCACCAAGGATTGGGGTAATCGACTGAGCACCCATTGATGCGGCGTAGTAAAGGGAAGTGTATCTTCCAAGCTTCTCTTTGGTGCAGTAGTCGGTGACAAGTGGGAAGGAGCAGATATGGATGAAGGAAGCGCCTAAGCCCATGATGAAGCTCGTGATGAAGAAGAAGACTGGAGGATTTGGATTCTCGAAAGTGTAGACAGGGTTGCCACCAACGACTGGGACGCTGCTTGGGTAGAAGGACATCGCAAAGTAGACGGCAGTGACGGCACAGATACCGGCAAATATGGTCCATTTGCGGCCGATTTTGTCAGCGACGATGCCAGCGGTGATGAAACCGATGATCGAAGCGGCACCGGAAACGACGGTCATGATGACGCCGCCAGCGGATGATGTATTGAGGTGGAACATGAAGTAGTTAGACTGGAAGGTCTCGATGGCGTTCAAAGACATGAACCAGAGAACCTCAGCGACAAGGATGAGAGTAAGGTTTCTGACGTTGTTCTTAGAGAGTTTGCCTTCAGCAGTAACCTGCTCAGCGGATTCACCCATGGCTTCGCCACGGACGATATCGTCGTGAAGCTGTTCAGCGAGTTTGTTTTCTTTGACGGTGAAGAAGAGAACGACAACGGAAGCGACGAGAACGAGGGAACAGGCGATGAATGGGATCTCAAGCATGAGAAGGGAATTGCTAGTTCCATCAAGATACTTGGTAAGAGGGAAGATGATGGCGAAGATGGAGCCGATGAAACCACCGACGTAACCAACGATGTTGATCCAGCCATTGGCGCGGCTTCTAAGCGGTTTTGGCGTCAAATCTGGCATCAAAGCGACGGCAGGGGAACGGTAGGACATCATGAAGACGATGATGAGGACCATCATGGCGATCATGCCGATAGTGAAACCGGTAACGCCAGCGATGGCAGCGGCCATGCCTTCGTTGAAGAAGAATGGGATGAACGGCATGACGATCGCGGTGACGACGGAGCCGACAAGGATATAAGGCATACGTTTGCCGATCTTGGTCTTGGTTTTGTCAGACATATTGCCGAATATTGGCATGATGAAGAGGGCGGCGATGTTATCAAGCGCCATGATGATGCCGACGACCCATTGGACGTCTTTGAATTCATCAGGCCCCATATAGCCTTGACGAAGGATGTTCGTCATATTGAAGTCTTTGAAGTCGGCGATGTTCCAGGAAGAGGCGTTTCCTTGGGATGCACTCATGAAGGCTTCGTAAGCGCCTTGGTAGGCATCTGGATACATCGTTTTAGCGAATAAGAACGAAAGCATTGGCGAGCAGTATGAGTTATAAAGCTGCCAAACAAGCAGGATTCCGAAGAATGCCATGCCGATCAAAAGGGTGCGCTTAAGGTAGGCTTTGTCAAACTTAAGCTCTTTCTCTTTTTCCATACAAGGACTCCTTATTTTAGATAGGGAATAAGTTCCCTATGTCACTATGCTGTCTCATTATAAAGTTCGCGTGAAATCTAGTCAAAAACTAGCGGGGAAAAATCAAAAGAAAATGTAGATAATAGGCAAATTTCCCTAGTCCCAGAAGATAGTTCAAAATGAAATTGACGAGGTTGCTACGCAATGATATATTATTATCCGCACGTTTAGGCGGCCTCTGTGTCTGGATGCTTAGCTCAGCGGGAGAGCATCGCCCTTACAAGGCGGGGGTCACAGGTTCGAAACCTGTAGCATCCACCAAGTGAGAATCAAACGTGTATGTCCTTAGCATCGTGGGCGAATAGCGAAGTGGCCAAACGCGGCTGACTGTAAATCAGCTCCTTACGGTTCGGTGGTTCAAATCCATCTTCGCCCACCATCCTTTTATTGGGGTGTAGCCAAGTGGTAAGGCAACAGACTTTGACTCTGTCATTTCGCTGGTTCGATCCCAGCCACCCCAGCCATGACTCCTCCGTTAGCTCAGTGGTAGAGCACTTGACTTTTAATCAAGGGGTCGTGAGTTCGAGCCTCACACGGGGGACCAAATTTACTTCTTATGATTGGTTCCTATGGCGGGAACCTATTTCTTTATCTGGGATCCAGTAAATGACAGCTCTGCTCGAGTGGCGGAATGGTAGACGCAAGGGACTTAAAATCCCTCGCCCTCAAAAGCGTACCGGTTCGAGTCCGGTCTCGAGCACCATGCTATGTAGAAGAGGTTCGATTGAATAATCGGGCCTTTTTTCTTTTGTCATATAATAAAGGTGAATAGAGGAGTCATATCATGGAAGAAGTATTGAAAGACAAATACGGGATGATATTAGGCAGAATCCGGGATAACGGCAGAGAGCTCGTCCTTTATGACAAATACGGGATGATACTAGGAAGATACGAAAAGGACACGAACAGGACCAAAGACAAATACGGAGTCATAGTTGGAACAGGGAATCTCCTAGTTGCCTTCTTACACCTGAATTTCTAGCAACAGAAACGATTGAGCCCAAGAACAACCTTGGGCTTTTTTGTGCCCTGAAACCGCTAACAAAAAAATCTTTATTTACAAGAGAGGATTCATGGTAGTAATCTTTTCTACCGGAATGAGCCTATTAATAAAAACGTAGGCGTTCTTTAAGGGGGTTACTCTCATGTATAGACTCTTTCGCTTAAAGAAATCAAAAAACTGTCCGGTTTTAGACATTCCCTCATCAACTTCGTTAATCAAGGGTGGTCATTCTCTCCTCTAGGAGATTTGGCCACTCTTTTTTTAAGGCAAAAGGAGGAAAAGGAATGAAACGCAAACTCGTATTAGAAAATCACCGCGTCTTCCATGGCGAAGGTTTTGGAAGCCAAGACAAGAAGATCGCCGAAATCGTCTTCAACACATCGATGGTCGGCTATCAGGAGATTCTCTCCGACCCAAGCTATTGCGATCAGATCGTCGTCATGACCTATCCTCTCATCGGAAACTATGGTCTTGCTGACGAGGACTACGAATCCAAAGGCGTCTTCCAATCCGGCTTCGTCGTCAGGGAATATAACGATTCCCCATCTAACTTCCGTTACACCGAAACCTTAGGTGAGAAGATGGAAGAGTACCATTCTGCAGGGATTTCCGGCGTCGATACCCGTGAAATCGTCCGCATCATCCGTGACTATGGTTCCATGAAAGCCATGATCGTCGATGAGGATGTCCCAGACGAGGAATGCTTCAAAGAACTCGAAGAGTATTCCTATCCTCATGACCAGGTCTCAAGAGTCTCCTCCAAGAAGGTCTGGTATTCCCGTTGCCCTGATCCTCTCTATAACGTCGTCGCGATCGACTGCGGCTGCAAGCTCAACATCATCAGAAAGCTCAATGGCCTTCGCTGCAACGTCACCGTTATCCCATACAATTCCTCGGTGGAAGACATACTCCGCTACAAACCAGATGGACTTTTCATCTCAAACGGCCCTGGTGACCCAGAGGATGTCGTAAGTGTCATTAACGTCATCAAAACCCTCAAAGGCAAACTTCCGATGCTTGGCATCTGCTTAGGACATCAGATGATCGGCTTAGCTTATGGCGCGAAGACCTACAAAATGAAGTTCGGACACCGTGGTGCGAACCACCCTGTCAAAAACCTCATGACTGGCAAAGTGGAAATCACTTCCCAGAACCACTCATACGCGGTCGATCAGGAGAGTCTCAAAGGCACAGGTCTAGAGCTCACCCATATCAACCTTCTCGATAACGAAACCGAAGGCATGATGGACAAAGAGAACAAAGTCATCGCCGTCCAATATCACCCGGAATCAGCGGCAGGCCCAGAGGATTCGACATATATCTTCCAGGGCTTCCTCGACAATATGAAAGCATTCAAGGAGGGCAAATAAGATGCCAAAACGTAAAGATTTGCACCGTATCATGATCATCGGTTCCGGCCCAATCGTCATCGGTCAGGGCGCGGAATTCGACTACGCAGGCACCCAAGCTTGCTTGGCCCTCAAAGAGGAAGGCTATGAGACCATCCTCGTTAACTCAAATCCAGCCACAATCATGACCGATACCAAGATCGCCGATAAGGTCTATATGGAGCCTCTCGATCTTGAGAATGTCGCGAAGATCATCCGCAAAGAAAGACCTGACGGAATCATCTGCTCCATCGGTGGACAGACCGGCCTTAACCTTGGCATGAAGCTTGCCACAAACGGCATCTTAGAAGAATGTCAGACTGAGTTACTAGGCACAGGATACGAGGCTATCGCCAAAGCCGAGGACCGCGACCTCTTCAAAAAACTCTGCGAGGAGATCGGTGAGCCAATCCTCGAAAGCTTCTCCGTCAAAACCGTGGAGGACGCTTTAGAAGCCGCTCACAAAATCGGCTATCCAATCATCCTTCGTCCAGCCTTCACCTTAGGTGGTACCGGTGGTGGCTTCGCAAATAACGACGAAGAAATGGTCAAACTCGCCAAGAACGGCTTAAAGCTCTCTCCTGTCTCCGAGGTCCTCGTCGAGAAATCGATCAAAGGATTCAAAGAGATCGAATACGAAGTCCTTCGCGACAAGAACGACACCGCGATCGTTGTCTGTAATATGGAAAACGTCGACCCTGTTGGCATCCATACCGGTGACTCAGTTGTCGTCGCCCCATCCCAGACCTTGACCAACAAGGAATACCAGATGCTCCGTAACAGCGCCCTTAAGATCATCCGCGCCCTTAAGATCGAAGGTGGCTGTAACGTTCAGTTCTCCCTTGATCCATATTCCTTCAAGTATTACGTCATCGAGGTCAATCCTCGTGTCTCTAGAAGCTCCGCTTTAGCGTCCAAGGCTTCTGGCTATCCAATCGCCAGAGTCTCCGCGAAAATCGCTATCGGCATGACCCTTGATGAGATCAAAATCGCCAACACACTCGCCTCATTTGAGCCAACTCTCGACTATGTCGTCACCAAGGTTCCAAGGTTCCCATTCGATAAATTCGCTGACGCAAACCGTTCCCTTTCGACTCAGATGAAAGCGACCGGTGAGGTTATGGGTGTCGGCCGTACCATTGAGGAATCAATGCTTAAGGCCATCAGGTCCTTAGAGATAAAAGCCTGCCATCTTGAGCTCAAATACCTCAAAGACTATTCAGTTGAACAGCTTTTGGAACTTATTGACCGCCACACAGATGAACGTCCATTCGCCATCTGCGAGGCCTTCAGAAAAGGTGTCACGATCGATGAGATATACGACCATACCAAAATCGATCGTTTCTTCTTAGAGAAGTATCACAACATCGTCGACTTCGAAGAGACACTCAAGAATAACCCTCTCTCCGAAGAACTCATGCTTGAGGCCAAACGCCTTGGTTTCTCTGATGAGTATTTAGGGAAAATCTATGGCAAATCCAAGCTCGATGTCTATTGCTATAGAAAAGAAAAAGGCATCTATCCGGTCTACAAGATGATCGATACCTGCGCCTCTGAATTCAAATCCTATATCCCGTATTTCTATAGCACTTATGAACACGAGAACGAAAGCATCCGTTCCCCAAAGAAGAAGATCATCGTCTTAGGCTCAGGCCCAATCAGAATCGGTCAAGGCGTTGAGTTCGACTATTCGACCACGCACGCTATCTGGACGATTCAAAAGGAAGGCTATGAGGCTATCGTCATCAACAACAACCCAGAGACCGTCTCTACCGACTATTCCCTCTCCGATAAGCTCTATTTCGAGCCTCTCACCATCGAAGACGTCATGAATGTCATCGACTTTGAGAAACCTGAGGGCGTCATCGTCTCTCTTGGCGGCCAAACCCCAATCAACCTCGCAAACGACTTAGCGAACCTTGGAGTCAAGATCATCGGCTCCCAAGTCGAGGCCATCGATGTCGCTGAAGACCGCGATCTCTTCGAGAAAGCTATGGAGAAGCTTAACATCCCTCTTCCAAAAGGCTTTGCCGTCACTGGAGTTGAGGAAGGCGTCAAAGTCGCCAAAGAGATTGGTTACCCAGTCCTTGTCCGTCCTAGCTTCGTCTTAGGTGGTCGCATGATGCGCATCATCAATGATGAGAAGGCTCTCAAGAGCTTCATGAAAGAAGTCATCTCATTCGATTCCGAACACCCTGTCCTCATTGACAAATACATCTATGGCATTGAAGCGGAAGTCGACGCTATCAGCGATGGCAAGGATGTCTTCATCCCAGGCATCATGCAGCTTGTCGAGCGCACAGGCGTCCACTCAGGCGACTCGATGTCAGTCTATCCTCCGTACACCCTCTCCGAGGAAGTCCAAAAGACCATCGTCGATTATGCGACCAAGATCGGTCTCGCTCTCAACATGATCGGTCTCTTCAATATCCAATTCATCGTCCAGAAGACTGGTGAGGTCTCAATCATCGAGGTCAACCCTCGTTCCTCCCGCACGGTTCCGTTCCTTGCCAAATCGACAGGGGCACCAATTGCCGACATCGCCGCTCAGGTAATGCTTGGCCACTCTTTAAAAGAGCTTGGTTTTGTAGGGGTTTTTCCGAAAAAGAAGCGTTGGTATGTCAAAACCCCAATCTTCTCCTTCACGAAGATCCAAGGCATGGATGTCGTCTTATCCCCAGAGATGAAATCGACGGGTGAGTCGATTGGCTATGACCTTGATTTCAATCGCGCTCTTTATAAGTCTCTCCGTGCTTCAGGGCAAAAGCTCATCAACTACGGCACCATCTTCACGACCGTTGCCGACAAAGACAAAGAAGCGGCTTTGCCTTTAATCCGTAGATTCTACGATCTTGGTTTCAATATCGAAGCCACAAAAGGCACTGCGGAATTCTTAAAGAAAAACGGTATCAAAACCCGTATTAGAAAGAAGATCTCCGAAGGAAGCGAAGAGATTCTTGATTCGCTCCGCAAAGGATATGTCTCATATGTCATCAACACGATGACCGATGACCGTGAGGACTATGCCAAGGACGGCGTTAAGATCCGTCGCTGCGCCATCGATAACTCGGTCCCAGTATTCACTTGCTTAGATACGGTTGAGGCTGTCATCCAGGTCTTAGAGCAGACCACCATGAACGTCTCGACGATCGATGCCGAAGACTAATTGAATTGGCAAAAACTTAAAACGCTCATATTAACTTTGGCGCCTGAAACGCCAAAGTTTTTCTTTTCACTTTTAAGACGGTTCCTTTCCTGAATAATTATCGTTATTTACGCAGCAAGTTGTTGCGCAAATCTTCTTCATGGAACAATTCGCAGAATTGACGCGTTTCTGCAAGCCGTTTCTTTTGGTAGAATTCAGTTAATAGGAAAAACATATGGAACAAGTAATTCTCAATAATGGTGTCATCATGCCTACCCTTGGTATTGGCACTTTTCTCATCTCTCCTCCTGATGCTTTTAACGGAGTGAAGGAAGCCCTTAAGATGGGTTATCGCCATATTGACACCGCGAACATGTACGGGAATGAAAGAGCGGTGGGCCGTGCTATCAAAGAATCAGGCGTTCCTAGGAATGAGATCTTCTTAGCCACCAAGATCTGGCCAACCGAATACCATAACCCGAATATTGTGGAAGAAACCTTAGAGAGATTAGGCGTCGATTACGTCGATCTCCTTTACGTCCATCAGCCTGCAGGAGACTGGAAAGCCTGCTACAAGATGATTGAGAAAGCCTACAAAGAAGGAAAGACCAAAGCCATAGGCATTTCCAATATGGAAGGACATTGGCTTGATGAGCTTTATTCTTTTTGCGAAATCAAACCCCAGGTCATTCAGGTTGAATGCCATCCATATTTCCCTCAGGAAGAATTAGTTGAGCAAATCAAGAAAGACAATATCAAGATCGTCAGCTGGTTCCCTTTAGGACATGGCGACCCAACCCTTTTGAATCAGAAAGTGATAGGGGAGATTGCCAAGAAACACAAAGTGACGAACGCTCAAGTGCTCTTACGATGGCAACTCGATATGGGCTTCACCGTCATCCCTGGAAGCAAGAACGTGGATCACATCAAGGACAACTTCGATATCCTTAAGTTCAAGCTTGATGATGAGGATATGAAGAAGATCGCCACCCTCAATAAGAACAAGAAATATAACCAACAGACACCAGAGAAACTTGAGATATACGCTAACAGATTCCCTGTCTACGAAAAGGAATAGCAAAACAAAAAGAAAAGCCCCAATTTGCAGGGGCTTTTTTGATTTTTAGCGCGGATTATGCGTTGAAATCGACGTGGATGGAACCGCTTGTGACATTAAGGCTCATGGTCTTAGTGGCGCCTGCGTTGGTCTTGCTATCGACGTTCGCGCTGCCGCTCATCTTGCTGACTTTGAAGTTGTAATTCTCTTCAGCATCGACGACAGAGAGATTGATGGAGCCAGAGACCGCATCGATGTCGATCGATTTCTCGGCATCGACTTTGAGGAGGTCGACTTTGCCAGAGGTGCAATCGGCTTCAAGGCTTTCGCATTTAATCTTCTCGCCTTTGATGGTTCCGGAGATACCGCGGAGGTCGATTTTGCCTCCAGCGGTGAGGTTATCCATGGTGATTTTTCCGCTTGTGGCATCGACATTGATGTCTTTGCCAGCGGTGAGGTTCTCGATACTCACGCTGCCAGAGATGGCGTCGAGGTCGACTTTGCCTCCGATGTTGCAGTTCTTGACGGTGACGGAACCGCTTGTGCAGTCGATGATGAGGTCTTTGCTGCTTGTGGCGTTCTCAACATAGATGGATCCGCTTGTGGCAGCGATTTTGTAATCGATGTCGGAATCCATTGGGACGGTGATGGTGGTGACGTTGTCGAAGATCTTGTCGTAGTTCCATGGCCAGACGAATTCGCCGACCCAGTTGAACCACTGTTTCTCTTTCTCTTTCATCTCAAGGACGCCATCGACGAAGCTGAATTCGACCTGTGGGTCATCCTCTTTGTCTTTGTAATCGATCTTGATGGTCTCAACATCGCCTTTGACGACGTTGATGGAGCCGGAATAGGTTTTGACCTTAAGGGCTGAGGCAGCTCCTTCGGCGACATAATGCTTTTCGACTCTTTCGGTGACGGCGCCTTCTTCGTTCTTATAGGCGATCACAGCGCCAGCCGCGGCGACGGTTCCTCCGATAAGGAGAAGCACACTAGCGGCAATTGCAAGTTTTCCAAATGTTTTCATCTTTTGTTTCTCCTTTCTCTTAGGCTCTAAGGATCTTTCTCTTGGTGCCTCTAAGGAAGCTGCCAGTCAAGCTGACATTGGCTTTGGCCACGCCAGTGCCGGCCATGAAGAGGAAGATAGCAAGGCCGAGGGCGGCGATACCAACGCCGATCCAGGCGATTCCGGTTCCTGGGTTGCCAGCGATGAAGCTGATGACTCCTCCGATAACGCCTCCTGCTAATGCTGCCGCTAAGGCAATGCTGACGGCGAAGATGACGATATCGAAGACCCATAAGAGCATGTAGAACACGAAGAAGAGGATGAAAGCCGTTAAGGCAAGTGGGACCCAGAGAGGCGCACCAAGGATGAGGAGGATGATCATTCCTGCGCTCATGTGCTTGTTCTCACGGATTCTTTCTTCTTTGTTCTCTTTGACTCTTTCTCTGATGACCGACTTAAGTGGCATGTCCACTTTGATGTTCTTGATGATCATATCGAGATCGCCAAGGGAGGCGACGGCTTCTTCTTCGGTCATGCCGTTCTCCACACGGTCATCGATGATTTCGGAGTAGAACTCGATTGAATTTTCTACTTCGTTGTGAGGATAGCCTCTTAGCGATCCTCTTATTGCGTTAATAAATTCGTTCTTTCTCATTTGTTTCTCATCTCCCCTTCGATGAAGGTGTAAATGTCCATCATCGATTTCCATTCATCAAGGAATACCCTGATTCGTCTTTCCCCTAGTGGGGTTATCGCGTAATACTTCCTTAGCCTTCCGTTATGTTCCATCGAATAGGTTTCGACGGCGCGCATTTCTTCAAGTCTTCGGAGAATCGGATACAAGGTTGATTCCGATATCTCGACGTGTGGCGAGAGGTCCTTGATTATCATGTAACCGTAGGAGTCGCCTTGGAGCAAGGAAGCCAAGACGCAGATATCTAGCATTCCGCGTTTTAGTTGTACATCCATTGAAATACCTCCCAACGCACAATACTATACGAGGCATAGTATATCGTGTCAAGAGGTATAGATAAAAAATTTTTCCTCCGCGTATATGCGCGTTTTTCAAGTAATAGGGGATAACAAAAAAAGACCCTCGGTGAGGAGGGTCTAGTTTCTAATCTAGTTAGCGATTAGGCGATTGGAAGGAATCTGAAGCAGTCAAGAGCTGGGGCTCTCTCTGGGAACTCGATAGCGAAGGTGTTTGGACCAGCGAGAACGTTGACTGTGCCGATGGTGACTTCAACGGTTGGAGCACCCATCTGCTGGTTGGATTCGATCTTGGCTTCACCACTTGGGGTGACGACCTGGTCGTTGAGCTTGATGATTCCATCAACGCCGAAGACGAAGTCTTCACTCATCTGGTAGTGGGAAGCACCAGCGATGACGAGGGTCATCTGCTGAGCGGTTGGAGACTCGAAGGTGTAGTTCAAAGTGAACGGACCGGTGACGTCATAACCAGTGATGTAGGCGCCGCCGCTGTGGCCATTCTGGATACCAGTGGTTCTGTCGGTGTAGCTGTGGAAGCTGCCGATATCGGCTGCGTTTTCGGCTTCGACTCTGATTTCACCAGCAAGAACTTTCTTCTCGACGGTGACTTCGACTCTGGCGGAATACATGCCATCTTTCTTGATGGTGATGTTGGCGGTGCCAAGGGCAACACCATGGATCTTACCGGTTTCATCGACGGTGGCGACGGTTTCCTTATCGGAAGCGTAGCTGACGCCGGTGGTGTCGGTTGGTTTGGTTAAGGTGATTTGGGTATCTTCGCCGATATAAGCTTTTAAGCCAGTGGCTTCAGCTTCAAGCTGGACTTCGATTCTTTCTTTGGCTGGAGCGGCTTTGACGGCGATGGTGGATTGTTGCTTGGAGTAGAACATCAAGTCGTCGATGTATGGGGCGGACGCTAAGAACGAAAGCTCTAAGGTGTTGTCGCCAGCAACGAGATTCTGTTCACCAAGAGAGAACTCTTTGAAGGTGTTGTTATCGCCAGTGGAAGCAAGGGCTTTGCCAGTCATAGCGATTTCGGCGTTATTGAGCTTGACGCCCATGACGGTGCTCATATCGGTGACGCCATCGGAAGAGGCCATCATGATGACGAGCTCGGCTTTGATAGCGGCACTAGAAGTGAAGGTTAAGGTTTCTTTATCGCCAGCGTCTAAGTGAGCGAGGCACTTCTGATCGGAAGCATTACCTTCGGTTCTGGCATAGGTTGGCTCCCAGCCTTCGGCAGCGCTTCCCCACCAGCCATCGGCGGCATAGTGGTCGGCATCTTCGAAGTGAAGGGTGGCTAAGGCAGCTGGTCTGTTGACTTTGATGGAAATGGAGCCTTTGTTGTAGCCTTCCTTGGTGGCGCTGATAGAGGCATCGCCTGGGCCGACAGCGGTAACTTTACCGGTCTGGTCAACGGTGGCGACGGCTTCGTTGGATGATTTCCATTCGACGCCGGTGAGAGCGGTCTCGCCTTCTTTGGCGGTGAGCTGAACCATTTCTTCGACGATTAAGGTCTTCTTGTCACCTTCAGCACTGATGGTGATCTTTGGTTTGGCGACTGAGCTGGCAGCGACTGAAGTGCTAGCAGCGTCCGATTCATCTCCACCAGGCTGTGGGCCATCACAAGCAGCTAAGCCTAATGCGAGGGCTAAGGCTGCTAACGGGAGAAGAGTTTTTGCTTTTTTCATTTAAGAACCTCCTTACTTTTTGTTTTTCTAAAATGAAATTGGAGCCATCAAACATGAATGCACAAAATGAGCAGAGCGTGGTTGATGAATTCTCTTTTGCACATTAATTATATTCTTTCTAATTCTTAGAAATAAAGAAAAAGTGGAAGGGCTTACATTCCCTATCCACTTTCTACAAAACACTTCTTTTTACAGTTAATTGAGGTATTGGAATTTCTCCGCACCTTTGGTGTTGATCCATCTTAATAACAACCAGCTGAAGAGACCAAGTATGACTCCCAAGATGATGAGATAAAGGAATGGAGGAACAAATGCGGCAACGAAGAAATAGATGACCGTCATGATGATCGGAGAAAGGAAACCGACGAGCAAGCAGATGAGGACTGGCATGCTTTGCTTAAGGGCCATGTTCTCATTCTTCCAATCGATCATCGGCCACTTGAGGTTGCAAGCAAGACCAAAGACTCCATAGAAGAAGACGATGACCGCCGCAAGAACGGTGACTAGTATTGCGTTCAAAACATCAAGGCTTAAACCAATCGAAATAAGGATCGTGCTGATGAGGGTGAACGGGAGAGCGATGATGCAGTGGAACTCGATCTTCGACCAAAGAATCTGCTTCATGGAGATCGGAAGCGACTGCAAAACCGCGATCTTTTTGCCTTCAAGGGAAACTGATGGGGCAGTGATAACGCTCATGCCACAAAGGAGCATGACGGCAAAGAAGACGAGAACAGGAAGCATGAGGCCGATGAGAGCGGTGACGGCTTCTGGCGTCGTGCCTTGCGTGCCGGCTTGGGCAGCAATATTGGCAATCGCGCCCTGAATAGTGTCACGGTTGAAGATGGCCAATACGCCGATGATTGGGAAGAAGACGTATCCCAAAGACGTATTGAGGATGTACATAGGATTGGAGAAGAAGTGTCTGAACTCTCTGCTGATGAGGGTGTGATTGACGCTTCTTTGTTTGTCTTCACGCTTGTTGCTCGTGATGGCTTTGCCTTTGCCGTTGCTTGAGATCATCTTGGTAAAGGTGATGGAAAGGACCCAATAAAGGAGAGCGAACAAACCAGCGCAGATAAGGAAGAAGATCGAACCGTATAAGGCATCGCCCAAACAGGCTTTGCCAAAGGCAAGGGCAGGAACGAAGCTTCCGAATCCATTGGCGACCGCCTCAGGATCTTCGAACAAGGTAGTGATACCATTCTCAAGCCGGGAGATAAGGACCATATAGCCAACGAATCCTCCTAAGAAGAGAAGGACGACGACAAGTGTCTTGAATCTGCCAAGGTGAGTGGCGATTTTGGCGATGACCCATCCGAGGATGGCAATCATGAAAAGGATGACGAAAGAAATGCCAAGCCAAAGAAGAATCTGGAAGATGATGCCCAAAGGAGTGATAAGCGTTGGGGCGATGATCCAGGAAACGACATAGAACGGGAGAAGGACAAGGGTTTCCCACATGAATCCGGAGAGCCAGATGCCAAGAAGCTTGGTGAAAAGAAGCTTTGAAGGTGGGACCGGTAAGGAAAGAAGGAATTCGTTGTCTTTGCCTTTGTATAAGGTGTTATAGGAGATGAAGACGCTACCGACGATGGCTATTGTGATCGCAACGACCGCGCCCATTCCATAGTAGGCCCATGCGTAGTCAGGGCTGGTGAGATAACCACCAAAGCCAAGGGCAAGAGCCATCATGCCTGAATAGGCGATGACCATGACGAAGAGGAGGATATAAAGTCCGATATATAAAGCAGCCTTTCCTCCTGCTACCCTTCTGTTTCTCTTCCTGTCATAGAAGAGCATCGCGAAGAGTTCAGAAAGCTGCTTTTTAAGCAAAGCTTTGATCATTTGTCGGCCTCCAACTCAAGGAAGACATCCTCAAGGGATTCGTCGCCTTTGACCTGTTCCATGGTGCCAGAGCGGATAAGCTCGCCTTTCTTGATGATGGCGACCTTGTCGCAGAGCTTCTCAGCGACGTCGAGGACGTGGGTGCTGAAGAAGATGGCACCGCCATTGTCGCAGACCTCTCTCATCATGTCTTTGAGGAGTTTGGCGGCTTTTGGGTCAAGACCGACGAACGGTTCGTCCATCATGATGAGCTTTGGGTTATGGATCCAAGCGCTGATGATGGCGAGTTTCTGCTTCATGCCGTGTGAGTAGGAAGAGATAAGGGCTGGAAGGTCCTTCTCAATCTCGAAGGCTGAAGCGTATTTGTGGATTCTCTCTTTTCTCTCTTCGATGGTGACGCCATAGATGTCGGCGATGAAATCGAGATACTGAAGACCGGTCATGAAATCATAGAGTTCTGGGTTGTCTGGGATGTAGGCCATTTTCTTTTTGCAGCCGATTGGGTCTTTCTTCATGGAGACACCGTCGACGAAGATCTCGCCTTTGTCGAACTGAAGGATGCCAGCACAGGCTTTGAGAGTGGTGGTCTTGCCAGCGCCGTTATGGCCGATGAAGCCGTATATCTCGCCTGGGGCGATATGGATGCTAAGGTCAATTACGGCTTTCTTTTCGCCGTAGCTCTTTGAGAGATTTTCGATATTTAACATAGTTACTCCTTATTTGAGTTCTCAAACCTCTATACCATAGCAAGAATTAGGAAAAAGGGCTAGATACTCTGGTTGCTGGAATTAATTGGAGTGGGATTTGCAGGGGATTTTCAGGTCAAAAAAGCATTATTTTCCACTTTTTATGAAATAATGGCATAATTTAAGTAATGAAGAAAAATAATCCGATTTTTCGGAAAGCGAGTGTTATCACTTCGCCGTTTACGTGGTTAGTCATCGTCATTTCAATTGGCCTCAATTTTGGCCTGTCATATTTGATTAGCACGAATTTCCATAGCATCGGGGTCATGCTTTACCTCGATTGTATTTTCACTATTCTCGTCAGCTGCATATTTGGTTACTTCCCAGGTCTTATCGTCGGAATGGGCACTAACCTCCTTAACTGCATCTTTGATGGAGATTCGATTTACTACGCTTTTATATCTGGCGCTATCGCCATCTTCGCCGGTCTCTTAATGAGGACTGGTATGTTCAGGAAGTGGTGGGGATATATCCTCGGCGTTCTCGTCTTCTCGTTCTTAGGCGGCGGAGTTGGTTCCGTTTTGACTTACTTCTTATATGGACAAAGCGTTGACGTCGTAACCCCAAGCTTAACCGCTGACTTATATAACAACTTCGGCTTTACTCCGTTCTGGGCGAACTATGTAGCGAGCTCTTTGTGGGACATGCTTGATAAGACCATAACGATGGCGGTCGTTCTCGGCGTCTTCCTCCTTTACCCAAATAATGAGAGAGCGCTTGAGTTCTTCCCGAACACTTTCATGTTAAGGAAGCCATGGAATGTCCCTGCCAAACGCAAGTTCTATCAGCACATCTCCATCCATTCCCTCGACTTCAAGATCATCTCGATCATGACTATCGCCTACTTCTTGCTCGCAAGCTCCGTCGCGATGGTCCTTGGTATTTCATACCACAACACCGCTTTCGATGAGGCTGGAGATACCGCAAGACAATACGCTACCGCGGTCACTTACGTCATTGATGGAGATGAAGTTAATCTTTGGATGTCCCATCAGGACGAAATCAAAGCCGCTCCAACCGCATACGGTTATTCCCATACCTTCGCCGGCCTTGAGTCAATCAAGTTGTCAAGCGACAAGGTCCTTGATGTCTATGTCTTCACAACCGATGGCAAAACCGTCCTCGATCTTAAGTACGGAATCACTGCCTTAGGAGAACCTCTCCATCACGAAGAAGAATATGAAGAATTCCTTGCGATGGGAGATATCGATAAGTATTTCGAACATAATGGCGAGCATGGCCACTTCCTTGGTTACTATTGCCCAATCCTCGATGGCGAAGGAAAAACGGTCGCCTATGCCGTTGCAAACCTCGACGTCTCGATGATCAGGATTCAGCTTATGTCGACTGTCGCGAAGATTCTCGCGATTGAGGCATTTGTCTTCATCATCGGCGGCGCTCTCATCATCCATAACATCAGATCCTTCTTCATCGCGCCTCTTCAGATCGTTGATTCGGAGATGCGCGCCTATGAGGCTATCGGTCCGAGGAAATGGCTTACCTCAAAAGCGAGAAAGCAGCTCGTCAAGCTTAGGGGCAAGGATGAGATTTCTAACCTCTCCGCGCTGAGTCACAGCACGATGGACCTCGCTTCCGAAAGCATCCTCAAGATCGAGGAACAGGCCGCTAAACTCATCGCCACTCAGAAAGGCGTCGTCTTCGCCCTTGCCGAAATCATCGAATCACGTGATAAGTGCACAGCCGATCATACGACACGTACATCCCATTACTCAGGCATGATCGCGAGAGAGCTCGTGAAGGAAGGCAAATACACCGAAGTCTTCACCGAGCAATTCCTTGATGACTTCGCGATCGCTGCCGCTCTCCATGACGTTGGCAAGATCAAGATTCCTGATGCCATTCTCAATAAGCCTGGCAAACTCACCAAAGAGGAATTCGACGTCATGAAGGAACATACCCTTGAAGGCGAGAAGATTATTGAGCTCGCTCTTAAAGGCATTGGAGTTTCTTCTGAATACTTAGAAACCGCGAGACAGGTTTCCGGTAGCCACCATGAGAGATGGGATGGAACCGGTTATCCTCGCGGACTTAAGGGCGATGAGATTCCGATCTGCGCAAGAATCGTTGCCATCGCCGACGTCTTCGATGCCCTTACTTGTCTTAGACCTTATAAGGAACCTTGGCCATTCGAAAAGGCTCTCGCAACCATCCAAGAAGAGAGCGGAACCCACTTCGATCCAGAACTTGTTGATGCCTTTGTTGCAATAAAAGACGAAGTGAAAGAATACCTCGATAGCAAGTAAGTTTTGACTAACTCATAATCCCTTTCCTTGATGGCAAGGGATTTTTCTTTCCCAACTCGTTTTTATAGCAAACGGAAGTAGTTAATAATACTAGATGCCATCGGCATTTTTGCCTATTTTCAAATCTCCAGAAATCAATATAATGTCCCCATGGAAAAAATCGTAATCAGTTCAGAGTCCTCCCTCGATCTCAAGAAGGACGAGGCGGCCCAATATCATATACACATTATCCCTTACACCCTCATTTTCGGAGACGAGTCCGCTCTCGATGGTGAGTATGGCGCGAAAGACATTTTTGCCTATACCGCTAAGACCGGGAAGCTAGCCAAAACCAGTGCCATCAACGCTGAAGAATATAAGAGGAGGTTCGAAGCCCTTCTTAAGGATCATGACTACCTCATCCATTTCTCTATCGGTGCGAAAATCTCTTCAACCTATGAACACGCTCTTGAAGCTGCTAAAGCCTTCAATGGCAAAGTCCATATCGTCAACACCCTTAACCTTTCTGGCGGCATCGCTCTCCAAGCCATTTACGCTAGAGAATTAATTGAAGAGGGCAAATCCTTCAAAGAGGTCTGCGACATCATTGATGAAAGAGCCAAATACATGCATGGCTCGTTCGCTCTCGAATCGGTTGATTATCTTTATAAAGGAGGACGCTGCAACGCTCTTGCGATGCTTGGCGCCAATCTCCTTAAGCTCCGTCCTCAGATACTTCTTAGCGATGGCCGTATGGTCTGTGGCAAGAAGTTCCGTGGCAAAAAAGAGAAATGGGTCTTCGATTATTTAGAGGAGACTTTGACCGCCAACAAGAACATCGACCTTACCCGTGTCTTTGTTGCCTATACCGAAATCGATCAATCTCTCTTAGATAAGGCCTGCGCCCGTCTCAAAGAATTCGGTTTCAAGGAAATCATCCTTCACGAAGCGATGGGAACGATATCCTGCCACGCCGGTCCAGGAACATTCGGAATCTTCTTCTATAACGACAAATAAAAAACAAAAAATCCGTGACATAACCGCCACGGATTTTATTTTTGCTATTGTTTTTAGAAGCCTGGCTTTCCAAGAAGATGGAACATGTTCTTCTTGTAGATTTCGACGCCTGGCTGGTTGAATGGGTTGACCTCATTGAGGTAAGCGCTCATGGCACAGGCTCTCTCGAAGAAGTAGAAGAGATAGCCAAGGTTGAATGGGTTCATTTCCTCGAGTTCAAGGACGACGTTGTTATTGCCGCCTTCTTCGGTATGGGCTTTGATGGTTCCTTCGAAGGCTTTGTCCTGGATGCTTCCAAGGGTTCTTCCTTCAAGGTAGTTAAGGCCATCGAGGTTATCTTCGTCGTGAGGGACTTTGACTTCGTCACGATGCTTTCCTAAATAGAGGGTCGTCTCAAAGAAGACTGGGCTACCATCCTGGATGAACTGGCCAAGGGAATGGAGATCAGTGGAGAAGGTGGCACTATCTGGGAGAAGTCCTTTCTTCTCTTTGCCTTCGCTTTCGCCATAAAGCTGTTTCCACCATTCGCCGATCTGGACGAAGCTTGGGACATAGGTGATAAACATCTCGACGGCTTTCTTGTAGTGCGCCCACATCTCATGGCGGATGACGGCGTATTTGTAGCACTCATTGACCTTGAGGTCAGGGTTTGAGGCATCTTCTCTAGCTTTGGCGGAACCCTTAAGGATTTCCTCTGGGTCGATGCCAGCGCAGGCGATCGGGAAGAGGCCGACAGCGGTCTGAACGGAATAACGGCCGCCGATATCATCTGGAAGGACGAAGCGGACATAGCCTTCTTTCTTGCAGAGCTCTAAGAGAGCGCCTTTGTTGGCGTCGGTGGTGGCGAAGATGCTCTTTCTAGCAAACTCAACACCATCTCTCTTTTCGATGTATTCCTTAAGCAAACGGAAGGCGACTGAAGTCTCAGTGGTGGTTCCGCTCTTGGAGATGACGTTGATGGCGAACTTCTTGTCTTTAAGATACTCAAGACACTGAGCGACATAAGTAGGATCGAAGGTCTGACCCATGAAAAGGATCTCTGGTTTGCCTCTTAAGACGGTTCCGTTGATGGCTTCGATCGCAGCGCGTGCGCCAAGGTATGAGCCGCCGATTCCGCACACGACGAGGACGTCATAGTTATCACGGACGTATTTGGACCATTTCTTGATCTCAGCGAGCTCTTCTTTGTTATAGGTCTCTGGATAATCAACCCAACCGAGGAAGTCGTTTCCTGCTCCGGTCTTGTTGATGATGTCTAAGTGGATTTTGTTCACGCTTTCCTGATAGGAAGCGAAGTCGACCTTATCCACAAGATGGTCGGTAAGTGTTTTGATGATCATTTGTGATCCTCCTCTGTTTGTTCTTTGATCCATTCTGGAAGTTTCTTCTCGAGGGCTTCGAAAGAGACTTTGTCGAGTGGGATTGGTTCCTTCTTTAGGGATTCTCTCTTCTCTTCTGGCGTGAGGGCTTTCGCACTGACGCGCATGAAGTTCTTCGTCTCATCGTAATCGATGACTTTGACTTTGTAGATGTTGCCCGCCTGGACGAAGCTAGTGAAGTTACGGACATAGGAATTCGTGAGCTCAGAGATATGGAGCAATCCAGTCTCGTTGTTATCGAAAAGAAGGATGGCGTATTTAGGGTAGATTTTGACGACGGTGCCTTCTAAGATGTCGCCTTTTTTGCTGTGCTCGATCATTTCTTCTTCCTCGATTGCTCAAATATCTTTAAGTCGTTCTCGTTTGTGATTTTGTAGTTGGATGGGTCGCCGTTAACAATGGTGGCCTTTGTGCCGGTCGCCTTAGCGACAAGGGATCCTTCATCGGTGAAAGTCTCAGGGTTCTCGGTGCGAAGGAAGGATGAATAGAGAAGGGCGTACGAGAAGGTCTGTGGGGTTTGAAGTCTAACGACTGCGGTTCTATCAAGATACTGGTCGAGTGTTCCTTCTTTGGTAAGGGCCATGGAGTCGTCCGCTTTGATGGCGGTGACAGCAGCCTGGCTCTTTGTAGCCTCGGCGATGTTCTTAGAAATGATGTCGCTTGTGAGATTTGGACGATCGGCATCATGGATAAGAACAAGGGAGTGTGGATTCACACGATGCTCCTTCAAATACCAGATAGCATTCTTACAAGAAAGCTCTCTTTCTTCAGCGCCTTCGATAATGACATGAGGTTTCTTGTTTAAGAGGGATTTGCTAAGGATTTTTTCGGTTTTCTCTTTGCATCTAGCCGGAACGACATAGATGATGAAGTCGATTTGGCGGGTCTCGCTTAGGGTCTTCGCGGCATAAAGGAAAAGCTCTTGGCCAGCGACCATCATGTATTGCTTTGGTGTCTCGCTATTGAGCCTAAGACCTTTGCCGCCCATTAAGAGGACGGCGTAGTTATGTGCGGAAGTATAATCGAAGACCATTTTATTTGTTCTCTTGGTTCATGTTGCCTCTTTGCTTAAGAGACTCGTTGATGGCGACGCCCTTGATGATAAGACGCATGATCTCATCGAGTTCTTTCCCTTCGCGGTAATCGGCAGGGGCAACATAGTTGACGCGACCATCGTGGTAAAGGTCATCGACGATCTTGCCTTCTTTGCCTTCTGGATAGACGGCGATCGAATGTCCGCCATTGTTCTTCGCAAGGATCATGGCAGGGATATCGGTGAGTCCGTCGCCGATATAGACGATGTTGCTATATGGGACTCTTCTATTGCGGTTCTTCTCATTGACGCCGACATCGTCATTGATGTCGAATGCGCCTTTTGAGACGCGGTAGAAATACTGGGTTTTCTGAGTGTAGTTAATAACTAATTTTGGCCAGATTGGCTCATCGTTTTCATCAAAGATGAATTCGCAGCCATAGACCATCTTGAAGTATTTGTAGATGGAGCAGCCTTCGACAATCTCTTTGTTGCCGGAGGAGACAAGATAATGCTCAACTTCGACGCCGTTTTCCTCGCCGAACTTGTTGATTCTCTCAAACCATTTCTCAACGCCTGGCCAGAATTTGATGTGCTTGCCTTGCTCGTTAAGGAAAGAACGGGTCATCTTGATCCCGCGTTTCTTGCATTCGGCAATCATCGTGTGAAGGTAACCAAGGGTTTTCTCACATCCTGTTTCAACGGAGAATTCTTTGCATTTGTGCCAAAACTCGTCCGGAGTCAGACCCAAAGAAGGGATGAAGGAGAAGTTTTGCATGTCGCTTGTCGCCAAGGTTGCGTCAAAGTCGTAGAGGATCGCTACAATCGGTTTGCTCATCTTTATTCCTCACTATTTATTCAAAGTATATTACTTTGCGTTCCTCTTAACAATTTCCACGGAAAGGAATTTTGCTATTTGCAAAAAGGCTCAATTTGAAAATGGGTAAAGGTGACTTTAGAATATTAGTCCATGGAATGGTGGCAATTACTACTTTACATTCTCGCGATCATCGCCCTTATCTGGCTCGCTCTTTTGGCCATCGACATTTCTAGCATCCTTGGTTTCAAGTCCAAGCTTGAGAAGAGAACGGTTGCTTTCAGCGTCCTCTTTATGGAGAAGAAAGATATCCTTCTCACCATCTACGCCATGTTCGATGAGAAGAAGGCGGAATTCTCTTCTTCCCTCAACAAAGCAGCCGCTCAGGTGAGATGGATGAAGCTTGAGGCCATGAAAGGCGAAGAAATCGAAAATAATGTGAATTTGCTGAATGATTTTGAAAAAAGACTCGCTCTTTTAGGCCACAAATACCCATTCTTCGAGAATGACGAAGACTATGAAATCTACTGGACCACTCTCCAGGATCTAAATGCCAATTACAGAAGAAACGTCGCCAACTATAACAGCGAAGTTCTTGGATACGAATATTGGAGGAAATTCATCATCTTCCGCCCATTCACCTATCTCTTTGGTTTCAGAGAGAAGAAACGTCTTAATTAGAAATGCATCTCATAATCGACTAAGCCATCATAGAAGTCTTTTTCGTGGCTGACGATGATGACCGAGCCAGGATATTTCTCGATCGCTTCGAAAAGCGAATCTTTTGCTGATTGATCAAGGTGATTCGTAGGTTCGTCAAAGACGAGGAAGTTGCTCTTCTTTAAGCTCATCAAAGCGAATCTCGCTTTAGTGACCTCTCCGCCAGAGAGTTCTTTCATTGGGCGCATCGCAAGCTCTTTCCTTACGCCTGTCGCGCCTAACGCGGTCCTGACCTGCGTGTTAGTTAAACCCGGATATTGGTTATGGATGTAATCGAATGGGCTAAGCGACATATCGATCACCTCATCTTGATTAAAGTAATTGACGACGATGCCGTCTAACCAGTTGTATTCGCCGCCTAGTGAAGGGATCTTTCCAAGGATGGTTCTGAGGAAGGTTGTCTTGCCAACGCCGTTTTGTCCGAGAATGGCAATCTTCTCTCCTTCTTTCAATATGAAAGAGATTGGATCAAGAAGTGGCTTCCCATATCCGATTTCAAGGTTCTCAACGATAAGAGGTTTCTGGCCTACTGGGTGAGTGTATGGGAAAGAGAAATGGACTTTGATGACGGATTTGCCTGGCGCTTCCATGACATCAAGATGAGCGAGCCTCGCTCTTCTAGATTTAGCTGCTCTAGAAGAAGTCGCTCTAACGATATGTCTAGCAATGAAGTCTTCTTCCTTCTTGATGTATCTTTGCTGAGCGTTGTAGTTCTTCTCGTATTGTTCTTTATCGAGCTCGTGTTGCTCAAGATAATGCTCAAAGGTTCCCTTGTATCTTGTGACGGTCTGATTCTCTAAACAGAAAACAACCGTGGCGATCCTCTTAAGGAATTCCTGGTCATGGCTAACGACGAGGAAGGCTTTCGGATATGAGATGAGATATCTAGCAAGCCAATCAACCTGGGCGGCATCAAGGAAGTTCGTAGGCTCGTCCATGATGAGGAAGTCTTTCTCCTCAAGAAGCATCTTCGCGAGATAGGCTTTTTCTCTTTGACCGCTCGAAAGCTTGGCCAAAGGAGCTTCAAGATTTTCTTTTTGGAATCCTAAGCCATCGGTTAGTTTTCCTACTTTCTCCTGGAGGGCGTAGAAGCCTTTTTCATTGAGTTCAGTTTGAATTCGGTCGGCTTTTGCCAGCAATTTTTCGAAATTTGCCCCATCAACCGCGCTTTGTTCATAGAGTTCGTTCATTCTCTTTTCTTTCTCAAAGAGATCTTCGTAAACGCCATAGAGGTATTGATGGACGGGCATGTCTTGAGCGACTTTAAGCTGTTGGTCCAAATAGGAATGGGTGACCCCGCTTTCCCAAATGACTTGGCCTTTGTCCGCTTTAAGCTCGCCGACGATGATATTCAA
>JAEEWP010000063.1 GCA_016287465.1 Caryophanales bacterium | reverse complement strand
ACCAATTGAAACCCATACGGAAATGGTGCATACAGCAGGAATCTATAAGGTCGACAAAGAAGGCCTTGCCGATTTTGGCATCAACATCGATGACCTTGAGGACCTTGAACCAGATGCCGGTTTAGGCAACGGTGGCTTAGGCCGTCTTGCCGCCTGTTTCTTAGACAGCGCCGCATCTTTAGGCCTTCCATTACACGGCAACACCATCAGATACGAATACGGTTTCTTCCGTCAGAAATTCGTCCATGGTGCTCAGACCGAGCTTCCTGATCAATGGCTCTCCAATGGCTTCGTCTTTGAAGTCCGTCACCCAAAGCATGCCGTCGAGGTCAAGTTCGGCGGAAGCGCTGAGACATATATGAAGGAAAACGGCGAATACGCTTTGCGTACCGTCAATGCGACCTGCGTGAGAGCCGTCCCATATGATGTCTCCGTCGTCGGCTATAGGAATGGTGTGGCCAATACTCTCCGCCTTTGGTCAGCCGAACCAAGCGAAGAGAATCTCCCAACCGAGATGAGCTTCAACGATTACCTCTCGACCCTTAAGGAACTCTCCTTCGGTCTATATCCAGATGATTCGACAGAGAAGGGCAGAATGCTCCGCCTCCGTCAGCAATATTTCCTCGTCTCCGCCGGTCTTCAGTCCGTCATGAGAGGTGAATATGGAAGATACCATAACCTCGACCATCTTGCCGAACACTATGTGTTCCAGTTAAACGACACCCATCCAATCCTCGCCATCCCAGAGATGATGAGACTCATGATGGATGAATATGGCTATGGCTGGGACGAAGCCTGGGCAACCGTTCAGAAATCGATCGCTTACACTAACCACACGGTCATGCCAGAGGCTCTTGAGAAGTGGCCTGTCAATTACGTTCAAACCCTCGTTCCAAGGGTGTACATGATCATCGAGGAGATCAACCGCAGGTTCAACGCCTACATGTCCGAGAAAGGCGTCTCCCCAGATGAGCAATACCAGATGAGCATCATCAGAGACGGTCAGATCCATATGACGAATATGGCCATCTATGCCGGTTTCAGCGTCAATGGCGTCGCAAAAATCCACACCGGTATTCTTGAGGAATACACCTTCAGACATTTCTATAAGCTCTTCCCAGAGAAGTTCAACAACAAGACCAACGGCGTTACCCATCGCCGATGGCTCTTAAACAGCAACGAAGAACTTGCGAGCCTCATCACCGAGAAAATCGGCGACGAGTGGATCAAACATCCAGAGAAGCTTGAAGACTTCAAAAAGTTCGACACCGATGAGGATGTCCAGAAGAAAGTCATGGCCATCAAGCACGAGAACAAGAAGAAGTTTGCCAAATACGTTCAGGAAAGATATGGCATCACCCTTGACCCAGAGGCCATCTTCGATGTCCAGATCAAGAGACTCCACGCCTATAAACGTCAGCTCCTTAACCTTTTCCATATCATGCTTAACTACCTCAAGATCAAGGAAAACCCAAAGGGTTTCCACATGGAGAAGCATGTCTATGTCTTCGGCGCGAAAGCCGCTCCGAGCTACGAATACGCTAAGCGCATCATTGAGTTAATCCTTGCCGTTGCGGCGGTGGTCAATAACGACAAAGACGCGAGCAAGTTCATGAAGATCATCTTCGTCGAGAATTATGGCGTCACCCTCGCTGAGAAGATCATCCCAGCCGCCGATGTTTCCGAGCAGATCTCAACCGCCGGAAAAGAAGCGTCAGGCACTTCCAACATGAAGCTCATGATGAATGGCGCAATCACCTTAGGCACTTTAGACGGTGCGAATATTGAGATCGCCGATAGGGCAGGAAGAGAAAACGAGGTCATCTTCGGTCTCACCGCCGAAGAGGTTCAGAGAATCAACGATGAGGGTTCCTATAACCCATGGGACATCTATAACGAAAACGAAGAGGTCCGTGCCGTCATGGATTCCCTCTTCAACGGTCCTTGGGCCTTACGTGCTCACGACAGATTCCGCCTCATCTTTGATGAGATCATGAACCATGGTGACCAGTACTTCATCCTCGCTGACTTCGACGCATACTGCAAAGCCTGCGAGAAAGTCGACGAATTCTATACCGATAAGCCAAGATGGGCCAAAGCCGCGATCGATAACATCGCCATGAGCGGTGCCTTCTCTAGCGACCGCACCATCGAGGAATACAACCGCGACATCTGGCATCTTAGCCCTCTTGAGGTCAAATAACATGGAACTCCACGAACTATATCTTTTACAAAAAGATCTCGATGCCGAGATCATGAAGAAACATGAAGGCGTAACTTACCCTTCGACCAAAGAGAAAAGAACCCTCGCCCTTCTTGTTGAGCTAGGCGAATTCTCTAACGAAACCAGGACCTTCAAGTTCTGGTCCCTCAAAGGCCCATCCGCGAAAGAGGTCATCATGGACGAATACGCGGACGCCATCCATTTCTTTCTCTCCCTTGGCCTTACCATCGGACTCGATTCCTTCAAGCACACCTTTGGTGGGGAGCCGTTTGAGAACCTCACCGAGGCCATCCTCGATGTTTACCGCAAAGTGGTGGAATTCTCTTACGATTATTCGAAAGAAAGATACGAGAAAGCCTTCCACGCTTACTTAGACCTTCTCCCTCGCCTTGGCTATACCGGCGAGGACATGATCGAAGCCTATAAGAAAAAGCTTCAGGTCAACTACGTCAGACAAGAAACCCATTATTGATGAAACGCCTATACCTCTTCCTCACAAGTCGCGATATCGAGACCCTCTCTTTTGAGGATTTCTTTCGTAACCTCGCAGAGGATGCGACGTTCACCTATGACGGAACGAGGAACGGATACTTTGAAAGCGAGAAGGACATCGCCTTTGAGTTAAACGAGAAACTCTCATCCTTCCAGGGTATGAGCGTGACTGTCCTTGTGGCTCATAAGAATTGGCCACTCGAAAAGAAGCTTCTCCAAGAGGCTTTCGGCTATTTCCCTAACCAGTGCGTCTATCTCACCGATGTCATCATGAAGGAGCTTACCTTTGGTAACTTCTCCTCAATCCCTCTTCTTAATCAGGAATTCAGAAGCGTCGACAAAGAACTTATGTCCACGGCAGGAACCTTCCTCCGTTCTGGGCTCAATGGCCTTAAGACAGCGGAAGCGGAGAAGATTCACAGGAACACCTTCAATTACCGACTCAACAAGTTCATCGAAATCACGGGACTCGATATCCGCGATTACCATAACGCCTTACTCTTAGAGCTCTACTTCCAGCTCGCATCAAACGGACGATAAAAAAGGCCCCTTACCTAGGGGTCTTTTGATTAAATGGTTTGCCTGAGCTTCTCCTTGGTTTGCCATAAGGCTTTTTGGAGAAGGCTTTCTTTCCACCGAAGGATTTCCTTGCTGGTTTTCCTTCTTTGAATCCGTCTTCCTTTTTCTTATAAGTGCGTTTTGCAGGGGATTTTGCTTTTCTAAATGGCTTTTTCTCGCCTTCTTCGTGAGGTTTTTTATCGAAGGAACGCTTCGCGGCATGCTTGCTCTTGGTCATGCCTTTCTTTTTCTTTTCCTCTGGGACAAGGAAGTCGAGGGCGTCTGTTTCGGCATAGACTTTGATGCCATCGGCGATGAGGGCACGAGCGGTTACGCCAAGACCATCGATGACGTTGTTCTTGAATGAGCCGTCGTGGATGGTGCGGGAGCCACAAGATGGGCTTCTATCCTTAAGGATGGCGATCTTGATTCCGAAGAAGTGGCAGAGGCTCACGGCCTTCTTGGCGCCTTCAACGAAGTTCTTGGTGACGTCTTTTCCGGATTCGGTGAGGATGGCGTTATTGACCATCTCGCAACGCTCTCTCTTCTCGGCGAGTCCGCCTTCGATCTCCGGGCAGAAAGGAACGATCTCGTAATGCTTTTTGAGTCTCTCTAAAAATGGGAATGGATTGTCTTTCCCATCGAATCTGGTTTTCATGCCGCAGAGGCAGGCGCTTACAAGGATCTTTTCCATACGTTAGTTAGTCTATTCCGTTTAGTTCTACTTTGCATTACTCAAAGTGCAGTGAATTATAAATTGTTTTATAATTGGGCACAATGGCAAAGAGACATTTCAAAGGGTATTTCGAAACATATCTCGTGGGGGATGAATCTTTCGAAGTGGAGATTAGGCTCTCGCCATATAGAAGAACGACCTCCCTCTCTCTTAGAAAAAGCGGATTCGTCTGCAATACCCCAAGCCGTCTCCCAAAGGACAAAATCGATTCCTTCATCGTCTCTTCGATTCCAAAGATCCTCTCAAAGGTCAAAAAGAAACCTGAGCCGATAGAAGGGGACGACGTCTATATCTTCGGTATTAAAACCCATATCGAGGGATTCTCTTCCTTGAATAAGGAAAAGAGGAACCGCCTTCTTAAGAAGGAACTCCTCCCATATGTCACTGAGATGACGAAAGAGTATTCAGCCATCATGGGCATCAAAGAGACCTATGAAGTGAAGGTCAGGGATTGCCGTTCCGTCTATGGCATCAACCACAGGAAAACCCTCTCAATCACCTATACTTTGAATCTCGTCCATTACGATAAGCACATCATCGACTCGGTCATCGTCCATGAGCTCACCCATCATTTTGTTTACGGGCATACCGAGAAGTTCTATAAAATACTCTTAGGAGTAGCGCCTGACTATCGCCTTAGCAGGAAGAAGCTCATCAATCACATCTATGCTTGAAAAGATAACATCCCTCTCGAATCCAAAGATCAAGAACGTCGCCAAAGCGCTTGACGCCAAAGGCGATTATTTCGTCGTCGAGGGATTCCATATGGTCGAGATGGCCTTAAGCAAAGGCGTGGTGGAATCCATCTTCACCGTCGAAAAGACCATGAAGACGAATGTCCCTCAATATCTCATCAACGAGCAGATCCTTAAGAAAATTACCTTCAGCAAAACACCAGAAGGTATAGTGGCCCTTTGCAAAAAGAGCCTTCACACCCCGATCAAGAACGGTCACGTTTTATATCTTGAGAACGTCAGAGACCCAGGCAACCTTGGAACAAGACTTAGGTCCGCTTTAGCCTTCCATTTCTATGATGTCGTTCTCTCGAAAGGCTGCGCTGAGGTATATTCTCCAAAGGTCCTTATGG
>JAEEWP010000062.1 GCA_016287465.1 Caryophanales bacterium | reverse complement strand
AGGCCTAGGTAGACGCCTGCTTTAGGAAGGAGATATGGGAGCGACATCTCAAGGTTCGCGGTTGGGAATCCAATCTTATGGCCATTGCCATATCCGTATCCGATCTTGCCTTTGATCTCATACTGATACCCAAGGAATTTGTTTGCGTTTTCGATGTCTCCGTCTTTAAGGAATTCGAAGACTTGTCTGGTGGCAACTTTCTTACCATCGATACTAAAGAGAGGGACGATGAAGGTCAGGAATTCTTTCGAGAGGTCGCTGGCGTGCCCACTTTTCTGATACCCAAAGGTGAAGTCCTCGCCGACGCAAAGGCGCCTCACGCCTAAACGGTGCAAGAAATCGATGAATTCCTCTTTCGTGTGTTTATAGAAAGATTCGTCATTGTCGATGACATAGAGGGTTTCGACTCCGTCATTGGCGAATCTTCTTATTTTGTCTTCAAGAGGGGTGAGGACATAGTGTTCCTTTTCTTTCTCAAAGATATCGGCTGGGTTGTTTTTGAATAGAAGCGCACCAACGGAATCCGTGTGGTTCAAAGCCTCTTTCACAAGAGCTATATGGCCTTTATGAACCCCGTCGAATGTGCCTAAAAGAAGGACGCCGTCAAAGGTCTCTGGGATACTCTCGAATGTGCAATCGATGACTTTCACTAGAAAAGCCCCCTTTCAGGAACAAAGGTATTTTCGTTTTTGCGTTTATAAACCGCAATAAGGGAATTGCTTTTAACAAGCAAAGCCTTGTCTTCTTTGACTTTAAAGGAAAGGGCCTGGCCATTCTTGGCTTTCCATTCCTCTTCCTCGGTTAATTCGATATGTGGGAGATCGATGAGGGTGATTCCGCTTGTGATGTCTTCGTCTTTGAGATCATCGATCTTCTTGGCTTCATTAACTGAGAGATCTCCGATTGAGGTTCTTCTTAAGGCGGTGAGGTGCCCTACTGTTCCTAGTTTCTCTGCGATATCTTCCCCTAGAGTTCTGATGTAGGTGCCTTTGGAGACTTTCGCTTTGAGATGAACGACATTGCCTTCAATGGTTCCTTCTAAGGAATAGATGGTTATGTCACGGGGTTTGACTTCCACCTCTTTTCCTTGTCTAGCGGACTTATAGAGAGGCACTCCGTTGACTTTGATCGCGCTGAATTTAGGAGGGATTTGCCGGGAATTTCCCAAAAATGAGCGCAAAACCTCATCCAATTTCTCTTTAGAGATGTTAGGAACGTCTTTCTTTTTGATGACTTCCCCTTCCAAATCCCCTGTGGATGTTTTCTCGCCTAATAGAAGAGTGGCTTCATAGGTCTTATCCCCATCGTTAAGGTATGTAAGAAGCTTTGTCCCTTTGTTGATCGCCACAACCAAAAGACCAGTCGCAAAAGGATCAAGAGTGCCTAAATGCCCTACCGCATGGGTGCCATATCTCTTACCGAGGATATTGTCCACTTTACGAGAGGTCATGCCAGCTTCTTTGTCGATGAGGAAGATTCCGTCTAACATAAGAATCATTATAAATGATTGGGGTTAGCATAAAAAGAAAACCAAGCCGATTTGGCTTGGTTTGGTTTTGTGATTACTTACTTAGGCGGTTTTGACTAAGCGAAGGCCTGCCATGTAGACACTATAACCGTCAGGTGAGTTGAACAGAATCTTAAAAGCTGCTGCGCTCTCAGGGATGCTGATACTGCATAATGCGGCGTTTGAAAAGCCTCTTTCACCATTATTGCCCATTGGGAAGCCAAGGCCCTCATAGGTCGAGGAATTGCTAATGGCAACAGAGCTTGCTTCATCGATTTGGAAAACGTATCGTGAAGCTTGAGTGGCTGAGGAATCGGTGTTGATGAAGGTCTTGCCACCGTTTCCAGAGGAATAGCCGGCTTTCATATAGACATCATAGGTTCCGGCAGCGATTCCAGCGATGTTGAAGGAAAGGTTGCCTTTGAGTTTGCCACCATCCCATTTGCCAGAGGTGACGGTTTTGCTGCTGTCGAACTTGAGTTCGCCACCGGAGATTTCGCCACAGGAGCAAGAGATGTTGTAGAGATCGTTGCCGGTGTTCTGAGTTTCGGCGGTGACGATGCTGTGAGTGTGGGCTGGAGGAGTGACTGGGTCAGTGCTGCCGCTTCCGCTGGAGCTGGAAGTGCCTTTGTTGAAGACACCAAGAGCGCCAACGTTGATGGAACTGCTGCCTTTGGTTTGGATGGTGAGGGTATGGGCGCCAGCAGCAAGATTGCTGACTTCGCCCATCTGGTTGACGTAATAGCAGGTTCTTCCTTTGAGGGTGCCAAATCCAGCATCTTTGAAGCTCTTAGATGGGAGAGTTAAGGAAGTGCCGTCGACTTTGACGTCGAGAGCGCTGCTGAGAGTGGTACTTCCACCGGTTCCACTGCCAAGGTAAGCAGTGATGACGGCGTTCATCGTCTCAGTGGTCGTGAAGTTATAGGTGACGACTTTCGAGGAAGAATTGAGAACGTAGTACTGCTCTGGGTGAGCGTTTGAGCTCGAAGTGGACATCGTTACATCGGTGCCAGTGAGGCCGGTGCCTTTTCCGATAAGCTGTCCGTTGTTGTTACCTGGGACGGTATTGCCTTCGGTAAGGATGGAGATGACGGAATCAAGGGTGCTTCTCTCGACACCGATAGCAAGAAGGGTGTTGTAGCACTTGTTGGCGAAGGTGGCGCCTGGCATGGCGTCGATTTCGTTCATGTAGTTCTCGATGTTGTCTTGGCCAGCGGAAGCGCCGATCTTTCTTTGCTCACCGATATTGCCGAAGTTCGAGAAAAGGTAGTCCTGATAGAGCTCATTCTTGGAGACGCCAAGAAGGCCACCAAGGAGGTTGGCGCATAAACCAGTTCTGTCGGTGCCGATACGGCAATGGAAGAAGACTGGGTATTTGGAGGAATCGGAAAGGGTATTGAAGAAAGCTTTCAATGATTCAGCGTTTCTGGAGAAATGGTGATGGGTATTGTTCGACTGATCGTAGTCCATCTTGTGCTCGATGATGGTCCAGCCGTTGCCGGTTCCATTGTAGTTGCTGTTGTTGGCGACGTTGATCTCAGTCTTCAACTTGAGATGGTTTTTCATCTCGGAGATACCGGAGGATGTGACGTTAGCAGGGTCACCACCTTTGACGCCGGAGGTTCTGTAGATCATTCCTTGTTTGACCTTGCCACCGCCGACGGTGGTTCTTCCACCCATATCACGGCAGTTGGTCATGCCATCGATCTTGATGTTACGTGGGGCCTGAGTGGTCACGTTGAAGGACATGATGTCGGATTCGACTTCGCTGTTGTCAGAGAGCTTTGCGATGACTTTGAAGTAGTTTTTGCCAAGGAAAACGTTCTGGAGGTTAATGGTTTTGTTGATGCTTCCTTCGACGCGGAAACCATCGCTGAGGTCGCTCTTCTGACCAAAGGTCACGGCGTATTTATGAACGGTCTTTCCTTCTGGGGCGGTGTAATCCCAAGCAAGCTTGGCTGGGAGAGGATCGCTGTTCCATTCTCTTCCGCTTGGAAGAGAGGAAACTGGGTAGTTCACATAGTCGCCAGAGTATTCGAGATAGGTCTTCTGAGCGGTTGTGTGGATTTCCTGAGCGGCGTTGAGATCGGTGGTGATCACGAAGCCATTGCCAGCTGGCTGAGAGGTCACCGCTGAGGTGCCAGAAGAGGTGACTGGGGTGCTTTCTCCTCCCTCCGAAGTTCCTTCTTCCCCGCTAGTCTCAGGTAATGATGACTCGCCGGAAATTGGGGTGCTTTCTTTGCCTGAGTTTCCTCCGAGGTTGAAACCACAGGCGGTAAGCATGCCTAAGGAGAGGATGGAGACCAATAAGGTTTTCTTATTCATCTTTGTTTTTCGTGGCTAATTAAAACCACTACTTTTCCTTTCTGAATGGGTGCCTTCTATGAAACGGAAGTTCATAAAATCACACGCTTAATATTTTTAAATATTACCTTATTGATATACGGTTAGCAATTATTTGGACGGAATATCCAAAAAGAAAAGGCCCAATTATTAGGGCCGCTAGATAATGTGTATGCTTTGCGCTGTTACCATTCTTCGTCAGGGTTATACACTTTCATCTCAGAAAGGTCTTCTTTCTCCCCTTCTTTGATTTTCTTCACATATTCAATGTGCTCTATTTCGGAAACAACGCCCTCATCCTTATAATCAACGATGTGGCCATAGATTGCTTTCATCTCGTCGCTGGAAAGTTCTTTTTCGCAAGGGTAATTCTTAATGTAATCGCGGAGTTCCTGAAGGTTAAGGACTTCCTCACCCACTTCTTGAGGTTTGTTTCCCCTAACAAGAACGACAACAGAATGTATGTCATATTTGTCTCCCAAAAACTCTGACAAAACCCTCACATGTGTCTTGTTTTGCATAATTGGGTTTTGGATATCGTAAGATACTCCGTAGTTCTGAACTCTCCAAGTGGGAGACTCGCGAGTGCCTATAACGCTCCCCCTAAGGTTTTTGGTCTCTAAACAGAAGATGCCAGTCTTATAAATCACGATGTGGTCTATCTGATGAGTTGATTTATTGGCCGTCTCAAAGAGGACATTATTGACGATATATCTCTCATCCTTTCCAAAAAAGGCCGTAGTAAAGATGGAGCTGACCGCTTTTTCCCCTAAAGAACCATGTGATTCTTTGGTGCTGTTGATCGAGTAGCTAAGAAGCCTGATTAATCCAAATAAGTACATACCTAAGTTAGCAAACTATATCTCTAGTTTCTTTTTTAACTCATCCGAGGAAATGGTTTCCGGGTCAGAAAGATAGGCGGCATATGCCTCATCGGCCGCTTGAATGTCATATAGATCCTCTAGTTTCTCTAAAAGATCTCTTGTCATCTTTGAATTCACAGCGATCGGTTTTTCTTTATAAATCGTCGTTTTGCGCTGAGCCTTTTCCCAGAGGCTTAGTCTGATTTGCATCCACATCCAGGATTCGGCAGAAGTACCCGTCACTTCGGCAATACGGATTGCCATATCAGGGCTAAGAGATGCTCTCTCGTTGATAAAAAGCGAAAGCTGTTTTCTTGAAATGCCAAGAAGTTTCGCCATTTCGGTGACTGAAAGGCCAAAAGAAGGCATGACATCTTGCTTGAATGCTTTCCCTGGGTGGGTCGGTTTTTTGTTCATACACCCATTTTAAATGCAAAGTGTTACCTGTCAAGTAACACATTGACACACAAAAAAATCCGAACCTTTCCGATTCGGATTGTTTTCTAGATGGTGG
>JAEEWP010000061.1 GCA_016287465.1 Caryophanales bacterium | reverse complement strand
ATTGGTTTATCTGCTCTTCACCATATCCTTTGGCCCAAAGGTATTCTTCGAAATCGAGAGGGTACATGATGATCTCCGACTCGTAGCCAACGGGGATTGACTCAGGGACTTCCACTCCTTCATCTCCATCTTCTCCGTATTCAAGTCCGAGGAGGGAACCTGATGCAATGAAGTCGTAACGAGGGTCGCTAGCCAAGAACTTGATCGCGGTTCTAGCGTCACCGCAATTCTGTATCTCATCTAAGAATATGAGGGTTTTGCCAGGGATAAGTTTGATATCAGGCAAAAGAATGGAAAGGTTTGAGTATATGCGTTCAGGACTCTTATTTCCTTCGAAGGCTTTTTTGAGTTCAGGCTGCGTGATGAAATTGATGCTGATGAAAGACTCGTAATTCTCTTTTCCGAATTGTTCCACTATATAGGATTTTCCGACCTGCCTTGCCCCTTTGATGAGGAGGCATTCTTTCATTCCTTTTTCGTGTTTTTTAGTCTTCCACGAGATGAGTTGATCGTAGATTTTTCTTCTTAACATTTACAATTCCACCTTTTCCACTGAAATATTAGCACATATTTGCGAATATTAAAATACGTGTTGCATCAAATCGTAAGGTTGTTTTGCCAAAATATGCATCAAATCGTAAGGTCGTTTTGCCAAAATATGCATCAAATCGTAAGGTATGACTATTAAAAAGCCCTCCGTTTTAGAGGGCCTTGTAGCGTTTTTATTCCGCTTCAGACGAGTTGATTGCGCTTAACACCGCTGCACTGTCGTAGAAGTCTTCGTAATCGAGTTCGATATCAGGCGCGATTCCGTTTTCGATCGAGTGGAACGTCATATCGCCTTTCTCGTCTTTTGTCACATATCTCATCGTGAACGGTGAGCTGATGGTTATGGCGGTTCCATCCGCTAAGACGACGGAAAAGATGCTGCACATTCCACCACCGGATTGTTTTCCGATGATCTTCCCAAGCCCCATCTGTTTGAAGGTGCTAGCCATGAAGTTCGCTGCGCTATAGGTATTCACGCCAGTAAGAAGATACCAATCGTAATCATCGTAGGCATCGTCTGCGTAGTTGCCATCTCGATCGATATCGACGTAATAGCCGGTGATCGTATATTCGTTATCCAGAATATCGTATGTGCAGCATGGGATCTTCTCATCGGTCATGAAACCGGCCACTCTTTCCATAGCACCAAGGTTTCCACCGCCATTGAGGCTGAGATCGAGGACTATTTTGTTCACCTCTTGATGAGCGGTTATATCTTCCATGCACTTATGCATGTACCAATAAGAGTCATGCTGCCAGGCGTCTTCTTTGACGTTGCCATTCTCATCGTAAATGTTTGCTTGAGCGCCTGTTTCAAAAGCGTCGAGGGTGATGATGGCAAGATCATCTTCATACCTAACCTCATTAAGATCTGATAATGAGGAGTTTCTTAGTTCTCTTTGAGAATCTCTTCTTGTATGGAATTCAGTGTATCTCTCACCGAGATCTTCATCCGTTCTTTCCGTTTTAGAGATATCGCAATAGTAGGATGGGAGATCGATTCTGGTATGAAGTTCATCTAAGTAACCATAGATAAGCTTCTTATAGCCTGCATAGTTGTCTAATGACCCTGTTGATAACAGATAGTCGAGAGTGTCTTTCTCAATGTGTTTCCTGAAGCCGTCGTTTTTGAATCCTTTGTCCTCGCTAAGGCCATAGAAGGTGTCCATGATGAGACACAAGGAATTGACCGCAGCGTTTCTCATGTCATCGGACTGCGGCTTCCTGTTGCTACCGCATTCGTAATACTCGTCTAGGCTTCGCGTCTCCCCTGCTGTCGCAAAGCATTTCTCCCCGTTATAGAAGACGTTGAAGCCGCTTGTGGAACAGAAGAGGGTGTTCATGAGGAAAAGAGGAAGGATGCATGTTTTGTCTTTGTATAAGATGTCAAAGTCGTATTCCGCAGCATCTAAGAAGAAAATCGCATCCCTATCGTAGTAATCGTTCGTTGCGTATAGGTGCTCGCTGTAATTCGTGCTGGCACCTTGGTAGGAGTACCATGGGAAATCGTCGTAGCTGCCAGAATAGATCTGATTCTCGTGCCAATCCATGATAACGGTGAAGGTCTTTTGGTAACGTAATTCCACGTAACCCTGGGTCAGAACGAAATTGTAAGAGATGTTCTCCGTGTCAAAGAATCCGTCGAAAGCGTTAAAGAAGTTCCTTATATCGACATATGGGACGTCACTGTCATCGACAAACCATATATTGAGCTCTTCTCCTTTGATGTCGTAATCATCGCTCGCCAAATTGACGAGAGGGATTGCCTTAGACGCGAAGGTCTTATCCGCATCCCAATCAGGGATTCTTGGCCAAAAGAAATCGTTGATGCAGCTGCTTAGCAACATCGACGCGAAAGGAATGAGGACAAGGCGTTTCTTCATAGGAACAATATACAACAATGACTATATCAAAATACATAGCAAAAGCCCCCTACTTTCTAGGTAGAGGGCTAATTCATGCAGGTTTTGCAGACTATTTATTCGTTGATAGTTCCCTTCTTATAGAACTTAAGTTTTCTGCTCATGGAAGCGTTGATATCCATGATGTCTTTTTCCTCTAAGCAAATAACGGTGACTTTGAGCTGCTTATACACCTTCATCTTATAGTTCTTCGATTTGGTGTATTCCTTGTTGCTCTCGTTATATCCCCAGTATTCGATATAAACGTCATCTGGGTCATCGCCATATCCTGGAAGGCAGAAATCTGGATGAAGGTCATGGCTTTCGTTAGCGTCGATTGGAAGCTTCTTCTCGTAAGCATGAGGAATGTTGTGATCGAAAAGCCAGTTATCGATGATCATCTCGGACTTGGATTTGACGATATGGCCATCGGTGCAGGTGAACTTTCCTTCGTATGAATCGTCGAGGATTGTGATGTCCTTGCATTTGCTTATCTCAACGAGGAGTTTCTTATCGGCATATTTCTTATAGCAGGAGACACAGAAGAGGAATCCTGGCTTTGTCTCTTTGCCACATGCGATGCACTTGGCCACGCCTTTTTGCTCTGGAGCGGCTTTCTCCTCTTTCGGCTCGACATGATCTTTGTTGAGGACTTTGCCAGTCGCTTTCTCGATGAAGAGGCCTTTCTCGTTCACTTCGATCTTTCCGGCTTTGAGCTCATCGGCGTGTTTGCCACATAAAAGATCCTTTCTGGCGTTGCCCATGTAAACACGGGTCGGTTGTCCGCAGATAGGGCACTTAAGTTCTTCTTTCATAACGATATGCCTCCCTTGGTTGGCTAATGGAGAACATAGTTTCTCCATCCTTGTATTTCGTTTTCTGGAAATATATTAGCAAAAACAATGTGACGATTGACATATTTCCTTACAAATCCTCAAAGAAAAAAGCCCCCTACTTTCTAGGTAGAGGGCTAATTCATGCAGGTTTTGCTGGCTATTTCGCTTCGGTCGCTTTGTTGCCGTAGTTAAGAACCTTGATGAAGTCTTCTTCGGTCATTGGACGTCCGAATAAGTAACCTTCAAGTCCTTTGGCACCAAGAGAGATAGCAAGATCCCTTTGCTCAGCGTTCTCAATACCGGTGACGTAGATATCGAAGTCGTTTCTAGATGCGGCATCTAAGAACCTACTGAAGTTAGCAAGCTCGTTCTCATTCGTCGCAGCGTTCCAGATAAGCGATCTCTCGGTCTTGATGATATGGACACCGAAGGATTTAAGGACCTCGAGAGGAACCTTATCAGGCGTGTGGTCAACGCATTCGAAGACGACACCGAGTGGAGTGAGTTCTCCGATGACCTTTCTAAGGGCTTCTTCCTCATCGAGGAAGTAAGCGCTATTGATTTCAAGATGCATGTATTCACGTGGGAAGTGATTTCTCTCAAGAATACCTCTGACTTTTTCTGGGAATTCTGGGTCTCTGATAGAGTCGATGGAAAGATACATCGAAAGGGATTTGATGCCGACTGTCTTGAAGATGCCCGAACCATAAAGAGAATAGAGCTGACCCATCATCGAGATGGCGCCGATATCGACGCGGGAGACGAGTTTCTCTTTGTTGGCGATAGGAATGAATTCACGAGGAGCGATTGGGAGTTTGTCACGTCCATAAAGGGCGGAACGGATATCGCCTCCGACGACCTTGAGGGTGCCGGCATCGACGACTGGCTGAGTGAGGATTGGAAGAGCATCTGCGTCGAGGGTGGATTCAAGGATATCGAGGATGTATTCGCTTCTGAGGGCTTTTCTTGGGTGACGGTTAGCGACCTCAACGACATAACCCGCACCATAGACGGAAGCGCTTCTGATGAGCTCGTCTTTGATGGTCTGGGCCATTTGTTTGGTCGTGACGATTTCTGATGGATATGCGACTGCGCAGAAAGCGTAGTTGGCGTTATATCTGAATTCTCTCGCTTCGAGAGGATGAGAGAGGATCTCCGCCGCTTCTTCGACGAAGTCCATCATCTTGATCTTGGTGTAACCCTTAAGGAGGAAGCTAAGGCTATATGTGTCGAACCTATAAAGGAGCTCGCCATAACCGGCATCCTGGAAGTTAGCGACGATACTAGACATAAGAGAGTTCGCATCCGATTGTGGAAGCTCTTTGAGGGCTTGTTCGTAATCGACAAGGGTACAAGAGACGATATATCCACGAGCAGTCTTGCCTTTGAGCTCGCGGTTGACGTCGATAGCGAGGGCTTGGGCGTTCTTGATGAGGAGGGAATCATCGACGAGATGGCTTCCTGCGACAAGGCCTTGGGTCGTGGCACGTTCGATCATGATGGTCGATTCGTCGTTATTGGCACCACGGTACTGGAGGATCGAGATCTGGGATTCGGATGGGCCGATGGATGGGATGACACGGTGGTCAGCGCCATACCTTAATGGGCAATGAGAGCAAGGTTTGTCATGGCCTGAACGAAGTACCTTGTAGCAGACATCGCCTTCGTGAGCGTTCGGGAAGGCGTGCTTGAGGTTATCGGACATGTAAGTGATCGTATGGGTTGGACGGTCAACGGAATAGAGATATCTCGTTGTTCTTGAGGCAAGGTTATCTAAAAGATCATGGATGGAATCTCCTCTTCTCGTGAGGAGGTTGCTGATAAGCATGTCACTTAAGAAAGAGACAGCGGTCATGAAGTCCTCTTTCTCAGTGATGGAGGTTCCCTTTCTCTTATTCGGAGAAAGCATGTAGATGAATCCGTAGTCGTTATTTGGGGAATCAAGAGAGGCGATGAAGAAAGATTCCATTCCTAAGGAAAGGATTGGTTCAGCGAGTTCTTTTGGAAGGTCGGTTCTGGCATTTCCGACGAACATGGTGTCCTTTTTGGCTTCACTCACGAACTGAGAGACGAAGCCGGTTGTGAGAACATTTCCGAATCTAGAGAAGCCAA
>JAEEWP010000060.1 GCA_016287465.1 Caryophanales bacterium | reverse complement strand
GAGGAATACCTAGAAGCCGCTAAAGAGAATAACGTCTCTTTCTTATACGAAGCGTCAGTCATGGGAGGAGTTCCTCTCATCGCTCCTTTAACCACCACTTCATCTTTTGATGAGCTTATTTCCTTTGAGGGAATTCTCAATGGAACCTGCAACTTCATCCTTTCGAACATGGATATGCTCGGTGAGGATTATGCGAAGGTCCTTAAGGAGGCCCAGGACAAAGGATTCGCGGAAAGAGATCCTTCTGCTGATGTCCTTGGAATCGATACGAAGAGGAAGATTGCGATCATCGCTTCGACAGTCTTCAAAGAATACTTCAATCCTGAAGAGATTCCATGTTATGGAATCGATGGAATAACCAAAGGGATCATCGAATCCGCTAAAAAGGAAGGAAAGACCATCAGGCTCTTAGGCCATATCACCAAAGAGAATGAAGGATATTCACTTTATGTGAGCCCTGCTTTTGTGAGCAAGGATTCCTTCTTCGGTGGAACCATCTATGAGCTCAATGCCGCTACCGCATCTTTCAAGAATAACGGCGTTCTCTCATTCAAAGGTCCAGGAGCAGGAAGATATCCAACCGCTTCCGCTATCCTTCAGGATATTGAAAGAATCGTTCATGGGTATCAGATGGAGCTCACTGATCTTAAAGGTGAAGCCAAGATACTTAAGAATCTTGAAGGCACATTCGCCTGTTACGAAAAAAACAAAGAAACCAAAGTCGTCTTGCATAACCCAAGTGCAGACGAACTTAAGAATTTTGCCGCAGTCATAAAGGAGTAGAAGAATGAAAAAGTACAATTTCGCTGTCGTCGGAGCCTCTGGTTTAGTGGGCCGAACTTTCCTCAAAGTCATGGAGGAATATGATCTCCCAGTTGGAGAGCTTAGACTCTTCGCTTCAGAAAAAAGCGTTGGCAAAACCATGTTATTTAAGGGAAAAGAGTATCCTTTAGAAGCTCTTAAGGAAGGTTGCTTCATCGGTACTGATTTCGCTTTATTCTCCGCGGGCGGAAGCGTCTCCAAAGAATGGTGCCCTATCGCTGAGAAGGAAGGGGCCATCGTCGTTGACAATAGCTCCACTTGGAGAATGGAAGAGACCTGCGCTCTCGTCGTTCCTGAGATCAATATCGAAGATATCAAATCCAAACGTAAGCTCGTCGCCAATCCTAACTGCTCCACCATTCAGTCCGTCTTGGCTCTTAAGCCTCTTGAGGACGCATTTAAAATCACAAGAATCAACTATTCGACATATCAGGCTGTCTCTGGCTCAGGCAAGAAAGGTCTTAATGACTGGGAAGGCGCTGAGAAGGGTGAGCCAACCGGTTTCTACCCATATGACATCTCCAGAACCTGCATCCCTGAGATCGATGTCTTCTTCGATGACGGATATTCCAAAGAAGAGAAGAAGATGATCGAGGAAACCAGAAAGATTTTGCACCGCCCAGACTTAAGAATCTCCGCCACTTGCATCAGAGTTCCTGTTCCTGTCGCCCATGGCGTCATGATGGAAGTCGAATTCGAGAAACCAGTCACTCCAGAAGAAGCGAGAAAAGTCTTAGCCGCATATCCAGGCATCAAAGTCCTTGATGATCCTAAGAACCACATCTACCCAGTGTCCACCATCGCCGCTGGAAACGATTTGGTCTATGTCGGAAGAATCAGAAAAGACACATCAGTCGATAATGGTCTTCTCATCTACTGCGTTGCCGATAACGTCAGAAAAGGCGCTGCCGCCAATGCCGTTCAGATCGTGAAGAAACTCATTGAGGAGAAAGAGAATGCTTAAAGTCTGCAAATTCGGTGGCTCATCTCTTAGCGACGCCAAACACTTCAAACAAGTCAAAGCCATCATCGAAGCCGATAAGGACCGTAAGTGCGTCATCGTCTCCGCTCCAGGAAAAGGAGAGGGCGAACGTGACAAGATCACCGACCTCCTTTATCTTTGCTTCCAGCACAACAAATACCACGTTGAGTTCGATAGCCTTTTTGAGAGAGTCGAACAAAGATACCTCACCATCAAAAAAGAACTTAATATCGATTACCCAATCGAGAATGATATCAAAGATATCAAGGACGCTTTAAAAGCCGGAGAGATGACCGAAGCCAAACTCGTCTCTAGAGGCGAATACCTTTGTGCCAAACTCTTATCCGCCTATCTTGGATATTCCTTCCTCGATGCCAAAGACCTCATCCACTTCAAGTTCGATGGAAAGGTCGATGAAAAGAAAACAAATGAAGATATAACAAAAGCCTTCTCCAAAGTGGAGAAAGCCGTTATCCCAGGTTTCTATGGCTCATATCCTAATGGCGATATCTGCTTATTCAGCCGTGGAGGTAGCGATGTCAGCGCTTCATATTTCGCTGAAGCCCTTGATGCTTATCTCTATGAGAACTTCACCGATGTCAGCGGTTTCTATATGGCCGATCCTCGCATCATCGAGAACCCACTTAAGATCAATGAGATTTCCTATGACGAATTAAGAGAGCTCTCCTATGCTGGTGCGCAGGTACTCCATGCTGAGACGATCATCCCTCTTATGGAAAAGAGAATCCCTCTTGAGGTTCTTAATTCCAACCACCCAGAAGAAGGCGGAACCTTCATCAAGGACAAGGCCCCTGGCAATAACCACCTCATCACTGGTCTTACAGGTAAAAAAGGCTTCATCGCCCTCACCTTCGTTAAGAGCAGAGAATATGACAAGCTCGAAAGCATCAGAATGGTTCTTGATGTCTTCGCTAGATACAAAGTCCCAGTTGAACACATCCCAACCTCTATTGATTCCTTCTCTGTTATCGCTGAGAAGAGCAAATTAGAAGACCGTTATTTCGATTTGGTCGCTGACCTTAAGAAGCTTCCTGAGATTGTTTCTTTAAGCGAAGACGATGATGTCGCTCTAGTTGCTATCGTTGGTTCCAACATGGCCAAGAAGAGCGGTGTCTCTGGCAAGATCTTAAGCGTCTTCGGCGAAGAGAAGATCAACATCAAACTCATCGACCAAGGACGCGAGGAGATCAACATCATCGTTGGTATTTCCAACAGCGATTTCGAGAAATCCTTGCAGGCTCTTTATAATAGATTCTCAGAGAAGATTATCTAAATTACCCTAGCAAAACCTACTTATTTTTGATTTTGCTAATTCTCCATTTAGCCATCGGGTGTTTTTCCGCTCTTTCGGCTATCGGTTTTTCGAACAACAGGTTTGAGTCATAATTTCCTTTGGAGAATTCTTCTAAATATAACGACTCATTTCTTTCTAGAGACAATAAGCCAGACAAGTTTTTAACAACACTTTCTTTTGTTTTACTTAAATCAAACCACTCACCCTTTTTAAGCACTGGGAGCAGTTCTTTCTTGATGGCGCTGCCACTGATTGCATTAATCCCTTTGAAGGTCGTTTCGTCGATCTTGAATACTCCATCGAGAGAAAGATAAAACACCACTGCTTTCCTAAGAGCGGTTAAATCCATACCTTCGAGATTATTGAACAAATAATCAGCATCGTATAAATCCCTTGGTTTGCTTCTATCGATAAGCGCAGCCAATTTCATGCCATAGAGTTCCTCTTTCACCAAAGAAACAACGCTTATCTTCTTGTCAAAATAGATGACGTTGCTGATGACGGTCGGATAGAGGCTGATGCGGTCAATGAAATTGATTTCTACTTTGATGTTGTCATTATTGCCAAACGCATTTAAGTAACTGTAGGTTCTGGAGGCGAGAATTGTGCTTCCCCTAGATTTATCTGAAATGGAATAGCCTTCTTTTTCCATGTAACCGTCAAGTTCTTGAAGGATTAACGTTCTGTCTTTGGCTGTTTCATCTTTATCCAAAGAACGATGGTAATCTAAATCAATGTCCACAGATAACCGCTTTAAATCAGAATGAATCAAATTTATTGCCGTACCCCCTTTAAGCGATAGGGCATCTCTGAATGAACTTTCATTAAAAATGAAGCCTAAAACATCAAGGAGCCTAATGACCTTTTCAATGTTGCTAGCGATGAACCCGGTTTTTAAAGAAAACTCAGTTATATACTGTTTAGAATAATTCATCTGGCATATCTCCGTTGTCTCTTACGATTAGATTCCATTTGGGAATGAGCTTTGTTCTTCCTGGTCCGCAATCTAGATAAATCTTTTTGCTGCCGATTTTTGACAGGCAAAGATTGTAGAAAGAAGAAGGAATCTCGTTTCCGAAATGCTTTTCAAACAAATAACCTACTTTTTGATATAAAGAGGCTTTGTCGTAATGACGCAACAATTGCTTAATTGCTTCGATGTTGAGGTTTTTGGCGGAATCCAAAGCAAGCTCCACTTCTTCCAGACCGCCGCCTAAACGGTAATTGTCGATTGAATCAACTATTGCGCGTTCTAAAGAAACGACACGAACCCCATTTTCTTTCATACGATCTGTTATTTCTAAATCGCATTTGCTGACTTTCGAATTGTATGTCACACCTTCGAATTCAAATGGATCGACGCGAACATGAGTTAAATACGTAAACTGCGATACGAATGATTGGGTGGCTAAGCCGTAATACTCCAATGCATCATGATAGGAAAAATAAGAATCGTTGAAGAGCTTGCTCGCTATCTGAAACTTCGTGGCATAGATTTGTCCGGTTGAGCGATCAACCAATGCGTATAAGCCTTTCTTTATTTGTTTTATGTTTCCGTTTTTTACCGATCGCTTCAAAAAAGAATAGAACCCATTTGGTTTCGGATACATTTCTTTGATGTCTTCATAAGCAAATAAGATTGGAAAGGTTTTCATACCTATATTAAAGCGTAATTGTCCTAATATGGCAAGTTACATTTTGTTTTGGGTACTTATACTTCTCTAGGCGTTTTTGACCTCAGGTTCGAACTATCCCTGCAAAACCTGCTTCTTTTTGAATTTCTTAACAATATTAGAGACCCCAACCCCATGGATGGTCTCTTTAATTTTGTTATAGAAAGATCTGAATACTTGATGGGCGTATGTGATTGATACGCATAAGGCTTTAGCGATCTCTTTGAAGGTAAGCCCTTCGAAGCGGAGACCCACGATTGTCTTCTCCATTTTGGAAAGCTTGATGTCTTTTTCTTCTAGCCTATCTATCGAATCAACGAAGTCCATGTAATAGGTGACATTGTTATACTCACTCTTATCGGCAATGACGTCTCCTAAGGTATATGTCTCCCCTTCTTGGGAATGGAGTTCTTCATCGAAGGATAAGGTGTTCACTCTTTCAAAGACGTAGTTGCTATTGGCCTCCGATACCAAAGCGTTCTTCATGACAACCGAGAAGTATGTCTTTATGGATGCTTTCGCGCCGAAAGAGTAGTTCTTGTATACAGATGTATACGCATCGTAGAAAGCGTGGTTGAACTCCCAGGTATCAAGAAGCTTGATGATGGTTGGAGAGACCGATCTTCCAACCAAATAGCGTTTGTCATAA
>JAEEWP010000015.1 GCA_016287465.1 Caryophanales bacterium | reverse complement strand
TGCGAGAGGGTGATTGGACCTAGATTCGGCCGCAAAGAGATATTCCCTGAATAACTCTTCGTCGATCTCATTTTGCTTGAAGTGATCGATGGAGAATACGCCAAGGGTGATGGTTCCTGTCTTGTCACTAGCAACCGCATCCAAAGAATTCAACCAATCAAGATATGAGGCTCCTTTGACTAGGATGCCGTTCTTTGAGGCAAGGCCGATGGCAGCGAAGTATGCAAGTGGCACGGATACGACAACTGCGCATGGGCAAGAGATGACCAATAAGCAGATTGCGCTATAGAGCCAGTGCGCCCAAACAGAAGGGTCGCTGATGCCAAGGAATAACGGTGGGATGACCGCAACAAGAAGGGCGATCAAGCAAACGATTGGAGTGTAGATTTTTGCAAAAGTCGTGACAAATCGCTGTGCTTTTGACTTAGAAGACTCTCCTTCTTTGACAAGCCTGATGATCTTGCTAACGGTTGAATCTTCGTATTCTTTGGTGACTTCCACAACTAACGAACCAGAAACTAATGTGGTTCCGGAATTGACGTTATCGCCAATGTTCATCTCGACAGGGAGACTCTCACCGGTGAGGGAAGCCATGTTAACTCCGCCGTTTCCAGAAACAACGGTTCCGTCCGCTGGGATGATGTCTCCAACCGAAACAAGGATCTGGTCGCCAATCTTAAGGGTTTCAGGATAGACTTCCTCTTTCTTGCCTTCGTGGAGCAAGCAAGCCTTTTTGGCTCTTAAGCCAACGGCGTCTTCGATAGCTTTCTTGCTTCTGTCTACTGAGATATCTTCAAATAGCTCGCCGACCTGATACAAGAAGACGACCATGACGGCTTCGAAGAATTCGTTTTGCTGTTCCCCGAAGAAACGGAGGCAGAAAGCGCCAATCGTCGCGATCGTCATTAAGGTGTTCTCATCAAAAAGGTCTTTGATGTGCCTGAAATGTTTGATGGTCTTCCAGAGAATGTCATAGCCTACGGCTAAATAGGCAACCGCCATAATGGCAAAGTTGACCCAGAGGGCAGCGACATCAGATAGGCCCATTCCCCTGAGGTTTTGCTCATTCCAAAGGAATAAGCCGAGGAAAGCCAGAATAAGGCCAACCGCTAAACGGCAGATTAAAAAGGCGAGGCGACCTTTGGTCAGTTCCTCTTCTTCGTCGTCGTCATGGTGGCAGCATGGGCAGCCGCCTCTGTGTACATGTTCATGCTCATCATCGTGGTGATGGTGATGGCATCCGCACTCATCATCGTGATGATGGTGTTCGTGATCATGGTCGTGGTGATCATGATCACAGCATTCGTGTTTATCTTTTTCTTCAATCATGTGAATTACTCTTCCGCGTGCTGTTGCACGACTTTAAGGAGTGAATTTACATGCTCGTCCGCTAGCTTATAGAAAACCTTGGTGCCTTCTTTGTGGGTGGCAACCAAATTGGCTTTCTTAAGAACCTTAAGCTGATGGGATACCAAAGACTGGCTGGCGCCCACTTCTTCTACGATCGTGGAGACGGATTTATCTTCGTCCATGATCGCATAGAGGATCTTTAACCTCGTGTAGTCGCTGGCCACATTGAGGAGTTCTTCCATCTTGGTCAGAATTTTCTCGTTTGGTATTTCGCTCATAGGTTTGCGGGAATATTGTATCACTCCCTACGGGCTTTATTATATGAATGTTTGTTCATATTTCAACAATAATATGAATGATTTTTCATATTTATAAAGAAAACGCCGCAGTGAGCGGCGCTTTCGAATGAAAAACGATGATTATAGAGCGCGGATTGCTTCGACTGGAGGCTTCTTTGCGGCAAGCAAGACCGGCAAGAAAGTAGCAACGAAGCTGAACACGATGCTGATTCCAAGAACGATCAATATGCTAAGCGGACCAAAATCGAAGAGAGGGATTCCGACAAGAGAGCGCATCATCTCCCTGTTAAGAATCATACAAACTATCAATGTGGTTATGGTCGATAGGACAAAACAGATTCCAGCAATGATTCCGCTTTCCGAATAGAAGACTTTGAAGACGTCGCTCCCCCTGGCGCCGACAGCGCGTAAGATGCCGATGTCTTTCTTTTTGCTAGCGATGGAAACGGAGATGAAGTTAAGAAGGAGAAGACCGGCAAATACGCCAGTAACTCCGCCTATGGTGAGGAAGACCGTTTTAAGGTAAGAAACCATTTCCGTATACATGTAGAGGCTGTCATAAACCTGGTTTGTCATTTGGAAGAAATAGCTGCCATAGTCGGTCAGGAAAAGATCGATATCACTCTGAGAATAGTCAGTCACGGCAATGAGGTAGGAGTATCTTGCGTCGCTAGGGGAAACGTAATCGGTTTCGGTTTTATCGACCCAAGAATAAGACTCATAGAGATAGTCTCTTATCGCGTTTCTCGTCGTGGCGCATTTCGCATAGAAGCCTTCCTCAGTGTCAATGAAGCCTTTGACTTTATAAGTCTTGACGCGACCAGTGTAGTCTTTCGAATAGTATTTCTCAGGAAGGTTTAATTCTGCTTCGCCGAAAGACGGCTCAATCTTGTCGACCCCACCAAAGAAAGAGGTGAATTCGCTGTCAGCAATATCGGTTCCGTAAATCGATTTGAAGAGGTTTTTGCTGAAAGTTTTAACCAATTCAATGCTCTCTGGCGAATAGTTGCTGGCCTGTAGATATTCAGAGAACGACCACCAACTTGAATAACCGGTTCCTTCAAAAGCAGCTCTGACTTTCTCCGAGTTCGCGTAATTGTTTGAAACAGAATAGAGGGAACTTGCGAAGGCAACGGCAGGAACATAGCTCATCCCAGAATCATTGGAAATGACTCCTTGGAGATAAGTTTTTAATGAGGTTAGCTCGCGTCCTTGGAGTTCCGTGTTTTCAAGCTCTTGGCGGGCTTTGTTTGTGCCGCCGCTGACACGCCAATCATCCGGAGCGGTTCCTCCCCTGCTGATATAACCTTCAATAAGTTCTATGACATTGGATAGGTAATAGAGCGAATAGCCTCTTTTAGCAAATTTTTTAAGAACAGGGATAACCAAGGCTTTGTCGTCTTCTGGATTAAACCCATCTGGGTATTCTGCGCCTTGAGAAGCATTGCGGAGCCTGGAATAAGCAGCCGCGACCTCCTTGTATTGGTGTTCTTCAGACGGCAAATCTGCCTGTTGGAAAAACGCTGATAAATCAGGGTCGAAACTAGCGTAGGAGTTGGCATCTCTAGCCAGCATATTCACTTCGTAGAAGTATTCCGAACGGAAATATTCAGCGAAGTAGTCTTGGTATGAAAGAAGGACTTCGTCATCCGCTAATTGAGGGGCATCAATACTATTGAAGCTCGCGTCGTAAAACTCGCACTTATCCTTCTCTAGATCTTCAAAAATCGCTGTTACATCGTAACTATATTCCTGTTCGATCCTAGAATAGTTGTTAGATATTTCATCTTCGGTGCCAAACACGATTCCGTGCGGACAGACCGTACGGACGTAATAGCTGTCATCGGATGCGTATTCGCCATACTTATCTATAAAAGACGGGGAAACGAAGCAAGTCGTATACAGGGAGTTTTCTAAGAAAGCGCCGAAAGCAGAGACCTCGTTGCTTCTTTCTTCTGTGCTTTGAATCGCCGGTCTTTCGGTCTTCAAAGAATCGTATTTGCTTGGGATAGGGCCAAAATCGTAGACGCCCGTAATATTGTAATAGTTCCTCCCGTACTTGCCGTTCATGGAACTCTCAAGTTGTTTTCCAATAATGTCGTTATAGGAGCTAACGGTTCCAAAAGAGCCACTGTTTTTGAAATATTCAAAAGCGTAATTGGAGATGGCAATTTGATTCTCATTAACTGGCTGTTGTCCATAGACAGAGAATCCTTTGCTTTGGATCCACGAGGCGCTTGCGTCGCTAAAACCGCAGAAAGCTCTAAATGGAGAGTAATAGTCCCTCGCCTCGCCCGACGGAGATCCAACGTAAAAAGTAGCGTAGTTGCCACCATACGGCTCACCCGAGGCACCAGAATAAACTCCTATGAACTTATCGCCGTTATTCTTGTTCAAATCATCTAATTCGGCTTTTCCAAAATAATCGTTGCCAAAGCTTTCCCACCTATCTGATACGCGCATGGTCTCACCCGTAGCGTCGTCGATGGTTTCCTGGGTTCTTGTGAAGCGGTAATTCTTGACGATGGCTTCGCTTGTTCTGTCGAGGTTTTCCATTCCAACGGCAAGGGAATAGCTAGGGTTGTATAACATCAAGGTGGAGGCCACTCCGAAGAGAGTCATGGAAACAACGGAAAGGAAGATAGTGAAGACAAGCCTTACTGGCTTGGTTTTAAGACCGCTCGCGCCCATTTTGAAAGCGCGGGAAAAAGGCATGCGGGAGCGGATGAACTTTGTCTCCTCGCCGTTATACTCCTTCATGTCGACGTTGGTCGTTTCGTTGAAGACCTTGTTGTGATTATCCTCGTTGATTCTTACGGCTTTCTTGGTGGCTTCAACGTTCGCTTCTCCAGCGGAAATAAGGACTTCGCCTTTCTGCTTCTTGATGAGCTTATAAATCTCTTTGAAGTCGGCTTCGGAAAGTTCGGCTGAGTCTTTGATATCAATGATGTTGCCGTTAACGACAGAAACGTTTTTGTTTAAGGTTTCAGGGGCGATATATTGTTTAGTTTTGTCGCTGATGATCTTTCCGTCCTTAAGCTCGATGATACGATCGCCGTATTCCTCAGCGAAATCCTGGTCATGGGAAACGATGATGACGAGTTTCTTCTCACTAAGTTTTTTGAGAATCTCAAGAACCTGTTTGCCAGTGACGGAGTCGAGTGCGCCGGTTGGTTCGTCTGCCATGATGATCTCAGGGTCTTTGATAAGGGCTCTAGCGATGGCGATTCTTTGTTTCTGGCCGCCCGATAGAGTGTTTGGTTTTCTCTTGTTGAAGCCTTCTAAGCCAACTTCTTTCAAAAGGGCGTCGACTGCAGCCTTGTCATTCTTCTTTCCTTGAAGCTGGAGAGCTAAGGCGATATTTTGCTCGATGTTGAATTCATTGAGGATGTTGTATTCCTGGAAGATGAATCCGATATAGGTGTTACGGTAACTGTCGAAGTCACTCTGAGTGAAATCCTTGGAACTTCTTCCTTTGACGATGACCTCGCCCGAATCTGGACGGTCAAGACCACCAATCATATTAAGCAAAGTGGATTTGCCTGAACCAGATTTTCCTAAAAGGAAAACAAGGCCTTTCTCGGGAAAATCGACATTTAACCCATCAAGGGCTTTGGTAATGACGCCGCCCTTGGTTTTATAGGTTTTATATAGATTTCTAATTTCTAACATTCTTTTGCACCTCTTGAATGCGCAATCCTTTGGTATGGTATCACTTTCCGTACGAAAAAAACCATACCACTAGATATGCCTGCCTTTCTATTAGCCTCTCAAGGCTTTGAATCTTTCTTTGTCTTCTTTCGAGATTCTAAACGACTCGTTCATCTTCGAAATCGTCTTTTTCTTGAGAGCCTCATCGTTCATGTTCTTAAGGAGGTCGTAAACGAAATCGCTATGCTTGATGGCAACGGTAGCGAGGAGCCAGGCTTCCGCCATCATGATCATGTATTCTTCGTTATAGCGAAGGAGAGGGGCTATCTTCTCGATGTCAGGACTGTCGCAATGTTTTAACATTCCGACATAAGCAAACCTGACTTCGTATGTGTTTTTGCACTTCGCAAAGAGTTCAAAATATGGAAAATACTCTGCAAAAGTGGCCTTTTTTAGGTATTGGTTCAAAACATCAGTGACCGCCCAACCCTTAACGAAATAGAGGTTCTTCTTGAGAAACTCCATTTGATCTTTATAAGATTTCGCTCTCTTTAAAGCGATCGCTAAATACGTGATGTCTATCTCTTGGTACTCCCCTAGTTCAAAATCGGAAAGCTTAAGGTCATCGTCTTTGTAATGTTCCTGGATGATTCTTTTCAAGGTTGGAGTCATCAAACCGATGATCTTGTAGGAGGTATTGAAAACCTTTTTGGCGAACTCCATGTTCTTGTTGTCCGCGCTTTCGAATAGAAGTTTCTTCAACGATGAATAGTCCATGTAGAAACTATAGATACTTTTATCTTGGATATCGATCTTTTAACAAAAAAGGTGCCATTCAGGCACCTTTAGGTTTTTTGGTCAAATTAGATGGTTTGTTCTTCTTTGGCTTTCTTGTTTTCTATGTAGTGCATGATAGATGCAACACAGAAAAGACCGGAAACAAGGAATGAGATCACATCAGAAATGATGTTAGCAGCTTGGGTGGTAGCGGTGATGCCCATTAAGTTGCCGATTCCGCCAAGGACGCCAAGGACGCCGATGACGATGCAGAAGATTCCCCATTTTCCTTTGAGGGAGAATAAGAAACCTCCAAGGATCTCTAAGCCAGAGATGATGACAACGAAGACCAAAGAGGCAATGGCGGCTGTTTTGGCAACGTTCATCGCCAAATCTAGCACTTCTTCAGAAACCGAAACTCCCTGTGCGGCGGCTTCTTGTCTAGCAATCTCTTTTGCGGCTTCCAAGGTTTGTGGTAAGACAGCAATCACGGTGACGATGGCAAAAACAACGGATGCCAACATCAAGAAGGTCGCAACCAAAAGAAGCGTTGACCAAATGGATTTTTTGTTTTGCATATGTTCCCCTTTCGTTTATGCGGTTTTATTTTATAAAAACTGCTTATGCGTTTCAATCTTTTGAGACCTACTTCGCGTAAAAAATCGCGTTCTTATGGAAAGCTCCGTAAGCGAAGCCGAAGTTCAAAAACAAAGGAAGGTTCTCATAGGCATCGAACGTGGTTCTGCTAAGGAATTCTTCAATTCCGATGTCCTCGATACAGCCATAAGGATTGAAAACGGTGATATTGTCTTGAGAGAGATCAAGACAGCTTACGACAGAGAAATGAAGCGTCCATTCGTTTTCGTATTTGGCCGCCCATTCAATCGCGACAGGATTACCGTTCTTCAAAGAGTCATGAATGCTCTTTAGAAGCTCATCGTTTTTAAGGTATGTGTGTTCTTCAAACGTCATTGAAGGGATGCATTTGTTGATCTCCTCAAGGAATCCGCCGGTAGAGGAAGTTGATATAGCGCCGTTCCTGGCGTCTAGTTCGTCCTCCGTGACAGGGCTCCCATAGAAAGTAGAAATCATTTCAATAGACGCGTACCCGCACGACACGTGTTGCGTGACAAGCTCAAGGGACCCCGCTTCCACCCTAGCACAATAGTCTTCGTCGTCTTTGAGATATGCGTAGTCCGTTTTTAAGCCCGAGGTCTTAACGCCCAGGATAGTGAATGGAATCGCAACAGCAAGCGCCAAAGCAGCCACGAAGGCGGAGACGGAAACAATAACAATTGTTTTGATTTTCTTTTTCATGGGTGAATTATAACAAAAAGCCGCCCAATTTGGACGGCTTGATTTGTTTGTTAGAGATTATCTCTGGCCAACTTCAGGAAGCAAACCCATGAAACGGGCGTTCTTGATAGCTTTGGCGAGTTCACGCTGATACTTGGCGCTGGTTCCGGTTGAGCTACGGGCAAGGATCTTTCCATCAGGAGCAATGAATCTGCTGAGGAGCTCGGTGTCCTTATAGTCGATGAACTTAACGTGGTTCTTGGTGAAGTAGCAGACCTTTCTCTTAGGTCTCATTTTCTTGAAAGCCATGTGTAATTTATCCTTTCTGTTTAAGTCTTAGAATGGAAGGTCGTCACTGACGACATCAATTCCATCTAAGTTGCCGCTGTCGGCGGCTTCGTCTGAATAATCCTGCGCAGGAGCCTGCTGACGGATGCTGGCATCCGGAGTGGCACCGTTAGCGGATTTTGGTTCTAAGAAGTCAACGTTGTCCGCGATGGTTTCGATAACAGTAACCTGTTGGTTATCTCTATTGGTGTATTTGCGTTGATTGAGTCTGCCAGAGACAGCCACTAAAGAGCCTTTTCTAACAAACTTGGCGACGTTTTCGGCCTTGGTTCCGAAGATCGAACAGTTCATGAACAGAGTGTTCTTCTCTCCGTTAGGACCTTTGAACGAATCATCAACCGCGACAGTGAAGGAAACGACTGTAAGTCCTGTGTTGGTTTTACGTGACTCTGGGTCACGGGTCAAACGACCAATAAGAACGACATGATTAAGCATTGTTTACCATCCTCCAATTAATGTTGCCGATTAGTCTTGCGCAACAGTGATCAAGTGGCGGAGTACGTTTTGGTTGAGCTTGGCCAAACGATCGAACTCATCAAGAGCTGGCTTTTCAGCGTTGACCTTGAGGATGACATAGTATCCTTTGGTCTGCTTTTTGATGATGCTGGCGAAGTCTTTGATGCCCCACTCCTTGGTGTCGAGAACCTTGGCTTTGTTGTCTTCAAGGATCTTCTGGAGTTTGGCGATCTCACCCTTAGCAGCGGCCTCATCGAGAGTGGCGTTAAGGATGTACATGATTTCGTACTTTTTCATGATTAGCACCTCCTAGTTTTGGTCTAAGGACCGCCTCAATTAATTGGACGGCCATAGAAGAATGTCGCTTTAGTTCCTTCGCTAAAGCCCAACAATGATACTACGACCGACCCTCTTAATCAATTAAGAGTTCCTTGAAATTTCTCATCTCCATCGGCGAAAGAGGAGAAATGCAAAAATATGGCCTCACTAATATATAGTGACTTTTCTTACATTTTTCCGAAAAATTTCTGAGTGTAAAAATCCCGGTAAAAATAAAAAAACACGCGGGTTTTGCCACGTGTTTTTGGATTTTCATTACTTCTTTTCTGGGTCTTTCTTGGTGACCGCGACTTCGTCTTTCATCGTTGGGAAGATGAGGACTTCGCGGATTGTCGATTGCTCAGCGAATAACATGCAAAGACGATCGACACCGACGCCAATACCACCAGCTGGCGGCATGCCGTAGATGAGAGCATCAAGGAAGCTGAAGTCGATATCAGCGGCCTCGTCATCGCCTCTTTCACGGGCGGCTAACTGAGCCTTGAAACGTTCTTCCTGATCGAATGGGTTGTTGAGTTCGCTGTAAGCGTTACCGAACTCGGTTCCACCAATGAAGAGCTCGAAGCGATCAACGAAACGTGGATCGGCGGTCTTCTTGGTGAGAGGTGAAACCTCGATTGGGTATGTGTGAATGAAGGTTGGCTGAATAAGGGTTGGCTCGACGAACTCATCGAAGAAGGCCTGCATGATGTAGCCGGTGCTATTCCAGGACTTCTCAAGGGTGACGCCGTGCTTCTTGGCGAGGGTCACTGCTTCTTCAAATGGAATCTCTTCATTGAAGTCGACGCCGGTCTTCTCTTTGATGGCGTCAGCCATGGAGATCCAAGCGAATGGCTTAGAGATGTCGATGGTGTTTCCGTTCCACTCATAAGTGTCTTTGCCGATGACTTTCTCACCGATGTAATGGAAGAGGCCTTCGGCCCACTTTCTCATATCGCTGAGGTCGCCATAAGCCTGATAGAGCTCGATGGTGGTGAATTCTGGGTTATGTCTGTTATCGATGCCTTCGTTACGGAAGATACGTCCGATTTCGTAGACACGGTCGATGCCACCAACCATGCACTTCTTGAGGTTGAGCTCAGTAGCGATGCGGAGGAAGAAATCCTTATCGAGAGCGTTGTGATGGGTGATGAATGGACGGGCGGATGCGCCACCGGCGATTGGGGAAAGGACAGGAGTCTCGACTTCAACGAAGCCAAGGGAGTCGCTGTAGTTTCTGATGCCTTTGACGATAGCGGATCTGGTTAAGGCGTTCTTACGGGACTCATCATTAATGATGAGGTCGACGTAGCGGCGACGGCATCTTTCTTCGATGTCGGTCAAACCGTGGAACTTCTCTGGAAGAGGTTTGAGACACTTGGTGATGTGAGTGTACTTGGTGGTGCGAATGGTAAGCTCGCCGGTTCTTGTGAGCATTAAGGTTCCTTCTAAACCAACGATGTCACCGATGTCAGCGAGTTTGAAGACTTCATAGTCATGCTCACCGACGACATCGCGTCCAAGCCAAGCCTGCATGTTGCCATACTCGTCTTTGATATTGACGAAGCTGGCTTTGCCCATGCGTCTAATCGACATAAGACGGCCAGCAACATTGACTGGAATCTGTTTCTCAGCAAGTTCTTCTTCGGTTAAAGCGCCGTACTTGGCACGAAGATCCTTGATTGAATCTTTCCATTCATAACGGCTTCCAAATGCATCGACACCAAGCTCTTCATAACGTGGCAATTTAGCGCGTCTAGCAAGTTCTTGGTCGTTAAGTTTCTCTTCTTCCATGGGTATTCCTCCACAAACAAGCGCACGGATAGTTTACATTCAAACTACAGCGCTCACAAAGCCTTTCTTTAGGCTTTACTTATTAGCAATTTCGTTTCCAGTGTAAAGCTGGTAGTACTTGCCCTTCTCAGCGAGAAGCTGATCATGGCTGCCTCTCTCGATGATTCTGCCATCCTGGAGAACCATGATGACATCGCTGTTCTTAATCGTTGAGAGACGGTGGGCAATGACGAAGACGGTACGTCCTTTCATGATGGCGTCCATGCCTTCCTGAACGAGGGCTTCGGTACGGCTATCGATGGACGAAGTCGCCTCATCGAGAATCATGACAGGCGGGTTGGCGACGGCCGCTCTAGCGATGGCGATGAGCTGTCTTTGTCCTTGTGAGAGCGAAGCTCCACCGCTATGGAGCAAGGTGTTATAGCCATCTGGTAAATGGGTGATGAAGTTATGGGCGTTGGCAAGTTTAGCCGCTGCGATGACTTCCTCATCAGTGGCCTCAAGGTTTCCAAAGCGGATGTTCTCCATGACAGTTCCCGTGAAGAGCTTTGTCTCTTGGAGAACGACGCCGAGAGAGCGACGTAAATCCTTCTTCTTGATCTTGTTGATGTTGATGTCGTCATATCTCACCTTGCCGTCCTCGATATCGTAGAAACGATTGATGAGGTTGGTGATGGTCGTCTTGCCGCTTCCAGTAGGTCCGACGAAGGCGATTTTCTGACCCTCTTCAGCGTACATGGAGATGTTATGCAGGACGGTTTTGCCAGGGATATATGCAAAATCAACGTCATTGAAGGTGATCTTTCCTTTGAGCCAAGTGTAGGTGGTTGGAGAGCCGTCGGTGTGAGGATGTTTCCATGCCCACTTGCCAGTTCTCTCAGCACATTCGACTGGGTTGCCGTTCTCGTCTTCTTTGGCATTCACAAGCTCAACATATCCGTCATCGGTCTCCACTGGAGCATCGATGATTTCAAAGATACGGGTTGCGCCCGCTAAAGCGAGAGCGATGAGGTTAAGCTGCTGGGAGACATTTCCGATTGGCTGAACGAAGGCTTTCGAATACATGAGGAAGCTGACGATCGTGCCAACCGTGGCGATGCCATAGGTGAATGTTCCCATAAGGGAAACGCCGTTAAGGTGATTGAAGACGGCAAGCGATCCGATAAGAGCGATCAAGACATACTGGATGTTGCCGACCTGGTTGACGGTAGGCATAAGCAAGTTAGCAAATCTGTTGGCTTTAACGGAGTAGTTGAAGAACTGATCGTTGTGTTTCTTGAAGCCCTCAATATTTCTCTTCTCATAGTTGAAGACTTTGACGACCCTCTGGCCGTTGACCATCTCTTCGATATAGCCGTTCATCTTGCCAAGCTCAATCTGCTGGGCGATGAAGAAACGGGAGGCCATCTTGGTGAAGTAAATGATGATGAAGAAGATGAGGAGCGAAACGCCGAGGACGACGCCTGTGAGCATCAAGTCGGTGAGAAGCATCATGACGAAACAGGCAACCATCGTGACGATGGAATTGGCCACCATCGGAAGAGCGCGTGAAAGCATTTCACGAAGTGCGTCAACGTCATTCGTGTAGACGGACATGATGTCTCCGCGTCCCCTTCTATCGAAGTAGGAGATCGGAAGGTCCTGCATGTGGTCGTAGAGCTCATCACGGATGCGTCTTTGAACGCCCTGTCCGATGATGGACATCAGGATGTTGTAGACATAGAGGGCAATGGTTCCGACAGCAAGGATCGAAGCCATGATGGCAATCGCTCCGCCGAAAGGAATTCCAGCGAAAGCGCCGCTTGTTGGAGTCCTAATCTCAAGCGATCCGGAATCAAGGGACGGCATGATGTACTCGTTGACGACGACGGTACCAGTGAAGAAGCCGCCAGCGACGTTTGTGAAGCTAGAAAGAAGGACACAAATCAAAACGACGATGAATTGGACTGGGTAATACTTGAAGACGTAGGAAAGGAGTCTTCGAATGGCGGCGTTTCTCGCTTTGCCAGAGACCATGTTCATGTTGCGGGCACCTTTGGTGGCACGTGGATTAACTCGCGGCATCGAAATCACCTCCTCCGTTCTGAGACTCAAAGAGGTCTTTGTAGACCGCGCTCGTCTTCATAAGCTCATCGTTGGTTCCTGTCTCAAGGACTTGGCCTTCATTCATGACCCAGATTTCGCTGCAATCCTTAACGGAAAGAACGCGCTGGGCGATGATGAACTTCGTGATGTCTGGATGGTATTTCTCAAGACCTTCACGGATGAGCTTGTCGGTATGGGTATCACAGGCGCTTGTGGAATCGTCGAGGATGAGAATCTTCGGATTCTTAAGAAGAGCTCTTGCTATGCAAAGTCTTTGTTTTTGACCGCCGGAGACGTTAGCGCCTCCCTGCTCGATCATAGTATCTAAGCCTTGTGGCATGTCTTTGAGGAACGGGGTAACCTGAGCGATATCGCAGGCCGCCATGATTTCCTCATCGGTGGCGTTTTCGTTGCCCCATTTGAGGTTATCTCTGATGGTTCCGGTGAAGAGAGTGTTCTTTTGAAGAACAACGGCAACGGAATCACGTAATGATTCGAGTTTGTATTCTTTGACGTTGTGGCCACCGACAAGAACCTCGCCCTTCTGAACATCGAATAATCTGGCGATTAAAGAGATGAGGGTGGTTTTGCTTGAACCGGTTGGACCAAGGATACCGATGGTGCTTCCGGATTTGACTTTTCTATTAACGTCGAGAAGAACGTCCTTTCCTTCGGAATAGGCGAAGTTGACGTGTCTGAATTCAACCTCTCCATTAGGAACGGTTTCGATTGGGTTCTCTGGATCAGCGATGTCAGGAACTTCCTCAATAGCTTCAAGAATACGTTCGGTGCTGTTGCGGCCGATGATGATCATGACATAGACCATTGAGACCATCATGAGGGACATGAGGATCATCATGGAATAGGTAAGCATGGTGCTCATAGCACCAATGCCGATCGCGGTCTCGTGAGTGGACACAATCGCATTCGAAACGATGATGGAGATGATAATCGTCGTCGTGTATGTGGCGATATTCATGAACGGACCGTTGAGGGCGATTCTCTTCTCGGCTTTTTTGAAGTTGCTGAAAATCCAGTATGAGACCTTTCCGAACTTCTCTTTCTGGTAGTCTTCACGGTTGAAGGATTTGACGACGCGGATGCCGTCGACATCCTCATCGACTGCCTGGTTCAAATCGTCATAGGCATTGAAGACTTTGACGAAAATCGGATGGGTTTTGTTGGCGATAAATATCAAAACGAAGCCCGCGACAGGAATGAAGACAAGGAAAACGAGGGCGGCTTGCCAATATGTGACGAAGCACATGATAAGGGCGAAGATCATCAAGAACGGAGCACGGACGACCGCTCTACAGATCATTTGGTAAGCGCCTTGGACGTTTGTAATGTCAGTTGTGGTTCTGGTGACAAGGGAGCTCGTGGAGAATTTGTCGATGTTCTTGAAAGAGTAATCTTGAACGTGGACGAATAAGGCTTCACGGAGGTTCTTTCCAAAGCCAGCTGACGCACTAGCAGCAAAGACGCCAGCGATAATGCCGGTTGCCGCTGCAAGGATGGCCATGCCAGCGATAATGCCGGAATACATGAATATGGCATCAAGGTTCTCTGGATTGACGGAAAGGTCTTTAACCTCGTCGATGAAGAACTGCATGAAATAAGCAACAAGACCTTCGGCAACGCACTCAAAAAGAACACAGACCCAAGCAAGGATCGTGTCTTTCCAGTAGCCTTTGATGTAGCGAAGTAACTTGATGATCTCTTTCATAATCGGTGTCTATGAAAATAGACAATGCACATTTATAGTCTATTTCGATTCAGAATTCCATTAAGAATTCTAAATAAGTCCTCTTTTGTCTTGATGTTGACCGATATCTCGGCGCGGATTTTCTTGTAGCCCGGGAAACCGTTGAAGAAATGAGGGATGAGGCCACGGAGCTCCATGATGGCGACCCTTTCTCCTTTCTCGGCAATTAAAGCTTCAGAGAACTTGAGCGCCCATTCGGTTTGCTCGGCGATCGTTGGGGCAGGAAGTTCTTCTTTGCCTTCAAGACGGTTGTTGATGTTGGTGATGAGGGTTGGGTTACCGAGTCCTCCTCTAGCGACCATGACGAGTTCGGCTCCAGTGATCTCCATTGCCTTGATAGCGGCGTCCGCACTGAAGATGTCTCCAGAGATGCAAAGAGGGATGCTTAGGCTTTTGCCTAAATCTCTAATTGCCTCGAAGTCTGGAGTACCGCTATAGCCTTGAGCGGCAGTTCTAGCATGAACAGTGAGCATTTTGATTCCGCATTTCTCAAGCATCTTGGCGACTTCCCAAACGTTCACGGAGGAAGCGTCTTTGCCTAAACGGATTTTTGCCGTAACTGGTTTATGGGAAGCGGCAACCACCGCTTTCATGTAATCCTCAAGTTCGGCAGGTCTAGATAACCACGAAGATCCTGCTCCGGTTTTGACGACTTTGAATACAGGGCAACCAAGGTTGATGTCGAGGATGTCGTAGTCGGCTTTCTCCTCGATGATCTTAATCGCGTTGACGGTCTTCTCTTTGTCAAAGCCAAAGAGCTGCAACCCTACTGGTCTATCAACTTTCGAGGTAGCGAGGTAGGAATAGGTCTTCCTGTTTTTGTAATCGATGCCGCAATCGGAAATCATCTCGCTATAGGAAAGGGCAACCCCAAAGGGTTTCATGAAGTCACGATAGGCAAGCGTGGTAACCCCTGCCATCGGACCTAAAACAACTCTTCCTTTTAGTTCGATGTCACCAATTTTGATCATAGATAAAAGAAGGCCCCGAAAGGCCTTCTGTTTTCATTCGTCTTTTTTAGCTTTCGGAGAAGCTTTCTTTTTGGCCGTTGGTTTTGGTTTTGCCTCAGTTTTGTCAGGGATTTCTGGCTTTTCTGCAGGTTTTTCCTCTTTAGCCTCAGGCTTCTTTTCAGCTTCTTTCTTAGTCTTGACGACAGGCTTCTCGATAACCGCTTTCTCCTCTTCGGAGAGGTTCTCGGAAGCGCCGACTTCGGCCTTCACCTTGGCTGGGAGTTTGCCGGTCTTGATAAGCGAGTCGATCTCCTCGGCGGTGATGGTCTCCTTCTCAAGAAGGGTCTCAGCGACAAGAATGACTTCAGCCTTGTGTTCGGTGAGGATCTTCGTGGCTTCATCGTGAGCTTTGTCAACGATGTCGCGAACGGCTTTATCAATCTCATGAGCGACTTCAGCAGAGAAGTTCTTGGTGGTGTCGGTGTAGTCTCTTCCAAGGAAGACTGAGGAGTTGCTCTGCTCATACTGGATAGGACCGAGGTCAGACATACCGTACATGGTAACCATAGCACGAGCAATTCTTGTGGCTTCCTGAATATCGTTGGAAGCGCCGGTAGAAACGTCGTCGAAGAAAATCTCTTCAGATGTACGTCCACCAAGAAGACCAGTGATCTCAGCAATAAGTTCTTTCTTGGTTAGCAAGAAGCGGTCGGTTTCTGGCGTCATTAAGACATGACCACCGGTATTTCCACGAGGGATGATGGTGATCTTTTGAACTTTCTTAGCGTGAGGCAAAACCATGCCGATGATGGCGTGGCCAGCTTCGTGGAAGGCAACCTGTTTGCGTTCTTTCTCGTTGAGTCCCTTGGAGCTCTTGGCTGGGCCGGCGATACGACGATCGATGGCTTCGTCGATTTCTTCCATGGTGATGCAATCTTTGCCAAAGCGAACGGCTAAGATAGCAGCTTCATTGAGAATGTTCTCAATATCGGCACCGGAGAAACCAACGGTTCTCTGGGAAAGGGCGGCGAAATTGACATCGTCTCCGATCTTCTTGTTTCTGGCATGGACCTTGAAGATGGCTTCACGGCCTTCTTTGTCAGGAAGGGAAACGGTGAGGATGCGGTCGAAACGACCTGGACGGAGAAGGGCTGGATCGAGAACGTCGTCTCTGTTGGTGGCAGCCATGACAAGGATGCCGGAGTTGTATTCAAAACCATCCATCTCGACAAGGAGCTGGTTGAGGGTTTGCTCACGTTCATCGTTGCCTCCGCCTAAGCCTGCGCCACGCTGACGACCGACAGCATCGATTTCATCGATGAAGACGATACATGGAGCGGTCTGCTTGGCCTTTTTGAAGAGGTCACGAACACGGCCTGCGCCGACACCGACGAACATTTCGACAAAGTCGGAACCAGAGATGCTGTAGAACGGAACGCCCGCTTCACCAGCAACGGCTTTGGCTAAAAGGGTCTTGCCGGTACCAGGGGATCCGATGAGCAAAACGCCTTTCGGAAGCTTGGCGCCGTATTTGGAATATTTCTTTGGGTCTTTGAGGTAGTCGACCATCTCAACCATTTCGGCCTTTTCTTCATCGCAGCCTGCGACATCGGCGAAACGGGTTTTGGAATGGTTCTCACGGCGGGCTGGGGATTTGTTGAAATCCATGGCCTGACGGTTGGCCCCGCTGACGGAGCTGCTAAGACGGACGAAGAGGAAGATGGCAAGGATGATGGTTCCGCCGAAGATGAGGATGGTTGGTCCCCAAGCCTCCCAGAAGCTGACCTGGTAAGCATCTCCTTCGGAGAATGATCCTTTGCCATATTTTTCTACGAGTTCTGGAACCTCGTTCCACTCGGCTTCGACTTTGTAATTGAAAATCTGCGAGTAGGACCAGTGCTTCACGATGTTGCCGTTGGTTGGGTTGGCAACGTCGAAAGCGTTGTTCCACTGCTCGCTGCTGATGATGACAGTGAATTCGAAGTTGTTGCCTGGGGTGCCTTTTTCAAAGGCGCGTCCGGTGATGTAGACAACGCTGGCATAACGGTTTTTGGCCGTATAGGATGCGACATAATACTGCTTTTCTTTGGTGTCGATCTGGCTTTCTTGAGTGTCGTCGACAGGGAGGACGTAACCGAGATTGTCATCGAGTTCGCTGACTTTCCACTCGTGTTTATTAGCACCTAAGTTCGGAAGAACGAAGGTGAGGATCAAGACAACAATGGCGGCAATGAACAGATATGGGGCAGCATATCCCCAGAAACTACGTTGATGGTTCTGGTTTTCTTCTTTCATAATGTCTCCTTTCTTGGTGAATCAAGGTGGAAGATACACCCTAAGGGTGTTCTTGGCAATACAATTGCTCTTATTTCTCTTCCTCGGTAACGTGGACGATCATCGAGCTCTTGTGGTACTCGCTGAAGCCCTTCTTGTAACGAGGGATATAGACGATTCTGCCTTCTTTGTTGAGGAAGACCGGCCAAATATGGAGAAGTCTTTCTGAGATGCCGGCAGCAACGAGCATCTGTTTTGCGTTAACGGTGTATCCGTTGAATGAGAAGACGTCCTGAGGGAGAACGCTTCTGATGGTGAGAGGGTAATCATCAATGTGGATGTTTCTGTCTTCTGCGCCCTGGGTGAAATCAAGCTCGAAAGCCTCGCAGGAGAACTTGCATGGTTCCTTGAGGGTGTAGTGGTATGGGAGATCAAGACCGTCGTTGTCGATGGAGATCTCGTCATATTCCTTAACAAGGAAGGTGTTGTTGCCGATTCTCATGCACATATTTGGCTGAGGATTGAGGCACATCGCTCTGAATTCAGCAAGGATTTGCGGGGTAATTTTGATTCTTATCTTTGCTTTTGCTTTGACGAAGCGGATGATCGTTTCGGCAAATTCGCCTTCGCTTAAAGCGATGATTTCGCGGATATTGAGGGTGTCGACTTTGTCTACCGACTGTTTGATGTTGGCGCTGAAGGAGATCAATTCGGCGTTGGCCTTTTTGATTTCGGTGATGTACTGATCGCGCTCAGCTTCGTTGAGCTTGTCCACCACTTCACGTCTAACGGCGCTTCTGGATGGGTCGTAAGCATAGTTTCCGAAATCTTTGTTGTATGGGATGAGGTTGAGGTCGCAGTACTCTTTTAGGTCTTCCTCAGAGTATGGGACCAAAGGTCTTCTGACGATCATGCCTCTCGTTGTAGCAACGGTGTTGAGACCGAACTTAGATGAGCGAACGCCTGTTTGTTTGGAGATCAAATAGCCTTCGATGACGTCGTCCTCGGTGTGAGCGAGGAAGAGCGCGGCGGCGTCATTCTTCTTATACACTTCGGCAAAGAAGTCATAACGGATTTTGCGAGCCCATTTCTCGAAGTCTTTCTCTCTGCCGGTCTGATCGACTTTGTCGGCATAGAGGACCTCAAAGGCTATGCCTTTCGAGGCACAGTAATCGCGAAGGGTTTGCTCGCTTTCGTCCCAAGTTGGTCCGAGTTGATAGTTAACGAAGCACATAATGAACTTCGCTTCTTGCTCTAAGAGCATGTGGGAAAGGGCCATGGCGTCGGCGCCTGTGTTGCCAGCTAGGACGTAAATCGCATTCTTATCGATATCAAGATTGACCATTGTCTTCTCCTCCTCGGTTGATTATCTCGTCTTTTAGGATCTCGTACATTTCTTTGGCTTCGTCTTTTCTGGCGAACTCTCTGACCGTCAGCACTCTGGCGGTCACTTTGTGTTTGCCTAACAAGAGGACCAATTCGTCTCCGACTGAGACTTCACTCATCGGCTTTGCCGTTTTGCCGTTGATGAAGACGTCCCCATCATCGCACAACTCCTTAGCCGTCTCACGTCTTTTTGTTAATCGGCTTACTTTTAAGTACTTGTCGATTCTCATAACACTCATTGTATCACTTATAGTCTGCCTTACGGCGGCTATAAAGTTGATCGACGACATCTAATAGGCGATAGACGTCGTGAATCCAGTCTCTTCTTTTGGCCATTCGGATGTGAACTTTCTTATCAACAAAGTTCACTTTCATGAAGGCTAGATAAGGGGCTAAAAGGTTGAAGAGGTCGACTCCAATGCCGTTGATGTGAGAGAAGGCTTCGGACATGTAGATGTCTATGTAGCCCTCACCTTCATCTACTCGGGAATACTCTTCTTTTTCGCTTAAAAGATCGATTTTCTTTTTGAGGATGAGCAAACTCACCTGATCAGGAAGCTTGCCGTAGATGTCCCTCATATGTTTGGCGATGGTATCAAGCTCGTCTTCCGTCTTGGCGTTTTCGAGTTCCTGATAAAGGGCTATCTTGTCGCTGTTGATCGCATAGTCCTTCGGAATATAAGCGTCTATCTTGAACACATTCTTGGCTTTCGGGGTCGGTTTGGTGATTCCGGTCTTCTTCTCCTCGATGGTTTCGCTAAGCATCTTGAGATAGAGATCCAAACCGATTGTGTCGATGAATCCAGCTTGCTCAGGGCCAAGGATGTCTCCAGCGCCTCTGATCATAAGATCACGCTGGGCGATTTTATATCCGCTTCCGAGTTCGGTGAACTCCTGGATGGCTTTGAGTCTCTTAACAGCGTCTTCCCTCATGCTCTTGTGAGGCTTGTAGGTGAGGTAGGCATAGGCGATTCTGTCACCCCTGCCAACACGTCCCTTGATTTGGTAGAGCTGAGAAAGGCCAAAGTGGTCTGCTTCCTCAACGATGATCATGTTGGCGTTAGGAACGTCGATTCCGTTTTCGACGATCGAGGTGCAAACAAGGATGTCGAGCTCGCCGTCATAGTACTTCTGCATGACGTCTTCGACTTCTTCCTTTTCCATCTTTCCGTGTATAACACCGATCCTGGCAGAAGGGAGAGAACGAGAAATCTCGTTCGCCTTGGCGTAGATAGACGAGACTTTGTTATAGACATAGAAAACCTGACCATGTCTTCCAAGTTCCCTTTGGATGAGTTCAATGATGACCTCTTCCTTGTATGGAGTGACGTATGTCTGAATCGGCATGCGGTTCATTGGAGGCGTGTTGATTTGCGAAAGAGGACGAAGTCCTGTGAGTGACATCTGCAAGGTGCGTGGGATTGGGGTAGCGGACAAGGAAAGGACATCGACCGTGTCTTTGAGCTCTTTGATCTTCTCTTTCTGCTCAACACCGAAACGTTGTTCCTCATCGACAATCAAGAGGCCAAGGTCCTTGAAAACGATCTCTTTCGAAAGGAGTCTATGGGTGCCGATAATGAAGTCAATTTTTCCATTTTCCACGGCAGAAATGACTTCTTTTTGTGTTGCTGCAGGCACTAAACGAGACAAAACAGCAATTCTGATTCCGTATCTCGCAAACCTCTGAAGCGCGACTTCATAGTGCTGTCTTGCAAGAAGCGTGGTTGGGCAAAGGAGAGCGACTTGCTTATGGGCTGATATGGCTTTGAAGGCTGCTCGGAAGGCAATCTCGGTTTTGCCAAAGCCAACGTCTCCGCAAAGGAGTCGATCCATGATCTCTGGTTTTTCCATGTCGGATTTGATTTCATCAACCGATCTTTGTTGGTCTGGCGTTAAAGCGTATGGGAACTCCATTTCAAAACTCTTTTGAAGCTCTTCGTCTTGAGGGAAGGCAAAGCCTTCTTTCTTCGCTCTGGATCCGTATAAGGCAAGAAGCCTATCGGCCAAATCGTTGACCCTTTCCTTGATATGGGCTTTCTTCTTTTCCCAATCTCCGCTGAAGAGGTGAGACAAACGAGGAGCGGCGCCTTCTCGTGCTGAATACTTCCTGACTAAACGGAACTGTTCCAAAGGAACATATAGCGTCTCATTGTTTGCGTAAGCGATCTTCAAATAATCTCTGTGGGCGTCTTCCTGTTCCATCGTTGTGACTTCGAGGAACTGACCGATGCCGTTATATTCATGAACGACATAGTCGCCTGGACGCAGGTCGTCGTAGCTCTTAAGAATCGTCGCGTCGATGAATCTTGAGGTGAAGCGGGTTGTTGCGGTTTTCTTGCCATAGAGTTCGGCAGATGAAATAACCGCCACGCCGATCGCAGGAATCTCGAAGCCTTCGTTCAACGAGGCCTTACTAATGCCTAATTTACCTTCAGGTAACTCAAAGCCTTTTGTATCTTCGTATTCGACTTTTTCTTCGTCTAAGAACGACTTTAAAGTGTCAATTTGCTGAGGCTGGTCGAGAGCGATTATCACCTTCTCGTTGGTGTTCACATAGGACTGTATCGTCGAAACCATTGAAGCGATTCCGGTTCCAGCGGAAACGATGTGTCTGACCAAAAAATTGAAGTCGTCTGGATCCATCGCGAACTTGCTTCCATACTTAACGCCTTTGGTTGGAAGAACGTTGTCGAGCGGGATGTATTCTTCAAGGTGGGTTGGGATTCTTAAACTGTCATGAAGTTCGGAGTAGTAGCTATGAGCTTCGCTCGCCAAAGACTCACAAGAATCTTCGAAAGCGTCCTTGTCCGCAACATAGGTAAGAGCGGGTTTGAAGTAAGAGAAGATGTTCGAATTCTCGTTAAGGGCAAAGCCGAAATATTTGTAGAGCTGAGGGCTATAGACCCTATCAACAATGTTGTCGATGTCCCTTGAAACGTTGCTCTCCAAAGTCTCAAAAGCAGACGCGGAAAGATGCTTGCTGTCGCTAGACAAAACAGTTGCGATTCTTCCCTTGAACGACTCTATCTGAGCGTCAGACAAAAACACGTCTGTTGCAGGCAAAATAACCGCGTTTTGCAGGGGATTTGTCGATAATTGCGTGGAAATTGAGAAGCTTTTTATCGATTCGATCTCATCGTCAAAAAATTCGATTCTGATCGGATTCGGATAGTTGACGGAGAAGATATCAAGGATGTCGCCACGTGAAGCGAACTGAAGGGTTTGGTCGATTTTGTTGACCCTGTGGTAACCCATCTCGGTCAACGTCTTTCTAAGGTCGTCGAGGCTATATCTCTCCCCTACCTTGAAATGGAAAACGCGCTTGCCGAATTCCTCCGCGTTTGGAAGAAACCTCATCGCTGATGATGGGTGAACAATAAGGATTGAGTCTTTGGCTTCGAGGCATTGCTCCATCGCATAAAGCCTTTGGGCCATAAGTTCTTTGGAAGAGGAAAGGGCTTCAGCCCTTAAAAGCTCGTCTGCCGGGAAGAAGATCAATTTCTCCTCAGGGAAGAAGTTAAGTAAGAACTCATAGATCTTTTGAGCGCTGTATAGGTTCTTGGCAACGATTGAATAATTGTCCTTTTTCTCCTTGTAAAGAGAGGCGATTAGAAGGGCCGCACCTACGGTGTCGTCCACCACAAAACGACCCCTTCGGCTCGAGAGGGGGGTGGTCAAATCGAGTGCTTTTAGGCGTTCAAATAAATCCGTAAGTACCTCCTATTTTTCCTCTTTCTTCTTAATCGAGTTATACCTCGTCATGGCAAATTGGAAGCCACGACGCTCGATATCAAGCAAAGCTTTCGCTGCGTTATCGGTCGCTTCCTCAATAAGAGGCATGCTTTCGGCGCTTGGTTTTCCAAGGACGAAATCAATGGAGTCGAATTGAGGTTCTCCGATGCCGATTCTGATTCTCTTGATCTTCTCGGTTCCGAGCTTGTCGATGATGTTCTGGATGCCTTTGTGTCCACCGCTAGAACCATCAAGACGAAGCCTGATCTGTCCTTCGGCAATGGCCATGTCGTCATAGACGACGACAATGTCTTCGACATCAATTTTGTAGAAGGAAGCGCATTCGACGACGCTCTCGCCAGAAAGGTTCATAAAAGTTTCTGGTTTGAGAACGATGATTGGTTCAGCTAAGGCTGGATTCTTGACGATTCCATAAACGCCTTTGAATCCGGAGCGGTCGAAATCCGCATGGACGAGTTCCATGAACTTATCGACGGCCATATAACCCATGTTGTGACGGGTGCCTTCGTATTGTCTGCCTGGGTTTCCTAATCCAACGAATAGTCTCATGACTTCTTCTCCAAGGCTAAGGTTTCGATAACGGAAACGACGCGGTCGACTTTCTCCTGATCGTAGAATTCGATTGGGGTGTCGATGATGGTCGCCAAAACGGCTTGGTCGGCATTCATGTCTGGGTTCTTGGCAATCGTATCGACAGCCTTCTTCATCATGAATTTCTCAATTGGGCCGAGTTTGTTGAAATCGAATGAGCCTCTGAATTGATAGTAACGCATATGGTAGTCGTAGAGAACGTTGGTCTCAATCATGTTGGCTCTGGTCTCTTTGGTGGCCATGCTCATACCGACGCTGAAAATAATGACGTCTTTGTCTTTCATGAGGTCCCAGTTGGAAAGGAAATCGTCGATTCCTTGGATCTTTCCAGCTTTGACCCAACCACCGAAAACGATGGTGTCATATTCGGCTAATTTCTTCGCCTTAAAGCGTTTGAGAGGGAAGATATCGGCGCCCACTCTCTTGGCGATGTCGTTGGCATACTTCTCGGTGTTGCCAGTTTTGCTTTGATAAAGTACAAGGGTTTTCATAACTATGAAAGTTTATCACGGTTTGTTGGATAAAAGGAAACGAAGAAGCTATTATTGAAGAATGAAAATTAAGAACTGGTTTTTAGATGTCCTCAAGGGAGGCTCCCTTGGACTAGGCATGATTCCTGGCGTCAGCGCGGGAACCATGGCTTTGATTGTTGGTATTTATGATCGCCTTATTGGCGGGATCGCAAACCTCAGAAAAGAATTCAAAAAGAGTTTGATCTCTCTTATCCCGATTGGCATCGGAGCGGTCATGTCCGCAATCATTTGCATGCTTGGCGTCAACTACGGATTAGATTACGCCCCGTTTGCGATTATTTCCCTTTTCGCCGGTCTGATAATCGGCTCCTTGCCAGTCATCACCAAAGAAATCAAAGGTGTCAAAATCACCTTCAAACCTATCCTCATTGTTGCAATCGGTGCGGTTTTTGCTGCAGGTATTGGAATTTTGAGCGCAGTTGCTAAGCTCAACAGCTGGGGCAATTTCGAAGCCGCTTTTGCTGCCGGAGAATGGTGGGTCTACATCGGTGTCTTCGTTGCAGGATTCATTGCCGCCATGGCTTGCATCATCCCAGGCATCAGCGGAGCCATGCTTCTCTTCGTTGCTGGCTTATATGATCCATGCGTCCACATTTATGTCGGCGCCAACTCGATCTTCCACAATTCCGACAGACTCGTCAGCGGAATCTTCCTCACCTTATCTCTCTTCCTTGGCATCCTTGCCGGTTTCATCCTCACAAGCAAACTCATGAAGAACCTTCTTGCGAAGCACCATGACGCGACCTACCTCGCTGTCTTTGGTTTCATCCTCGGTTCGCTTGTCTCGATGTACGTCAACCAAAGTATGATCAACGACGAACTCGTTTGGAAATACACTCTCGTCCAGCCATGGGAATGGGTGCTTGGCGGCGTCCTCTTAGTCGGTTTCGCGGTCTTATTCTTCTTCCTTTCTAAAGTGGCTCTTAAGAAGCAATCCGAGGCACCTCAAAAGGAAGAGAGCGAGCCTGTTAGCGAATAATTTGTAATATTTTTCATTGACAGTGTTCCAGATTGAAATATTATAGAAGTCTCTCAACTGGAGTTTTTTATGCCAAGAACACCTCAGCAAAACGCTATTATCAGAGATAAGAGAAGGACCAAGATCTTGCTCAAGACTCTAAAGCTTTTCGCAACCAAGGGTTTTGACGAAGTTACAATTGACGCAATTTCGATCGAAAGCGCATGCTCCCATGGTTTGGTGTATCACTACTTCGAGAAAAAAGAAGACATCTTCAACGGTCTTTTCGAACTCCAGAGAGAAGACTATAACGAAACCATTTTCCCAAGAAACGCCGCTCTTGAAGCCGGCGGACTTGGAGGCCTTAAACTCATCTGCGACCATTATGAGAAGTTCTATGACGCAGATAAGATTCGCCTTTATTTCCTTAAAACCAACGCGTCACGCGACTACATGACATACACCTCCGTTAAGACCCTTAATGGCGAAAGCCCATTCAAGACTTTAGTCACCTTGCTTAAGCAAGCCATTGAAGCTGGCGAGATCCTTGAATGCGACGTCGAGGCTAAAGCCCGTCTCTTCTTAGACCTCGTCACAGGCACCCTCACAAGACTCATCTCCGCCAAAGAAAAAGAGCGCGAGATCAAATCGGGCGCTCTCTACGAATTCATTCGTAAGTAATCAGATTACTTTATCTCACCGTTGTTGAAACGCTTAATCTTAGCGTAGGTTTTCGCTAAGCCAGGATACATCTTCAAATAGACTTCCTTATAAAGGTAGTCGTAGATTTTCGCGTTCTCTTTGTTCGGATAGAAGGTGTCTCTGACACGGACCATCTCTTTGACCGCTTCAGCGACCGAACGGTATTGGCCGATTGCGCAGAAGCCGGCGATGGCGGCACCAAGAGAGGAACTCTCTTTGGTCTGAACTCTGCTAACAGGTTTTCCAAATACATCAGCGGTGATTTGGCAGATCTCGTCGCTCACAGAGCCACCACCGGAAACCCTTAACTCAGGGATCTTGTGCTTAAGCACTTTTTCGAAGTGTTCCAAACCTTCGCGCAAAGCATAGGCGATGCCTTCGATGATGGAACGATAGATGTGTTCGGTTGTGGTTGAGTCGCTGAAGCCGACAATGGCGCCTTTAGCTAACGGACGGGAAAGACCCGGTCCCCAATATGGTTGGAGAACAAGACCATCAGATCCAGGAGGAACATCTTTAAGATGCTCGTTGAAATAGGTAATGCTCTTTGGGTCCTCTTTTCCGTTCTTTCCGGCGATCTCTTTCATGAACCATTCGATCATCCAATAGCCACGGTAGACTTGGATATCCATGTTATAGAAATCTTTTGCGGCGGCTGGGTAACCTGGAAGGAACGGCTCTGATTCGTGATATTTTGCGGTGGTCGTTTCGATTGATGAGGCAGTTCCATAGCTGACCGCACCAAGGGTCTCATCGATAACACCCATGCCGAGGGTTTCGCAGGATTTGTCGGAACCAGCGGCATAAACAATCGTCGCTTCTGGAATTCCAGTGTCCTCTGCGGCCTTCTTATTGATTCTTCCGATGATCTCGCCTTCTCCAACAAGCTCAGGAAGGAGATCTCTCGTTAAGCCAAAGATTTGTCCCGTAAGATGTTTCTCAGGCTTCTTGTACCACTGCTTCTTTTTGAAATCGATTGGGTAGTGGCCGGCACAGTTTGAAGCGCAGTCCTTGAGCTCTCCTGTGAGAAGGAAATGCATGTAGGAAGAAACAGGGACATACTTAACGACTTTGGACCAATTCTCTGGTTCGTTTTCTTGGATCCAATTGGCCACGCATCTGCGTCTGTTGAAGTTAATCGTATCGGTTTTTCCAACAAGCTTAAAAAGGAATTGAGCCAGTTTTGGCAGGGGTTTTTCACATTTTGCGTTCCTCTGATCGAGCCAAAGAACGCTTGGTCTGATGACCTTCATGTGCTGATCAAGGAGGACGGCTGTATCACGGAAGCAGGTAAGCGTAATGCCCTTGATGTTCTTCATCGAGGATGGGTTTTCTCTTGCAAGTTCTTTGGTGCAAAGGCAAAGATCCTGGTAGTACTCATAAGGCTCTTTCTCAGCCCAGTTTGGTTGAAGGGAAAAGTATGGTTGGTCGTAATCCTTTTTCTTCATGGCTACCATGTAACCGCGTTTGTCGAAAAGGGCGACACGGACACTTTGTGTCCCAAAGTCCATCGTCAAAATCAGGGGTTCGTTCATATAAATTCTCCGTCTCGAAGATTTTAGCACGAAAGACCACTTTTAAGTGGTAAAATGTTTAGGCTTTCAGAAAGGATCAACGAATCATGATCATCTCACGCGCCCCTTTCAGGGTTAGCTTCTGCGGAGGCGGAAGCGATATTCCTTCTTTCTACGAGAAATACGGCGGCTGCGTTATTTCCACCACCATCAGGAAGTACTGCTACCTCGCCATCAACCCTGCGTTCAACAAAGAATCAATCACTCTCAAATATTCGAAAACCGAGATAGTCGACGATGTCGAAAAAATCGACCATCGCATTTTCAAACAGGTCCTCAAGGACTTCGGCAACAAAGGAATCGAAATCACCTCGATGGCCGACATCCCTTCGGGAACCGGTCTTGGTTCGTCCTCTTCTTTCACCGTTGCCCTTCTGAAACTCATGTACACCTGGAACGAAGAAGCCGTTTCAACCTATAAGGTTGCCAAGAGGGCTTGCGAGATCGAAATCAACGAGCTTGGAAACCCAATCGGAAAACAGGATCAGTTCGCTGCCGCTTTCGGCGGGCTTCGTTATTACGAATTCTGCCCAGACGGATTCGTCAAAGTCGAACCGATCATCATGAAGAGGGAATCTTTTGAGAAGCTCGAAAAGAACCTCATGATGTTCTATACCGGAGAAGTTCGCGATGCGAATAACATACTCGCCAAAGAAACAAAGAACCTTGCGACCGATGAAGACAAGATCAACGCCACCAAGAAGCTTTGCGAAATGACCAAACGCCTTAAGGCGGAGTTCGAAAACAACAACGTCGACGCCCTTGGCCCAATCCTCAAAGAAGGCTGGGAGCTCAAAAAGTCCTTGGCCAACGGAATCACCAATCCTCTTATCGATGAAGCATATGAAAAGGCCATGAAAGCTGGCGCAAGCGGAGGCAAACTCCTTGGTGCCGGTGGAGGCGGATTCCTTCTCTTCTACGTTGATTCCGACGAGAAGAAAGAAGCCGTCAGAAAAGCCTTGTCGAACCTCAAGGAAATGCCTTTCGAGCTTGATCAGGCCGGATGTTCGATCATCTTCATGGAGTAACGATGTACGCAGTAATCCAAGCAGGCGGAGCAGGCACTAGACTTAAAACCATTACTGGCGATTTACCAAAGGTAATGGTCGAGATATGCGGTAAGCCGATTCTTGAATGGCAGCTTGAAAGCCTCAAGAAAAGCGGCATTCACGATTTTCTTGTGATCATTTCA
>JAEEWP010000014.1 GCA_016287465.1 Caryophanales bacterium | reverse complement strand
CTGTCGTAGTTCTTGAAAACCGTCTTGAGAAATATGAGCAGTTCTTTAAGCTCGAATCCTATTTCCCTGAGGAAGAGATGGCAGATAACGATGAAGGTTTCTTTGCTTTTGAGGAAGGAAGATTCACCGATCTCACCCCATTGACAACCTACCGCCTTTCCGTCTCAGTCATAGACGGAGACAATACCTACGACGTCTTCAGCGAAAGAGTTAAGACCAACGATATTCCGGCCTCTGACTTTGTTATCACTGCGGACTTCTCTCTTAACGAAGAGACCCAGTGTCTTGATGGAACGATCAGCATTGACGATCCAGGCCATTACTACAAAGACGGTTCGATCTATGCCGAAATCATCGACAACTATTCATCGTATCCTGAGATAACCGATGCGAGCGGCAATCCATTCGAAGACGATTACGATGAAGAGCGCGAGCAGCTTAGAAGGGTCTATGAGATCTCTGATTTAAGCGCGACCCAATCCTTCTATGTCGGCGGACTTGAAGGCGGAGACAGTGGACTTACCTTAACCATTTACGCTCTAAGCACCTTCGACGGAGAGCCTTCTCCGAAGCCATATTTCCAAAAGAACTACGCCTACAGCGCTCCTGTAACATATGTTACCTTCAACTTCTATAACGATGACGGCACCGTCCTTTGGGACACTCAAACCATCCCATATGGTGAACAGGTCTTCTACGCAGGCGAAACAAACCTCGATGAGGAAGCCAATAGAAGAAGCAGCGATACCAAAACCTACTTCTTAGGCTGGGCGAACTCAGTCGGAGGAGAACCATATGATGGCGAGATGTACGCCTTCGAAGACAGAGACTACTATGCTGTCTTTGGCGAGAAGATCTACACCGTAACCATCTACGATGGTGATTACACCATTTTGCAAGTAGAGGTGCCTTACGGAGAGACCTTCTGCATCGATGAAAGCGAAGCCGCCGGCTACGACCACTACAAAGAGGCAGATGAAAATGGCTGCTACAGCTTTGATCACTACGAAGACATAAACGGCAACATAATCTTTGGCTATGACGAAATAACCATCACGGATAATTTGGAGATCTACGCCACCTACGTAGTTACCGCTGAATCTGTCCACACGGTTTTCATTGATTACGATGGAACCGTCCTCCAAGACAACTATCAGATGGCCTATTACGGCATCTATTACGACTATTCGCTTCCTACAAGAGAAGGTCCGACTGCCGATGATCCGAAGTACATCTTCCTTGGATGGACCTGCGAAGAGATGGATGACCGATTGATAACCAACAACGAGATGTATGAGCTTGATGCGTCGAATTACGGTGGACAGACTTTAACGTTCACCGCGACATATGTCGAAGGCGAATACACGGTTACCTTCCTCAATGAAGACGGCACCGAAGTATTAGCCACCCAGTACGCCTATTCTGGCGATGAGGTTTACTATCCTTACGACGATCCTCAGAAAGAACCAACGGAGACCATCCAATATATCTTCGTTGGATGGGACACCGTGCCTAACGGCACGAACGGATTACGTGAATTCCCATCCGTTACAGAAGACGCCTGGTACTACGCTTGCTTCGTTGAAGAAGAGAGACTGTACACAGTCACGTTCTACGATGGTCAAAGCGCGATGTATTATTCTTCTACCACCTATGGTGAGACGTGGAGCATCGATGGAAGCGATGTTGGCAGTGAGGACTTCTGGAAAGAGCCAGATGCAAATGGTTGCTATGAGCTCGATCATTTCGAAGACGCTAATGGCAACACTATTGAGAGCAACCAGGAATTCACGATCACCGAAGACATGGACATTTACATGATCTTCACCATCTATGCCGAATCTGTTCACGTCATCTTTAAAAACTACGATGGGACCGTTCTCCAAGATGATTATCAGGAGGCGTCCGAAGGCTATGAAGGCATCTATTACCACGAAAACACTCCAGAAGCACCAGAGCCTGAAGAGGAAGGCGGAATAATGGAATTCTATGGATGGCATTGCGAAGAAACAGACACTGACATCTACTTTGAAGAGATGGATTCGTTCCCTGCCGGTGACTATGCCGGAGGAACTCTAACCTTTACGGCGATATTCAACGAAATGCATTAATAGCTTTTGAATTTAAGCGGGATTTGCGGGGGTTATTTCTTACAAAACCCCTTTTTCTTTATTTTTTGGGGAAGCGCTGTAAACTAAAGGCAACACCAAAGGAGTTTATCCATGGAAGAAATAATCGAAGAAGAAAAGAAACCTTCCCAACCTAAACGCACTGCTTTATTTGTTGCTGCGACGATTGCAATTGTTATTGTCGCTTACGTCTCAATGTTCATCTGGAGCATCAACTTCAAAGAGATAGTGGATGCCGCTAAAGGTGAAGATATGGGAACGGCGTTTGCGGCAATATTTGCCGTCATCTTCTTGTCCTTGCCGTTCTTGGGTGGCTGCCTCTTGATCGTTTTAATTACGGCTCCGCTTGCCCCTCTTTCGTTTGGCATGCTTACCAAGAGCTCATCTAAGCCGATTTCGATTTTTGGTTATGTTTATGGCAGCCTTTTTTCCTTGGCTCTTGTGGCAACGATCATTAGAGTTGTCCTTTACGCTGTTGCCGTTGCATAAAAACAAATCACACTGAGCGGCCCACTTGGGTCGCTTTTTGTTTGCTCTAATCGACCTTTTTCCGATTTCTTACAATTTAGGCAAAAAATGAGGTATTATGTAATAAAGGAAACATACATTAACCGCTCGGAAGTTAGCGGATGAGCGGTAACACGTACATTTTTCCGACGCTACAGGATTGGAGGATACTTATGGATATCAACACAATCGTTGGCCAAAAGGTTATCACCTCAGAAGGCATGACACTCACCATCATGAACATAGACGGACAATACCTCCAGCTCAGCAATGGCAGGCTCTATTCTTTTGATCTTGCTTACCATAACGGTTTTATCAAGTTCAAAGACGATGAAATGCAAGAGAAGGTCAAAGTGCATTTCGAAGAAGTAGCGAAACAAAAGGAAGAGGAACATAAGAAGCACAAAGAACTGGAAGCGAAGTTCCTCAAAGAACAAATGGAGAAAAGAAAGAGGCGCCTTGAAGCCGAAGCCCTTCAGAAATCTCCGAAAAAGAACGCAAAACGCGCTGAATAGCGGAAGTGCTTATTTGATAAAAGTTTTTCACCGTCGAGAGACGTTTTTTCTTCCACGTTCATATATATGAAGTGTATATTAATCTAGTATTCTAGAGGGCTGAACATATGGCTAAGATAGCGTTCGATTGTGACAAGTATTTAAAAGTTCAAAGAGAGAACATTCAAAAGAGAATCGCCTCATTCGGTGACAAGCTCTACCTTGAGTTCGGCGGTAAGCTCTTCGACGACTACCACGCCAGCAGAGTCCTCCCAGGATTTAAGCCAGATACCAAGCTCCACATGCTTTTAGGCATGAAGGACAAGGTTGAAGTTGTCATAGTCGTCAACTCCAACGATATCAATACCAACAAAGTCAGAAATGACCTTGGAATCACCTATCAATCCGAAGTCGAGAGACTTATTGATGCATATAAGGAAGTCGAGCTCTACGTTAGTAGTGTCGTCTTCTCTTTCTATCAGCCTCTTCCTCTTGTTGATGCCTTCATCACCAAGCTCACCAACAACGGAATCAAGGTTTACAAACACTACGAGATCGCCGGATATCCAAGCAACATCCCACTCGTCGTTTCCGAAGAAGGCCTTGGAAGAAACGAATACATCGAAACCACTAGACCAATCGTCGTCGTTACCGCTCCAGGTCCTGGAAGCGGAAAGATGGCGACCTGCCTCTCTCAGCTTTATCACGATAACAAACGGGGAATCCATGCTGGCTATGCCAAATACGAAAGCTTCCCAGTCTGGAACCTCCCTCTCAAGCATCCGGTCAACCTCGCTTATGAGGCCGCTACCGCCGATCTTGAAGACGTCAACATGATCGACCCATACCACCTTGAGGCCTATGGCAAGCAAGCCGTTAACTACAACCGTGACGTTGAGACCTTCCCTCTTCTCAAAGCCATCTTCGAGAAGATCTACGGCAAGAGCCCATACAACTCTCCAACCGACATGGGCGTCAACATGATTGGCTTCGCCATCAAGAACGAAGAAGCCGCCGTTGAAGCCTCCAAAGCCGAGATCATCCGTAGATACTACCAGGCCAAGAAGAATAACTTCTTAGGCAAGTTCAAAGATGAGGCCGTCATCAAAGAAGAGATGCTTATGAACACTCTTGGCATCAGCACCGCCGACCGCAAGGTCGTTGCCGCCTGCCTTAAGAAAGAGGAAATCACCGGTGTCCCATGCTGCGCTCTCGAGCTTCCAAACAAGAAGATCGTCTGTGGCAAGAGATCCCCATTATTCGGTTCTTCTGCCGCTGTCCTTCTCAACGCTCTTAAGACCCTCGCCAAAATCGACGATAAGATTCCTCTTATCTCCCCAGAGGTCATCAAGCCAATCCAAGACCTCAAAGTCAATTCGCTTAACAACCACAACCCAAGGCTCCACGCCGAAGAGGTTCTCATCGCTCTTGCCATTCAGGCCAACAGCAACCCTCTTGCTAATATTGCCCTCAAGCAGCTTCCAAAATTAAAAGGCTGCCAGGTCCATAGCTCCGTCATCCTTCAGGAAACCGATTTCAATACCTTCAAAAAGCTTGGAATCGACGTCACCGAAGAGGCCATCAGCAGAGCCCACCGTCTCTACACGAAATAATAGAGAAAAAACAAAAAAGCCCTCGCAAATCGCGGGGCTTTTTCTTTTAGATGCCTTTTGTTCCGTGCTCAATTCTTTTGAGCGCTTCCTCGCCTAGGAGGACTCTTACGATATTTGAAGCGAACTCAATCGTGTAATTCATTGAGCGGCCTGTGACAAGGTCTCCATCAATGATAGAGCCTTTGTCTGTCCAGTTGCCTTTTCCTTTTTCGAAGCCTGGGAAGCAGACGTAATTCTTGCCATCTAGATAGCCAAGCTCTCCAAGGATCGAAGGAGCTGCGCAGATCGCGTAGTACTTCTTTCCTAAGTCGTGGAATCTCTTAATCATCGTAATAGCAGCAGGGGAGTTCTTGATGTTCTCGACACCGACCTTGCCACCAGGAAGAACGATGAAGTCATAGTCTTCCGCTTTAACGTCTTTCAAGAGACCTAAAGCCTCAACCTTGAGTCCCATAGAACTCTTAACGAATAAAGAATCAGAGATGGAGACATAGGTGACTTCGATCTCGTGCGTTCTCGTGAGTATGTCGTGCGTGGAGATGGCTTCGGTTTCCTCAAAGCCGTCCGCTAAAAGCATTAATCCTTTGATCATGGTTATTACCTCAAAAGGATTATATCAAAAAAGGAGCCGTTTTGAGGCGGCTCCTTAGAGTTTCAAGAGAACTTATTTCTTGAGGTTGTAGAAGGCTTTGATGCCTGGGTATTCGGCGGTATCGCCAAGCTCTTCTTCGATGCGGAGGAGCTGGTTGTATTTGGCAATACGATCGGATCTGGACATGGAACCAGTCTTGATCTGGCCGGCGTTGAGAGCAACGACGAGGTCAGCGATGGTGGCATCTTCGGTCTCACCGGAACGGTGGGAGACGACACAGGTCCAGCCATTTCTCATGGCACGCTCGCAGGTATCAAGGGTTTCGGTTAAGGAACCGATCTGGTTGACCTTGACGAGGACGGAGTTGGAGCAACCCATCTCAATGCCTTTCTCGACATAGAGCTTGTTGGTGACGAAGAGGTCGTCGCCGACGAGCTGGACTTTGCTGCCGAGCTTGGCGGTGAGTTTCTTCCAGCCTTCCCAGTCATTCTCACTGAGGCCGTCTTCGACGGTGATGAGTGGGTACTTCTCAGCGAAGTGGGCGATGATTTCGATCATCTCATCGGTGGTCTTGGTGAAGTCAGCTTTGTTGACTTTGCCTTCTTTGGAGGCTTTCTCGTAGTGCTTCCAGAAGAAGTATTTGCCTTCTTCGTTGTAGAGCTCAGAGGAAGCAAGGTCCATACCAAGGAAGATATCCTTGCCTGGGACGTAGCCAGCGGCTTTGATGGCTTCGACGAGGAGTTCAAGTGGCTCTTCGTTGTCGGCTTCTAAGCCATAAGGATCAGCCTTGTTGGCTTTGATAGCGGCTTCTTCTTCGGCGGTCTTGACGAGGTTTGGAGCGAATCCACCTTCATCACCGACGGAAGTGATGTCGCCTTTCTTCTTAAGGATGTTCTTGAGAGCGGCGAAGACTTCAGCACCCATCTGGATGGCATCGTGGAAGGTCTTGGCACCGGCTGGCATGATCATGTATTCCTGGAATTCGACAGCGCTGTCAGCGTGCTTGCCGCCATTGATGACGTTCATCATTGGGACAGGAAGTTTCTTGGCGTTTGGTCCACCGATGTAGCGGTAGAGTGGGATGCCGAGGTAGTCAGCGGCGGCCTTTGCACAAGCAAGGGACACACCAAGGATGGCGTTGGCACCAAGGTTCTTCTTGGTTTCGGTGCCATCGAGTTCGATCATGGTTCTGTCGATGAGGACCTGTTCCATGACGTTGGTACCGATAAGTTTTGGGGCGATGATGTTGTTGACGTTCTCAACAGCCTTGAGGACGCTCTTACCACCGAAGTAGCTCTTATCGCCATCGCGAAGCTCTAAAGCTTCTCTTTCACCGGTGCTGGCGCCACTTGGGACGGCAGCTCTTCCGAAAGCGCCGCTTTCGGTAGTGACTTCAACTTCGACAGTTGGATTTCCACGGGAGTCAATGATTTGACGGGCGTGAATCGATTCAATGAACGGCATATAGGTTATTTTCTCCTTTTTCAATTCACAATCTGCTTTTTCAAAGCAAGAAGAATTATAAAGCAAATGAGTGTCTTCCTCCACAATTATTGATTGTGGGCTTTTGAAACGAAAACACCCATAATGAATAACGTGATCAAAGATTGGAAGAAACTATTCGATAAAGTCGCAGGAGAAGAGTACTCTGCCTCCCTCCATCGTTTTCTTGATGCGGAATACGAAGCTCACGTCATTTACCCTCCAAGGGACATGATGTTCCAGGCTTTTAAGTTCACAAACCCATCCACTTTGAAGGTTGTTGTCATTGGCCAAGACCCATACCACAACCCAGGTGAGGCGATGGGCATGTCCTTCAGCGTTCCTAGAGGAATCGATATCCCGCCTTCTCTTATAAATATTTATAAAGAAATCGAGAAAGACATCGGCTGCAAAATGAACTTTGATAATGGTGATCTGACTCCATGGGCAGAGCAAGGCGTTCTTCTTCTGAACGCTTACCTCTCTGTAAGAGCGGGCATCCCTCTTTCCCATGTCCGTCCTGAATATGACAAGTTCATGGATGACGTTCTCAAGTATGTTGAGAGTCTAGATCAGCCAATCGTTTATATGCTTTGGGGAGGCTTCGCGAAGAAGTACGCCTCAAAGGTCACGAATCCAAAACACATCGTTCTTTCATCTGTTCACCCATCGCCACTTTCCGCCAATAGGGGAGGGTGGTTTGGACAGCACCTTTTCAGCAAGTGCAACGCCTATTTGACTGAAAGCGGTACCACACCTATTGACTGGCAAATAAAGTGAGATAAACTATTCGAGACCGGAGCCACCAGTAAGTTGGCTGAGAGGAGTCTTCTTCGACTCGACGGAACCTGATCCAGGTAATGCTGGCGGAGGTAGTGCGTTTATTCATTCCTTCGTATTCAGGTACGGAGGTATTTTTTTATGGAAAACGAACAAATCAATGTTCAAAGCGGTAAAAAAACCGCAAAATCCTGGACAAATCTCGTCTCGATTGTCCTAAGTGTCCTTGCAATTGCTTCTTTGCTTTTGCCACTTCTCAAGTATGAAATCTCGGACGATGTAGATGGTTTCTTCTTTATGTGGGACCTCTTTGGAGCTAGCGCTTTCCAGTATGTGTTTGTCGCTGCCTTTGCTCTTCTTGTCATCGCTTTGCCTTTAGTGATATTTGGTAAGAAAATTCCTGCTTGCGAATCAGGTGCGGTTCTTTCTCTTCTCCTTGGCGCCGCTCTCTTGTTCTTGGTTCCAAACACTTACAACGAAACCATGAATGCCGAGACCGAACTTTTCACTGGTCTTGCCCTCTCCTTCTCCTTTGCTATTGCCGCGGCCGTCTTCGCTATCAGCCACTCATTCCAGAAGATGCCTATGACAATCCGCAGCATGGCTGAAGATGCGATCTTAATCGCCACAGCCTTCGCCTTAAACTTCCTTAAGATCCCAGTAGGCACCACTGGTGGTTCCATCAACCTCCAGATGCTTCCTTTATTTGTCATTGCTTTAAGACACGGCCCATTCCACGGACTCGTTTGTGGTGGCATCATCTACGGTCTTCTTACTTGCTTCACCGATGGCTGGGGATTCGCTAGCTATCCATTCGACTATCTCATTGGTTTTGGCTCTGTCGCCGTTCTTGGTTTTTTCAAACCTCTTATCGTTGGCAAAGACCAGAGATTCTACAACGTCAAAGGTTTAATCTTTATTGCTGTCGGCGGCATTCTTGCGACTGCTATCAGATTTTTTGGCAGCAGCATCAGCTCTGTTGTCCTTTGGAAAACATCCTTTGTTGAAGCTTTTATCTACAACGCCGGCTACATCCCAGCAAGTGGCGCTGCCGCCTTCATTATTCTCATGGCAATCTATGGCCCATTACTCAGGGTTAATAGACGTTTCCCAGTCGAAGAACAAGGAAATTAATTTATTAATTTGCCCAATATTGTGTTATAGTGCCCTAGACGAAAGGCACTGTTTATGACCGATATTGAAGAAAAGAAAATTGACGAAGTCGAAGAAGAAAGCGACTTCGCTGACGAAATAAAAACTGCTGAACCAGCACCTGCTCCAGTCGAGGAGAAAGAACCAGAAGAGACAATTGATCTTCATTCTGAAGAACCTGAGGAGGAAGAAGAGGCTCCCGCCCCAGGCAAAAAAGGAAAGATCACAATCGAGTATCCAGACGAGAATCTCGGCCAAGTCGAGCTTGCCCGTCAGGAGTTCTACAAGGTCTACCACAAGTCGAACATCGTTAAGTGGATTGTCTCTGGTGTTTGCATTCTTTTAATTGTCTGCGGTTGGCTCATTCCAAACGCTATCGAAGCTCTCAAAGAAAACTCAATGTTAATCGCCCTCATCGCTTGCGGTGTCGGCCTCGTTGGTCTCCTCGTTTTCAACTTCTTCTGGAGAAGAAACGTCCAGGGTGCGATGAACCGCTACTTCCGTGAGTACTACGAGCACGTGAACGCCTATTGTTTCCCAGAGGACATCGAAAACCTCCAGGGAAGCATCGACAACAAGATCGACGAAGAGGAACTCAAGAACTGCGACCTCTACAAAGACGTCGGCAAAGTCGGCAGTCGCGCTACCTACACTTTCGATTACCACGAAAAGACCATTAAGGTCTGCGATGCCGCTGCCCAGGTTGTTCTTGGAAAGACCCTTCGCACCGTTTTCGTTGGCAAGTATCTTTACACCACCAACGATTACAAAGGATCTGATATTCTCATCTACTTCAAAGGCAATAAGAGAGCCCTTCCTCCGACCAACTTGGCGGAGAGAAAGGTTTTCTCTGACTCCAAAAACATCGTCATCTATGGCGATAAAGGCACTGAGAAAGTCATCACTCCAAAAGTGAGAGAAGCCTTAAACGAATTCAAAACCAACAAGACTTTTGTCGATATGGCTATTTCTATTCGTGAAGGCATGACTTATTTCGCGATGGGCTACGAAGATGACTTAATGGTCATCGCTCTTGAGAAGCCATTCGATCCAAAACCAACCGTCCAGTACGCTGGCGATTTAAAAAAGGTTCTCAAGCTCATCGATTTATTGAGGTAGTCTTCGTTTGCTATATTTAAATCATGGAAGTCGCAAAATTCTTCGAACTCTGTAACCAATATCCATGGGCTTACGTTGCAATCATTTTTGACCTCGGCGTGGTTTTCATGAATGGTTGGACAGATGTTCCTAATTGCATCGCAACCTGCGTAACCACACGTTGCATGAAGCCAAAATGGGCCATTCTTATGGCTGCTTTAGGCAACCTCCTTGGCACATTGGCCGCAGGCTTCTTAGCTTCTGTTCTCCCTTTGGGAGATGTTTCCTCAACGGTCGCAGGCATCGTTCAGTTCAACACTTTGGGCGGCATCACGCTCAATCAAATGTTCATCGCGATTGCGTTCGGCCTCCTTGCCAACGTCATCCTTTCCCTTATCTGCACTTACTTTGGCTTCCCATCCTCACAAAGCAACGCTTTGGTGGGTGGTCTTACCGGTTCTGCTATCGGCCTTGCTGCCATCTCTGGCTCAGCCAATTGGTTTGAGGCCGTTTCCCTTAACAGCTGGATCAAGGTCTTGATTGGTTTCTTCGGTTCCATCATCGTTGGATTCGCCCTCGGTTATGGAATCGTTTGGCTTATCGTCCTTATCTGCAGAAAGCTTACTCGTGGCGCGACCAGCCGTTTCTTCAAGAGAGGCCAGGTCGTTGCTAGCGCTCTTATGTCTTTAGCCCACGGCCTTCAGGATGGCGCCAAGTTCCTTGGTGTCTTCATGGTCATTGCTGTCATGCTTAAGGTTGGCGGAGCGGATTATGTTCCAGCCGATTTCAACGCCATGCAGGGTATGTGGTGGATCGTCCTTCCGGTTGCCATTGTCATCTTTGGCGGCACCCTCATGGGTGGAAAATCCATCATCAAAACGATGGGTTCCGGAATGGCCAAACTTCATAAATATCAGGGATTTGCCACGGATATTGCAGCTGGCGTTGGCTTAATCGTCGCCACAGTATTCGGCCTTCCTATCTCTAGCGGCACCATCAAGGCGACCGCTATTTTGGGTGTTGGAGCCCAACGCAATCCTCGCCGCGTAAGGTGGGGTAAAGCCGGCCAGATGGTTCTTTCATGGATCGCTATCTTCCCTGGCACGGCCATCATCGGATTTGGTTTGACCGCTCTCTTTGCGGCCATCTTCAAGTAATAAAGGAGTTTCAAAATGGGCAAAAAAGTTCAATCCAATTACTACTTCGACTCATTCCCAGAGCTCGCTCATTTCTCAGTTGAATGCGGTGAGCACATTCTTGAATTCATGAAGAATTTCGATCATGAGAAACTTTGGGAAATCAAAACTTCCGTCCATGAGATCGAGCACGCCGCAGACAAGAAAAAGCATGCGACAACCGAAAAGCTTATGGAGGAATTTATCACCCCAATCGACAGAGAAGATATCCTTTCCCTTCTCACGATGATCGATGACATCACCGACGCTGTTGAAGAACTCTCGCTCAAGCTCTATCTATACGACTTTAAAGAGCTTCCACCTGATGCCATCCCATTCATGGAACTCACCCTTAAGTCGCTTAGGGCCACCGAAGAAGCTCTTAAATGCTTCCCTCACTTCCTTGATAAAGAAGTCATCTTCCCGGTTCTTAAGAACGTCATCCGTTTAGAGGAGGATAGCGATACTGAATACATCAGTGATGTATCCGCTCTCTATCGCCGCACAGATCTCGATGCCTTGACCATCTACAAACACGAAGCCTTCTATACGATGCTTGAAGAGATGTCAGACAAGTGCCGTGAGGTCTGCCGTTTCGTTCAGACAATCATCTACAAGAACATCTAAAACCGATTGGAAAACGCCCCTAACATTGTTTAGGGGCTTTTTGTTGCGCTCCACCTTTTCGCAGTTCACAATAATAAAGAAGACTTGCTTAGCAAGCAGCTTGAATCACTGGTAGTAAATATGAATCGTTTTTTACGTTGGATTAACGTCCAAGCATATAAACATAACGGACAACTCCACCGTCAATGGAGCCCGGCTTATTTAGCTGAGGAAACCGACGAGTATTGGGCTTTATGCTCCAAATCTTCTTTGGTCACTGAAAGCGATGGCCGCCGCTGGATGACCAATGAGCATGCCGTTTTCATTCTCTTCAAGAAGAAGTGGACCAACGTCATCGCGATGAGGAAGGCTAACGGATATTGCTACTATGCGAACATCGCTAGCCCAACCATCTCCGACCAAGGGTTCCTCCGTTACATCGATTACGATCTCGATCTCAAACTCTTCCCCGACAAAGCCATCAAGGTCCTTGATGAGCAAGAGTTCGAGCACCACGCTGTCCTCTATGGCTATAGCGATGACCTCAAATCTGTCATCAAGAAAGCCGCCAAAGACATCCACTCTTTGATGGAGGGCAAAAAATTCCCATTCATCGACTCAGACATAAAGAGGATCTACCAGAAGTTCCTCGACCAAACCGGACCATTCGTCGAGTCGTATCAACCGAAGAACAAATAGTTACTATTTGCCTTCTTCTTTAAAACGCCAAAAAAGAGCATATAATTTTTTCGCTCTGAGGTATCGGGCATGAAATTCACTTTTACATCTAATTCAAAGGAACAAACAAGAAAGTTAGGCGCAATCATCGCCCCTCTTTTCGCTCCATCAGATGTTGTTTTGCTTAAAGGTGATTTAGGTGCTGGCAAGACCACTTTAGTCGGTGGAGTTGCTGAAGCCCTTAAGGTCAATGAGGACGTTATCTCCCCAACCTTCAACATCATGAAGTGCTATTTCAAAGGAACCCTTCCTCTCTACCACATCGATGCGTATCGCCTTGAAGGCCAGAACATCGAGCTTGGCTTAGAGGAGTTCATCGAGGGCGATGGCGTCACCTTCATTGAGTGGCCACAGTACATCGAACCTCTTTGGCCTGATGAATATCTCGTCATCTCTCTTAGCCACAAAGGCGGAGATGCCCGTGAGATCAGCGTGGAAAGCAATTGCCCACGTCTAGATAAGATCGTCGAAGCAGTGAAGGAGGCGTTCTAATGGTTTCCTTGCTTTTAGACACCAGCAGCACCAACCTCTCAATCGGCTTGGCCAAAGACCACAAGGTCATCGACCAAGTTGTTTATGATGCCTGGCAGAAACAATCCGAGTTCCTTGTTAACGAACTTGATATCCTTCTCAAGAGAAATAACCTCACCAGAAGCGATATCGAGAAAGTCATCGCTGCCAAAGGACCTGGTTCATATACCGGTGTCCGTATTGCTTTGACCGTCGCCAAAATCTCCGCGTTCGCTTTGAACGTACCTCTCTACCTCGTCTCAAGCCTTGAAGCTCTTAAGGATGAGAACGAGCCATCCATTTGTTTAATGAACGCCAGAAGCAAGAGATCTTACTTCGGTGTTTACGATAAAGAAAACATCATCCTTGAAGACAAAATCGCCGACAATTCCGCGGTGCTTTCATATATCAATGAGCATCCTGAATACAAAGTCTGCGGCGATGTTGCCTATCTTGGTCTTGAAGCAAAGCCAACCAAGAACCTTGAGATTCTCGCTAAAAGCGACATCGAAAGGAACCTTGTCGAGGATGTTATTGCCGCTAAGCCTGTTTACCTAAAGGACCTCTACTAGAATGAAGCCGATCCAGATTCACAAAAGCAAAGAAAGCGAACTCCAAGCGATCGCCATGCTTGAGGCGGCTTGCTTTCATGATCCATGGCCTTTAGAGCAGGTTGTCTATGAGAGCAAAGAGAATCCAATCGCCAACCTCTATAGTGCGACCATCGAAGATGAAGTGGTTGGCTACATCGACTTCTTCATCACCTTCGACAGCGCTTCGATCGCAAGAATCTGCGTTGCCAGCGAATACCGTAGGAACGGCATTGCCAAAGCCTTGATCGAGAAGATGGTTGAGGTCTGCAAGAAACAAGAAGAACCAGTTGAGAATATCACCCTCGAAGTCCGTGAATCGAATGTCGCGGCTATCGAGCTCTACGAGAAGAACGGCTTCAAAACCATCACGAAGAAGAAACTCTATTACTCGGATGGTGAGGACGCTATCTACATGGTGAGGTGCATCTTATGACGAGAATATTAGCTATCGAATCAAGCTGCGATGAGACCGCAGTCGCTATCACCGAAGACGGAAAGCTTCTTTGCAACGTCATCTCCTCCCAAGTGGCCGTTCATGCCAAATACGGCGGAGTCATGCCAGAGATCGCTTCGAGACTTCACTGCGAGAATATCGACGTTTGCCTCAAAGAGGCACTAGAGCAGGCCAACCTCAAGTTTGAGGATATGGATGCCATCGCCGTTACGAGAGGCCCAGGCCTTATCGGTTGCCTCCATGTTGGCTTACAGGCTGCGAAGACAATCGCTGCTTTGTATAACAAACCACTTATCCCTGTGCATCACCTTTGCGGACACGTTTACGCGAATGAATACGCTGGCGAATTCAAGTTCCCAATGCTCTGTGTCATCGTCAGCGGTGGCAACACCGAACTCGTCCTCATGAAAGACCATCTCGATTTCGAGATTATCGGTGAGACCAAAGACGACGCCGTTGGTGAGTGCTACGACAAGGTCGCAAGAGTCCTTGGCTTCCCATATCCAGGCGGACTCCCAATCGACCAGCATTCGAAACTTGGCAAACACACCTATAACCTTCCTAAGCCACTAGCCCACGAAGGCTCATACGATTTCTCCTATTCTGGTCTTAAGACCAGCGTCATCAACCTTGTGAATCAGCTCAAGATGAAGGGCGAGGAAATCAGAGTTGATGATATGGCCAAGTCCTTCCAGGATGTCGCGATTGGAATGATCGTCGACAAGGCCGTGAACGCGGCAATGGAATATAACGTCAAACAGGTTGTTCTTGCTGGAGGTGTCTCCGCGAACAGCTATCTCCGTGAGCAGATGGGCCTTCGCCTAAAGAACACCGACATTGAGTTAATCATCCCACCTCTTTGGTGCACCACGGACAACGCCGCGATGATCGCCAAGGTCGCTGAGAGGTTATACAAAGAGAAGTTATTCGCCCCACTTACCCTTGGGGTGGATCCAAACTGGAAAATCAGTGACTTCAGAAAATTCGAATAGGATTTGCAGGGTATTTTGATATTGATAGTTGCAATTAATCACATTAATTGAATACTAGAAAGCAATAGAGGAGCTAAATATGCAGAAAAAAGCCATCAGCGTAAAAGATTTGTACGCCATGCCAATCGATGAATTGGCAAAACTTGAGAAAGTCACCGTTCAGGGATGGGTCAGGACCAACCGCAACAGCGGCAACGTCGGTTTCATCCACCTTCACGATGGAACTTGCTTCAAGAATATCCAGGTCGTCTATTCTGCTAATAGCCCTTTCTTTGCTGAAGTCTCTAAATATCCATTTGGTGCTGCCGTGAGATTCGAAGGCAAACCAGTTGCCACCCCAGATCTCCCTCAGCCATTCGAGATTCAGGCTACTTCCGCCGAACTCTTAGGCGATGTTGCTCCTGATTATCCTCTCCAGAAGAAAAAGACCTCATTCGAATTCCTTCGTGAGGAAGCTTATCTCCGTCCACGCACCAACACCTTTGACGCTGTGTTCAGGGTCAGAAGCGTTCTTGCCATGGCCGTCCACACCTTCTTCCAGGACAGAGGTTTCGTTTATGTCCACACTCCAGAAATCACCGGCAACGATGCTGAAGGAGCGGGCTCCGTCTTCACCGTCACAACTGATGCCAAAGACCCAATCAATGACTTCTATGGCCGTCGTGCTTCCTTGACTGTCTCCGGACAGCTTCACGTCGAAGCCTTCGCGATGGCCTTCAAAGATGTTTACACCTTTGGTCCAACCTTCCGTGCCGAGAAATCCAACACCACCCGTCACGCCAGCGAATTCTGGATGATTGAGCCAGAGCTTGCTTTCGCTGATCTCGATGACGATATGGAATGCATCGAATCCTGCATCAAGTTCTGCATCAAGTATGTCCTTGATCACTGCCCAGATGAGATGGAGTTCTTCAACAAATGGATTGATAAAGGAGTCCTCGATAAGCTCCACAAAGTCCTCCAGGCTGACTTCCGTAAGATGGAATATACAGAAGGTATTGCTCTCCTCCAGAAAGCAGTCGCCGAAGGACACAAGTTCGTGAACAGCAAGATTGAGTGGGGCATGGACTTACAGAGCGAGCACGAAAGATATCTCACCGAAGAAGTCGTCGGTGGACCTGTCTTCTTATACAACTATCCAAAAGAGATCAAAGCCTTCTATATGAAAGAAAACGATGACGGAAAGACCGTTGCTGCGGTTGACCTTCTCGTTCCAGGCGAAGGCGAGATCGTCGGAGGCTCCCAGCGTGAGGAGCGTTATGATGTCCTCAAAGCCAAGATGGACAAGATCGGCAACACCGAAGGTCTTGAGTGGTATCTCAACCTTAGAAAATACGGCGGTTGCGTCCACAGCGGTTTCGGCATTGGCTTCGACCGTCTCTTGATGTACATCACCGGCATGGCCAACATCCGCGACACTGAACCTTACCCACGCACCTCTAATGCGTTAAAGTATTAATCATGGAACGTAGCAAAGCGCCTTTAACTCCAGAAGAGAAAAAACAAAAATCCAAGAATCGCATCTTTGGTTTGATGATCATCTTGGATATAGTTTTGGCTTTGCTCATCGTCTATGAAATCATAGACATGTTCGCGTTCTAATTACTTATTAGATTGTTGGGCGTCCTGAGCAGGGGCGTCCTTTTTCGTATCGTTGAAGTAGTTGAAGTCCTCTAAGCTCTTCTCGAAGACGGTGTGGCTTCTCTTCTCAATCATCATCGCGCGGGCAACATAAGCTTGGATGACGACGAGATAGTAGATACCGGCAGTGAGCCAAAGAGGAACAAGGATATATGCTCCCCAGTATTCGGCGACGAAGTGAGGCTCGTTGAGAAGCGGTGGCCATCTGCGAAGCAGGGTAAGTCCCCAGAAGTCAGCATAGTTCTCTGGATTAGCCCAATCCCAAGTGTAGAGAAGGCTTGAGAAGTGGCCGAAGTAATCTTCCGCCCAGATGCCTGAGGCGAAGGAATAGATAAGGTACATGAGGAGAGAAGCGGCAAGGATGATGAACGGAGGGATGGCTTGCTTGAAGAAGAGTCTGTTGTTCTTCGCTCTGCCATACTTCTTTAACTGCTCTGGAGAGGTTATGACTCTGTTTGTGACCGCTTCATGGATTTCGTAGTCGATTCTTCTTGAGAAAGCCTTGGAGATGGTTCTGATAAGGACACCTAAGAGTCCAAGGAGCAAGAAGATAATGAGGAAAACGATGAGGAGGATGAAAAGGAGTCTCTTATCGTTTTCGCTTAAAGCAAATTCAACATAGTATCTCATTCGTTGTCATCTCCTTCCGTCGGAGTGATCTCGATCATCTTGCTTGGGTCAGTCTCTGCTGGGGCTGGCTCAGTGTAAGGGATCTGTTCGGCATATGGATATGGAGGCTGCTGTTGTGGAATCGAGCCGCCATATGGCTGCTGCGGAATTCCGTTTCCATAAGGCTGCTGTGGGTAGCCCTGAGGATATCCTTGAGGATAGCCCTGCTGGAAAGGAGGCATGTTTTGCTGTGGATTTTGTGGGATTTGACCATTTGGTTGGCCAGGTTGAGGTTGATAGTAGTTGTTCTGGACATAGACCTGAGATGGGCCGGCTGGCTGAGCTGGCGCAGGCTCTGGCTTGTCTGATTCGGTTTTTCTACGGAGCTCTTCCGCTTTGATCTTCTCGACCTGCTCATCTTCTGGGAGAGGGGCGAAGAAAGAATCACCTTTGAAGAAACGGATGCATCCTTTGAAGAAGGTGACAATCCAAACGAAAATCATCACGACCCCAACGACGAGAAGCATCGCTAGGAGAACTGGTGACAAGAGTATGTATACAAGGCCTAAGCCAAATTCACGTAAGAATTTCATGAGTTCATTGTAACCTTTTTGTTTACAAATATTGAAACAAAACTAGTTAAGGAAATCGAGATAAAGAAGATTGAGGCAAGATTGATCGCACTGTATTGCGGGAATTGTTTGTTGAGCAAAGCAAATAGGAAAAGGGACAAAAGAAGCAAAACACCGCCGAGGACATAAACCCAAATAGGCTTGTTCTCAAAGAGAACGCTTGATCCCACAAGAGCAAAATAAATGCCTAACACCATGAAGACGTAGGAGAAGTGAATCTCGATGAAAGCGAATCCCAAACTGAGTCCCCCGAAAAGGATTCCGAGAGCCGGGCTGATGAATCTTTCCTTTGGAAACGTGAAAGCGTCCTTAGAGAATTTGTTGATGACGCCTTCGATGATGAAGAAACTTAGAACCGTTTCGGCAATCGAATAAGCGACGATGAATCCCGGAATGATGTAATCGTTTGGAAGCTGCAAAGCATTCATCAAAACCTCAAAGATGTTCACTCCGGTGACTCCAAGAAGGATGTAGAACGCAGCGACATTGAGAAGCGTCTGCACAACAGAGGTAAGGATGATGAGGTATTGGGAAGGGATCTTTTTGTCTCTTAGGAAGCCATAAAAACTTCCAGCAAAAATGCTAGGAACGACGACGAATAATGTGTCTCCCCAGTTGAAGAAGGTGAGACCTAAGCACAAAGCAGAAGCCCCGATCACATAAGCAGGGAGGTATTTGTTTTCCGTGTAATACGAAGCGACTGCGCTGACAAGAGGAAGGAACAAACCTAAAAGCAGGCTCAAAAGAGGTATGAGCGCAAGGATTATGGAGAATGCTCCCATGACCGCGGCAAAGATACCCAAAAGGGCAAGATTACCGGTAGGAGTTTCCTGTTTCTTGAACAGCTTCATGTCTTTATTATCTTCTTTAATTAAGTTAAAGAAAATACCCTCGAAGACCTAGAAGGTAAACATAGCGAATGATATAATTTAACTACGTTAATATATGGACTACGAATCGCTTTTGAACGATAGGCAATTTGCCGCTGTTAAGACTAATTCCCAATTTGTGAGAATCATTGCAGGCGCGGGCTCTGGAAAGACCCGTGTTCTTACTTATCGCATCTCATATCTCATCAGTCATTATCATGTCGATCCTTCAAGGATCCTCGCCATCACTTTCACTAACAAGGCTGCCCAAGAGATGGGTGACAGAGCCTCAAAACTCGTCTATGAACTCTTAGGTGAGTACCCGCCTCTTCACATCTCAACCTTCCACAGTTTCTGCTCAAGGTTCTTAAGAATTGAGCATGAAGCTTTTGGCTATCCATCCAGTTTCACCATCTATGATGAGGACGATCAGAAGAGATTAGTCAGGAATGCCGCTGCTGAATATGGGCACAAGAAAGGCGACGAGGTCGTGAAGAAAGCTTTCGAATACATTCGCAAAAAGAAAGCCAAAGGCCTCTACCCATATGACATCACCGTCAAGTTCGAGACCTTCAAAGACGAAAAGGAATGCCTCAAGATTTATACCCGCTATGAGGAATTGAAGACCTCCAACTGTGCGCTTGATTTTGACGATCTTCTTCTCAAGACCATCTGGATTCTTGATACCCAACCAGACGTGCAGGAGAAGTGGTCGCATCGTTTTGACCACATCCTCGTTGATGAGTTCCAAGATACGAATGACGTTCAGTACGCTCTCATCAAATTGCTCATGAACAAGAGCACTTCTCTCTATGTTGTCGGCGATCCAGACCAAACCATCTACACCTGGAGAAACGCCAACATGAAAATCATTATGGATTTCGAGAAGAACTTCCCTAATGTTGAGACCGTTATCCTTAATGAGAACTATCGTTCTACCAAGACAATCCTTAATGCCGCGAACCTTCTTATCGCCAAGAACAGGAACAGAGTTCCAAAGGACCTCTTCAGCAACCTCGGAGATGGCAAAGCCATCGAGGTCAATAATCTTCCTACTGCTGAGGAAGAGGCTTCTTGGGTCGCTGGCAAAATCGCCGACATCGCGAGAAATCAATTAGGACCGGACGGTGAGAAGATCTATGAGAACATCGCTATTCTCTATCGTTCGTCATACATGACGAGAGCTTTTGAAAGCGCGCTTAAAGACCGCAGAATCCCATACCGCATCTTCGGTGGCGTTCGCTTCTACGAACGTATGGAGGTCAAAGACCTATTGGCCTATTTCAACTTGCTCGTGAACCCACTCGATGATGTTGCCTTTGAGAGAATCGTCAATGTCCCAAGACGTGGCATCGGCGACACCTCATTAGATAGAATCCGCCAAGAAGCCAAAGAGCATAACCTTTCCGAGTACAACTACATCAAGGAAATCTATAAGCACCAGGACGAGACTTCGATTCCAAAGAAAGCCGTCTTAGCTCTCAACTCGATGATCGACATCATGGAAGAAACCAAGAACGAGCTCACCGAAAACCTCGAGGTTTACAGCTCCGTTTTGCAAAAATTCGTGACAAAACTCGAATATTTTAGCTATCTCAAAGAAAATGAGGAGCCAGATGAAGACCGCATTGGCAACGTCAACGCCCTCTTTGATGACATCGATCATTTCATCAAGAAGAATCCTGAGGCTTCCTTTGCCGACTACCTCACAAACGTCTCATTGTTATCCGCCCAAGACGACATCAATGGAGGTAACTATGTATCTCTCATGACCATCCATGTTGCCAAAGGTCTTGAGTTCGACCACGTCTTCGTCATCTGTATGAATGATGGCCAGTTCCCAAGCGAGAGATCGAGAATGGATGAAGGCCGTGACGGAGAAGAAGAGGAGAGACGTCTTGCTTATGTCGCTTTTACCAGAGCGAAGAAAGAACTCTACGCTTCATGCAACAACGGTTACTCATATCAGACTGACTCCCACGCCGTTCCATCGCAGTTCTTCAGAGAAGCAGGCCTCGTTGTTCCAAGGAACACCGGCTATTTCAGCGACAATCCTTCCTGGGGACAATCTCGCTTCAAAACCCGCAACGGATCGAAAGGTCACTACAAAGGAGAATCCGCCTGGTTCTTCAGCGATGAGCCATCGAAAGAGCCATTTGAAAATGAGAAGCAGGTCAAGAAACAAGAAGAACCTGTGGTCACAAATGGAATCACCGATTGGCATGTTGGAGATAAATGCCATCACGAGAAATTCGGAGACGGTGTTGTCACCGTCGTCATAGACGAGACTATGATTAAAGTAGAATTTGAGCAAGTTGGAACGAAGACCCTTCTTTCCAATCACCGCATGCTCACAAGGATAAATTCCAAAGGAGGAGTAGCATGACCTTTGAAGAAGCCTCGAAGAGAGTTAAACAACTCACCGAACTCTTAGAGAAGTACAACTACGAGTACTACGTCCTCAACCAATCAAGCGTCTCCGATGCTGAATTCGATCGTCTCATGGGCGAGCTCAAAATCCTTGAGAACGAATTCCCAGCCCTTCAGAGCAAGAACTCCCCAACTCAGCGTGTTGGAGGAGAAGTCCAATCCGAATTTAAGAAAATCCCCCACAAAAGGCTCATGCTTTCTCTTGGCAACGTCTTCAATGACGATGAAATGAGAGAATTCGACAGACGCCTCAGGGAAATGCTCCATGTCGATAAGATTCGCTACATGGGCGAGATGAAGATCGATGGTCTTGGAATGTCCCTTGTCTATGACCATGGCGAGCTCCAATATGCTGTCACCAGAGGCGACGGCAACATGGGCGAAGACGTCACCTCAAACGTTATCACCATCCGTTCTATCCCTCTCCACGTTAAAGAGATGAGACCTTTCGAAGTTCGTGGCGAAGTCTATATGCCAAAGGCATCCCTCGAAAGCGTCAACATCCAACGCTCCCTTATGGGAGAACCTGAATTTGCCAACTGCAGAAACGCTGCAGCAGGCTCAATCAGAAACCTTGATCCAAAAGTCGCTGCAAGCCGTAAGCTTGAAGCCTTCTGGTATTACCTTGTTAACTCAAGAGAACTCGGAGAGCATATCCACTCCGAATCTTTGAACTACCTTGATGAGCTTGGGTTCCGCACCAACCATGAACGCCGTGTTCTTGATGGAGTGGAAGAGGTCATCAAATACATCCATGAATACACCGAGAAGCGTGACTCCCTCGATTACGATATCGACGGTCTCGTCTTCAAAGTCGACAACCTCGATTCTTATGACTCTCTTGGATATACCGCCAAAGAGCCTCGTTGGGCTATTGCCTATAAATTCCCTCCAAAGGAGGTTACGACCAAACTCCTCGACATCGTTTTGACTGTCGGCCGTACTGGAAGAATCACTCCAAACGCGATTCTTGAACCAGTTCGTGTTTCTGGCTCAACCGTTCAAAGAGCCACCCTTAACAACGAAGACTTTATTAAAGATAAAGGTCTTATGATCGGAGACGTTATCGGTCTTCATAAAGCCGCTGACGTTATCCCAGAAGTCACAGGACCAATCATTGATAGAAGAGACGGAACCCAAACCCCATGGGTCATGCCTGAGACTTGCCCAGTGTGTGGCAAACCATTAACAAAAGTTAAAGGTCTCCATTATTGCCTCAATGCTGATTGTGATTCGAGAAAGATCGAAGGAATGGTTCACTTCGCTTCCCGTAACGCGATGGATATCGACGGTATGGGCGATAGCGTCATCGAAGAATTCTTCGCCGAAGGATTCCTCCACGACATCCCGGACATCTTCCGTATCTCTAACTACGCTCAGGACATCAAAGACCTTGATGGCTGGAGCGACAAATCCATCAACTCCCTTATTGATGCCGTTGAGGTCTGCAAAGGCCGTTCCCTCGAAAGACTTCTCTTCGGTTTAGGTATCAAAGAAGTAGGGGAGAAGTTAGCGAAGACACTCGCCAAGAGATTCAAGAATCTCGACGCTCTCAAAGAGGTCACTGAAGAAGACTTAACCGCCATCAAAGACGTTGGCCCAGTTGCCGCTAAATCGATCGTCGATTTCTTCCACAACGAGAAGAAGCTTGCTGAGATCGAAGAACTCAGAGAACTTGGAGTTAACTTCAATTATCTTGGTGTCGATACCCTTGATCCAAATTCATACTTCTATGGTAAAACCATAGTTCTCACTGGAACCTTAACCAGATACAGCCGTGATGAGATGACCGACATCCTCGAAGGTATCGGTGCGAAAGTCTCTGGCTCCGTTTCCAAAAACACCGACATCCTTATCGCTGGCGCAAGCGCTGGCAGTAAGCTCGACAAAGCCGAAAAGCTTGGCGTCGAAATCATGGACGAAGAGACCGCCATCAACCATCTCTCCCGTACCGGACAAAACTAAAATAACGGCGTTTTGCCATAGATATTTCAATATTTGCGAGGTTTTTCTGAAAAATCTGATTCTTTTCTCTATATGTTTAGCGGAGAGAGTCAATGTTCGTTTGTCCTCGCTGCGGAAACAAAGAAGAGAAATATATCGGCTACAAGAACGGGGAAGCCTATTGCCGTAAATGCATCATCTTTTCAGGAGAGGAAGCTAGAGACGTTCCACATCCTCCAAAGAAGGCGCCCTTGTCTTTGGCGTACAAACTTTCCGAAGAACAAAGCGAACTCTCAAGGAGGATTGTCGAGAACTTCATCAAAGGCGTAGACACGCTTGTGTACGCAGTATGCGGATCAGGCAAGACGGAAATCAGCTATGGCGTTCTCGCTTATGCGATTTCTCATGGTTTAAGAGCAGGTTTTGCTCTTCCCAGAAGAGATGTCGTCATAGAACTCTACTGGAGAATGATGAAGGCGTTCCCGAACAACAAGATTGTGGCGGTATATGGCGACCATCACAGAAGGTTAGAAGGGGACATCGTCATTTTGACGACCCACCAGTTATATAGATATCCAGATTATTTCGATCTCTTGGTCATGGACGAGATAGACGCTTTCCCTTTTAAGGGAAACGATGTCCTAATCGCCCTTTATAAGAAATCGCTTCGTGGGCATTGTGTCCTCATGAGCGCAACCCCAAGCAAAGCCATACTCAAAGAGTTCCATAAAAAGAATCATGAAGTCCTTGAGCTCATGACTCGTTTCCATAAGAAACCAATCCCAGTACCTAAGGTAAACCTTTCAATTCCTCTCTTTCAGACGCTTAAGATCATCAAGAAGCTCCGTGAGTATAAGAAGGAGGGGAAGCCTTGTTTTGTCTTCGCTCCGACGATCGTTCTTTGTGAGTCTCTCTTTGAGAAGGTTTCGCTAGCCGTGAAGAATGGTTCATATGTACACAGTGAGAGGCCCGACAAAGAGAACGTCATCGACGATTTCAAGAAAGGGAAACTGGATTTCCTCATAACGACTTCGGTCCTTGAAAGAGGCGTCACGATCAAGAATCTTCAGGTTCTCGTTTTCCATGCCGACAACAAATCCATATATGACTCTTCGACCTTGATTCAAATATCAGGAAGAGTAGGCAGAAAGATGGACTCACCTAATGGTGAAGTCGTCTTTTTCGCTCAAAAACAAACGGAGGAAATGAGTGATGCCATTAGAAAAATCGAGCACTACAACACCTTTCTGTAAGGTGTGTTTCAAAGACATCCGTAGCTATGACACGGCCTCTCTTTTTGAGGATTATCCGATTTGTCCGGATTGTTTCAATCTGATGGAGCCGAACATGGTTGTGAATGAGCTCGATGGAATTAAAGCAACATCCCTCTTCGTCTATAACGACAAGGTGAAGCAGATGCTTTATCAGTGCAAAGGCTGCTTCGACTATGAGATGGCGGAAGTCTTCCTCTCTAGGCAAAGGTCTTTCCTTAAAAGGAAGTATCGGAATTGGGTTTTGGTGCCTGCTCCGAGTTACGAGGAAAAAGACAAGGTTAGGGGATTCAATCACGTCGTAGAGATTTTCAAAGGTCTTGAGCGACCCTTCATCCATGCGATCGAGAAGAAGGACAACGTCAAACAAGCCGATCTCAATTTCGCTGAGAGGCAGCAGATCGGAAAGCACCTTGCCTGGAAACAAGGAGTGAGTGTGGCGGGTCTTAACGTCCTCTTCGTCGACGACCTTCTCACCACGGGAGCGACCGCGAAAGCCTGCGCGAAGATGCTCCTTGAACACGGTGCGAACAAAGTCGAAATCCTGGTTATGGCGAGGACAATTGACCCCAAAAATCGAAAAGAGAATAAAATCTCTTTTTCGCGAAAACTACTGCAAATCGTGGACGGATTTAAGAAAAAAATCCGAGGCGAAAGGAACTAGTTTGCTTACCATTTATGGTAATGGTATGATTTCAAGGCTATCTATTTAGGAGATTGATTGTGGCGAATTTTATTGAGAAACTCTTCCGTTTCGAGAAGAGAGAGTTAGATCGTCTGTCCCGTGAGGCAGACCAAATCATGGCTCTTGATGAGCAGATGAGCAAATTAACCGATGAGGAACTCATTGGAAAAACTGCTGAATTCAAAGAGCGTTTAGCCAAGGGCGAAACCCTTGAGAGCATCAAACACGAAGCCTTTGCCGTTGCCCGTGAAGCCGGCTGGCGCGTTTTGAAACAGAAACCATTCAAGGTCCAGATCATTGGTTCCTTGGTTTTGGATAGAGGCGACATCGCTGAGATGAAGACCGGTGAAGGTAAGACCCTCACCTGTACCATGGCCGTCTACCACAACGCCCTCATGGGCAAAGGTGTTCACGTCGTCACCGTTAACGAATACCTTGCTGCTCGTGACGCTGAGTGGATGGGCAACATCTACCGCTTCTTAGGTCTCACCGTCGGTGTTAACCTCGCCGCCAAAGATACCGCTGCTAAGCGTGAAGCTTATGCTTGCGACATCACCTACACAACCAACTCCGAACTTGGATTCGACTACCTCCGTGACAACATGGCCCCAAACCTTGAAGGCCGTGTTCTCCGTGGACTCTACTTCACCGTCGTCGATGAAGCCGACTCCATTCTCGTTGACGAATCCCGTACCCCACTTATCATTTCCGGCGGTCAGAAATCTGCCGCTTCCCAATATCAGGTCGCTGACCGTTTCGTTAAGTACCTCCGCAAAGGCAAGGACTACGAAATCGACATCAAGGACAAGGCTTGCTCTCTCACCGAAGAAGGAACCGCCAAAGCCGAGAAGATGTTCGGTGTCAGAAACCTCTACGATCCAGAGAATGAGGATCTCATTCACCGTATCCACCAGGCTCTCAAAGCCAACTACATCATGGCCCGCGATGTCGAGTACATGGTCGACAGCGAACACAAGATTCAGTTAATCGACCAGTTCACTGGTCGTATCATGCCAGGCCGTGAATATAACGATGGCTTACAGCAAGCCATTCAGGCCAAAGAAGGCGTTGAGATCAAACAGGAAACCGTCGTTCTTGCGACCATCACCTACCAAAACTTCTTCCGTCTCTATGAGAAGCTCTCTGGTATGACCGGTACCGCCAAGACCGAGGAAGAGGAGTTCCAGACCATCTACAACCTTAAGGTTGTCTGCATCCCAACCAACCGTCCTGTCCAGAGAATCGATGATGACGATCTCATCTTTGCCACCCACGACGCCAAACTCAAAGCCCTCGTCGAGGCTGTCAAAGAAAGACACGCCAAAGGACAGCCAATTCTTATTGGTACCGTCTCCGTCGAGTCGAACCTTGAGATCTCCGCTCTCTTAACGAAAGCAGGGGTCCCACACGAAGTCTTGAACGCTAAGAACCAAGCCCGTGAGGCTGAGATCATCTCTCACGCTGGCGAAAAAGGTGCCGTCACCCTTGCCACCAACATGGCTGGTCGTGGTACCGATATTAAGCTCACTGACGAAGTCAAAGCCCTCGGTGGTCTTTGCGTCTTCGGCACCGAGCGTCACGAGTCCAGACGTATTGATAACCAGCTCCGTGGCCGTAGCGGACGTCAAGGCGACCCAGGCTATTCCCGTTTCTTCATCTCCTTCGATGACGAACTTATGAGAAGATTCGCTCCAGAGAATCTCCGCAACCTCTTCGTCAAGAGCCTCCAGGATGAGTCCTATGAGAGCAAAATGCTCACCAACGCCGTCACCAACGCTCAGAAGCAGATCGAAGGAAAGAACTTCGACATCCGTAAGAACTTAAAAGACTACGATGACGTTCTCGCCAAGCAGCGTGACATCATCTACAAGAAACGTGACGCCATCCTTATGGCGGAAGACATCGTTGACCTCATCCGCGAGTTCTTCAAGACCACCGGTCTTTACCTCGCTCAGAAAGCCATCGATCCAACCAATGCCGCAGGCATCATCTCCGGCGAACACCTTAAGAGACTCGTCGAGCCTCAGTTCATGCCAGAGGGATCCATCGATGCTGGCGCATTCGATAACGCTCCATACGAAGAAGCAGGCGATGACCTTGGTGATCTTCTCTATAAGGCCTATCTCGACAAGAGAAAGACCTGGTCCACTAAGGAAGCCGACAACATCGAGCGTACTATCTCCTTACGTGTCATCGACCGTAACTGGCAGGGCCACATCGACACCATGTCCCATCTCCGTGATGGCATCTCCCTTAGAAGCTACGCTCAGAGAAACCCACTTCAGGATTACGTCAACGAAGGCTATGACCTCTTCAAAGAGATGAACGACAAAGCCGCTGTTGATACCTGTTTCAACCTTCTCAATGTCAAACTCCAGAGACAGGTTCATATCGAACACGATCATGAGCACCATGACGCCGTCGATACCGATGCCACTGTCAAAGCTGGTAGAGTTGAGCAAAAATCCCCTGCAGAAACCGCGTCAAACGACGAAAACAAGGAATAAGAGAGGAATATATGAAAGAGTTAGTCGAACTAAAGCAAGAAGCCCAGAACATCGGGAAACTTGTTTCGCAACTCGGTGGTTCTCTTTGACCTTGATAAGTTAAATTCCGAGATTGCTTCATTAGACGAAGAACAGAACAGAGAAGGCTTCTGGAACGATCAGAAGTCCGCTTTGGAAGTAGTCAATAGGCTTAACGACGCCAAGTCGAAAGTCCAAGGATATACCGCCATCAAGAACGACTACGATGAGTTGTCGCTTCTTCTTGATGATCCGGATTCCAAAACTCCTGACATGCGCGAGCTCATCGAAGGCATGGAGAAGGAGCTTTCCAAGAAAATCAAAGAACTCAGAGTCGACCTCCTCTTTAGAGGAGAGTATGACCATTTCAACTGCACCCTCGATATTCACCCAGGCGCTGGCGGAACCGAAGCCAACGATTGGGCGGACATGCTTTTCAGGATGTATAACCGCTACGCCGAATCGCATCACTTCAAGTGGCAGGTTCTCTCTTATGAGCAAGGCGAAGAAGCCGGTCTTAAGAGCGCGACCGTCAAGATCAGCGGCAAGAACGTCTATGGCCTTCTCAAAGGCGAGAAAGGCGTTCACCGTCTTGTCAGGATTTCCCCATTTGATTCAAACGCGAGAAGACACACATCCTTTGCTTCCGTGAACGTCATCCCTGAGTTCGGTAAGATCAGCGATGTCGA
>JAEEWP010000059.1 GCA_016287465.1 Caryophanales bacterium | reverse complement strand
ACCATTTGGGCCTTCTTCGGCGGTGAAGCCATCTGCTACTTAGTCATCGGTCTCATCTTCTTCTTCATGAACGTTGAGAAATTCTCTAACCTTGACCACAAGGCCATTGAAGAAGACCAGAAAGCCATCGCCGTTGCCGCTGGCATCGAGTATGTCTCCGCTGCTGAAAGATTAGCCGCTGAGCAAGCCGAAGCCGAAGCCGAAGCTGAGGAATACAGAAAGATCGAATTCAAAGCCTACTGCGAAAAGAAAGGCCTTGATTACGAGAAAGAAGAAGCCGCTTTCGAAACCGACCGTGCTGAAAAGAAAGCCAATGCCGATATGAAAGCTTCCCAGAAAGAAGCTGCCAGGAAGGCTAAGCTCGCTGCTAAAGAGGCCGCTTTGACCGAAGAGCAGAAAGCCGCTCTTGCCAAGAAGGCTGAGAAGAAAGCCGCAGAAGATGCCGCTCTTGCCGCTGAATACGAGAAGATGCGTGCCGCTGCCAAAGCTTCCCCTCTTCACATCTAAGAATTAATTCTTAAAAAACTAATCCCACTGAGCATTCGGTGGGATTTTTTATTCCCTTTTTCGGTATAATGTAGCCATGAAGAAAGTTAGCGGTGGAACATACGACGAAGAAAGGGCCTTCTACGGCTTAAACGGAGTCGAGGCTGAGAATATCTCAATCGACGGCCCGAAAGACGGAGAAAGCGCCTTTAAGGAATGTTCTGACGTCTTTGTCAGGGATTCCTATTTCAATCTCCGTTATCCTTTCTGGCACGATCACGGTTTAACTCTTGAACGTATTGAGATGACTGATAAGTGCAGAGCGGCCATCTGGTATAGCGATCATATCGATATCAGGAACTCCAAGATGCATGGCATCAAAGCCCTTCGTGAGTGTTCAAACATCTATATGTCCAACGTGGATGTCATCTCTCCTGAATTCGGTTGGTCGGTTGATAACATCAAGCTCGATAACGTAACCATTGAATCCGAATATCTTTTCATGCGTTCAAAGAACCTCAAAGCAGAGAAGCTTTCCATGAAAGGAAAATACTCCTTCCAGTATCTTGAGAACGCCGAATTCGATAACTGTGAATTCAAGACGAAGGACGCTTTCTGGCACAGCAAGAACGTCACGGTGAGAAACTCCCATATAGATGGCGAATACCTAGCCTGGTATAGCGAGAACCTTACCCTCATCAACTGCACGATAGAAGGAACCCAGCCACTTTGCTATTGCAAGAACCTAAAACTCATTGACTGCAAGATGGTTAGATGCGATCTCTCGTTCGAAAGAAGCGAGGTTGAAGCGAATATCATCGGAAATGTCGATTCAATAAAAAATCCCCTGCAAAACAGCCATATAATTGCTGATTCGGTAGGGGAGATAATCCACGATATCGAAGCTCCTTTAGGGGAGATCAAAATCAGAAATTAGTTGAGGGCGTCAATCACGCCCTTTTTAGCAGTCATATATCTTGAGACGATGTCGCTTTCGTCGCTGACGCTTGTCGTGCCATCAGGAAGTCCGCTGATGAAAGGAATGTAGGTTTGCTGATAGTCCAAAGCGCCGTTATTGGCGATCTCTTTGATTTTTCTCTGGTAGGTGGTTTGCATTGTCCTTTGGGTTGTCTCGCCCGTGTTGTAGTAAGAGAGATTCCTATTCGTGATGATTGTGTCTTTGAAGATGCTGATATTAATCGTTGAGTGAGATGTTTTGTTAGTGAAAGGACCGTCTGTGGCAATGTGGTTATAGACGCTTGATTCCTTGGTTAAGCCTAGAGAGTAATCATAGTCGTAAGGAATGATGACGGCTTTATTGTCCGTAGAACGGAAATAGATGTAGTAGTTGTTGCTGTTGTTTCTGAAGTCGTCATAGTTTCCGACGACATAGGAAACCGCGCAGTAATTGAGCCATTCGGTCAAATCGAGCTTGGATTCGAGAAGAGAAAGAGGCGCGCCTTTCTCACAGCAGGAATAGCAGACGTTAATGAGTTCAGCCATATTGGTGAAGTCACTGTTCTCGCCTCCGCTGTCATTGGTCTTTAAAGAATAGACTGGATGGTATTCGCCGTAATTGTCTTCGACACCGATCTTTCCCTTGGCGATTCTCGTTCCGTTTGCGTAGCCATTCTCATCAAAGCTTGTGGTGACGGCGCCATCTCTATCAAAGTCAGCATATTTGACGTCTTGGGTACCTCCCCATCCGCCGCCCCATCCGCCTCCGGATGAAGTGGTGGTTCCAATAACCTGGGTGCACTTATAGAGGTCTCCGTCCTTATCGCCTAAAGCACGTTTGAGGAATCTCTTGTCGATAGCCTCAACCGCTTCGTATTTGAAGGTTCTTTGAGTAGAACCGCTTTGAATCGTGAAATTGACCCATCTAGCGTAAGGAGCTGGGACATTGTATTGCCTGAAGAGGTCGTAAGAATAAATCTCTTGGCTATAAGTCTTTCCGTTATAGGCGGCATCGTTTCTTGGAAGGTATTTGAAATCGATCTTCTCCATCCCGAAGAATCTTCTATCTTTCCTGGCTTCTTTCGCTGAGGACGTCCAGGTGTGTTTGTATTTGGTGAATTGATTCAAATCATAAAGCGAGTCATCGAAGGTGGCCTTGAAGGAGATCTTGAAGTGGCAGGTCTGAGAGATATTGCCACTCGCATCAGCGATCTGTCTTCTTGAAGTCGCGCCTTTCATTCTGACGCCGACATCATAGTAGACGTATCTTTCTTCCCCGACAGTCGCAATGAAAGTGCATGGGAAATAAACGTCATCGTATTTGTGCTTATAGGTATCGGTATCTCCTCCATACCTAGAGAGGTCGTAGAGGGCCTCGTTGGTAAGAATGATCTTTACGCTGACGGATTCGCCGCCTTTGAAGAAAGTGGTCTGGTTTCCAGAGGCGTGTCTTTCTTCTGAAGAGGAGAGCGAAGTATATGAGGAATCAGGAGAAGAAGGAGGGCAATCGGTAACGGAACCGGTTGTCGGAGCGGAAGAGGATTCTGACTCACTCATCAGACTCATAACGGTTTCCGGGGTGCAGCTTAAAAGAATCACCGAGGTGAACGAAAGCAGAAGGGGGATTCTCTTTTTCATACATTCTATTAAAGCATAAAAATGCTTTTTTGCTGGGAAAAATAAAAAAAGCGAGCGATTGTTTCGCCCGCTTCTTAATGTCTGATTGTGTTTTATTTGCTTAAAGCAGCAGTCTTCGCGGCATCCTGACGGAACTTCTCAAGACCATCTTTGGTGAGAGGGTTGGTGATGAGCTTGCTAAGGACGGCGAATGGGATGGTAGCGATATCGGCTCCGCCGATGGCACAGGTCTGGACGTGCTCGACGTTTCTGATGGAAGCGGCGATGATCTTGGTGTCATAGCCGTAGTTCTTCTTGACCTTCATGATGTCGGAGATGAGTTTCATGGACTCAAGGCCGGCGTCATCAAGACGACCAAGGAACGGTGAGATATAAGTAGCTCCGCTTTCCATGGCGAGGACAGCCTGAGCGACGTTGAAGCAAAGGGTGACGTTGGTTGGGATGCCAAGGCGTTTGAATTCCTGGGCGGCTTTCAAGCCAGCGTTGGTCATCGGAAGTTTGATGACTATGTGTTTAGGATCGATGGCGAAGAGCTCTTTGCCTTGCTCAATCATGCCCTCGTATTCCTCGGAAGTGACTTCCGCGGAGATAGGACCATCGATGAGTTTGGTGATCTTGGTAATGACCTCTTTCTGGGTCAAGCCCTCTTTCGCAATGAGGCTTGGGTTTGTGGTGCAACCTTTGACGTAGCCCCATTTGGCGGCTTCTTCGATTTCCTTAAGGTTGGCGGTGTCGATGAATAGGATCATGTTCAGTATCTCCTTACAATTTGATTATCTCACTCTTTAGTTAGAGAGTGTTTCCTTTTCTTACAAATAGTCTTCACAATCAAACTATTTGTCTTTTTGGGCTTTGCCCAAGGAACTCACAGATTCTTTTGGAACTTGATGAACTCCTTTTTGATTATCTCCTTATCGTTCTCCCCGAATCCGAAATGGGTGCTACCCATGAGGGTGATGTTCTTCATGTCTTTGTGGGAGGAGAAGGAAGTGATGTTTCGTTTAGCGAGTAATTCGTCTTTCGCGCTATGGAAGACGACGCTTGGCTTGACCTCGATCTCATTGAAGAAGGCTCTTTCCTTCCTCATGGCTTTATAGAGGGAGAACATATTCGGAAGCCAGGTTAGATAGGCGAATGGGTTCTTGGTGAGTTCCATGTCGGTGGCTCTCTTAAGCCTCTTAGATTCTTCTTCAATCTGATCATCGCCATATATGGCATCGCCGTATCTCTTGAAAGCGATAGGCTTGATGTTTCCGTATAGCGGTGGATTAAGAAGGAACAAAGACGCTTCTTTAGGATGCCTCTTGGCAAATAAGAGAGCGAACAATCCACCCATTGAATGGGTGACAAAGACGACTCTCTGCCCTTCGTTATGAAGGAATTCCGCAAGGGCGAGAACCTCGTCTTCCCATTCCTGGTATTTGGCGTCGCGGAAGGCTCTGTAATCGGCGTCGTGTCCCTTTAGCTCGAAGGTGTAATAGGAGTAACGCTTATCGACGACAGGGTAAAGGAAGGAGAAGTGGCGGTATGTGCCCATGATGCCATGGACAAAGATGAGCGACACTTCGCTGTCAGGATTAATCCTTGTTTCCTTTATCATTGCTTTAATTATATCCTTTCCTTTTGTGATTAAATGCGAAAATGCTCGGAATTTTTAAAATCCGAACAGGTTTTGTAAGCGATTTTAAGGTTTTAGATGGTTAAGTCGCCCTTCTTGATCCAGCCGATTTTTCTGAAAAGAAGATCAAGACCAAAGACAAGAGCGATAGGGGCGATGACACAGATACCGAAGACTTCAACGAATGTGATCAAATTGAGTCCCATGACATCAAAGGTGTCGATGAGTCCGACAAGACCAGAGGTTCCCATGCCAGCTCCAACGGAGTCTGTTGCGAAATTAAATAGATAAGCGAAAGGACCAAGGATTGCTGAAGCAATGATGGTTGGAAGCCAGATACGAGGATTCTTGATGATGTTCTTGAATTCAAGCATGCTGGTTCCGATGCCAATGGCAACGACGCTGCCCCATTTGTTATCGCGGGCAGCCTGGGTGGCAAAGCCAACCATCTGCGTGCAGCATCCGATAAGGGCGGCACCTGCGGCAAGAGGGACATTTCCAATGCCAATAGCAACACAGATCGCGACAGAACTGATTGGAGCGGTCAACGCCATGCCAACGAGGACAGAGACGATGATGCACATGAGGAATGGGATGACATCGAATGAAGCCTTGATGACATCGCCAAGAAGGATGGTCACCTGATGGATCCAATATGAGCCTAAGAAGCAGTAGATAAGAGCAAAGCCAAGACCGACAAGAGGGATGAGGATGAGATCGACCGGAGTCTTTCTTCTCATGATCAAGGTGATGGCGAAATAGGCAATGATTGCAGAGCAATAGCAGGAGAGTGGGTCGCCGCTATAGGTCTCCATTTTGAAATCGGTTAAAGCAAAACCGAAACCAAGGTTTCCGGCCGCGCCTGCAGCCATGATGGCGACAACACTGACGCCCTGACAGCCAAGAGACAAAGCAACGCCTAAGCCGATGCCGGCGCCCATAAGTCCTTTGACGAGAGTCGCAAACGCAGCAATTTGATCAAATCCTGGAACAGGAATCTTCGCGAAGAGGGCGATGATGGTTCCGATGATGAGTGTTCCAAAGAGTCCAAGGGCCATGCCGTTGGTGCTCTTCATGAGGAAGGTTTGGATCTTTTTCCAGACGCTTTCCTTTGGTGTATTTTCTTGATTTTGAATAACAGTTTCTTCCATGGGCATAAATGTACCCCTTATCTTTCTAATTAG